>JAUQWQ010000047.1 GCA_030835085.1 Ignavibacteria bacterium
CCGAGTTTTTTCGGCATTAGTCTGAAAAAGCTAATATTTTCAATTAGTGATGGAATAGCTTTTCTTACTTAATTGCTTATAGTTACTACAAATTATCTAATTTTTTGGAAATTAGCAAGATTAATGTAACGGTAATAAGGTAACTGCACGGATTTAATAAAATGGTTTTACATTGATTTATCAAACAGGATTTATTATGTTTTATCGATTTCATGTTTTACAATCCTGAAAAAGTAACAACTATGAAAACCAAAAAATACATCTTTGCTTTATTTCTTCTAATAAATTCTATAAATATAATTGCTCAACCGCAACAAACTTTTTGCAGGAACGGAGTAAATATACCCGTCATAGATAATGGCACTGTACGTGATTCAATTTTAGTTAATGTTGTATTAAATAACGTCTTGGATGTAAACGTCAGAATTGACACCCTTCTGCACACCTGGGTTAGTGATCTTAAAATTGAACTTAGAAAGAACAATACTTCTGTCAGACTATTTAATAATACAGGAGGTTCTGGTGATAATTTTATAGGGACTGTGTTAAATGATTCTGCTACGCTTATTATTGACAGCGTCGCACCACCATTTACAGGTTCATTCAGACCTAATCAGCTGTTGAATGCATTTAACAGTAATTCTGCCAATGGGTATTGGGTATTATCAATTACTGATAACGCTACGGGTGATACCGGACTTCTGAAGACCTGGTGTTTGGTTATAACAATTGGATTTATAGATGGCATAAATGAATCATTTGAAATTCCCAATACATTCAGACTCTACCAAAACTATCCAAATCCGTTCAATCCCGTTACCAAAATAAAATACGGACTGCCGAAAAATGGATACGTTAAGCTATCAGTATACGATGAACTTGGAAAAGAGGTCGCTGTTCTTGTGGATGGATACAGGCAGGCAAATACTTATGAAGCTGAATTTAATGCAACAAATCTGCCAAGTGGTGCGTATTATTATAAGCTGGAAGCTGAAGGATTTAGTGATACTAAAAAAATGGTTATAATTAAATAAATGGAATTATGAAATTACAACTAATTCTAATCTTGGTTGCATCTTTATTTCCAATCTATAAACTGGAATCTCAGTTTCTGCAGCAAACCAACTGCAGGAATGGTCTAAATATCAGCATACAGCAGAACGCAACTACCAAAGATTCCGTTCTTGTTAATACCGGAGCATGTGTTGTGTATGATCTAAATGTTATTTTAGATACGATACTTCATACATGGGATAGTGACCTGATTGTGTATATACAGAAAGGAAATACCGGAGTGCAGCTACTAAACAGAATTGGAGGCTCAGGCGACAACTTCATTAACACAAAGCTTGATGATTCGGCCTCAATCTTAATTTCTGAAGGAACTGCCCCTTTTAGCGGCAACTACAGACCAATAAACTCCCTTCATTCGTTTTACGGAATTAACCCAAACGGTTATTGGAGACTTCTGGTTAGTGATACTGCAAGCGGAGATACAGGAATAATAAAAGCCTGGTGTGTACAATTAACTATAAGTTGTGTTACAGGCGGGTTACAATCTTTACAGATCCCTAACACATTCAGGCTTTACCAAAACTATCCAAATCCGTTCAATCCCGTTACCAAAATAAAATACGGAATGCCGAAAAATGGAAATGTTAAGCTAACGGTTTACGATGAGCTTGGCAAAGAGGTAGATGTACTTGTTGACAATTACAAGGAGGCAAATACTTATGAAGCTGAATTTAATGCTACTAATCTGCCAAGTGGTGTGTACTATTATAAACTTGAAGCTGATGGATTTAGTGATACTAAAAAAATGGTTATAATTAAATAAATTAGATTATGAAAAAGAAAATCTTACTGTTAATAATATATATGCTATTTGTTTCACTTATGACAGAAGTTGTTTTACCGCAAAGCGCACAGCAAAGTTTCTGCAGAAGCGGATTGAATATACTGGTGTTGGATCATTCAACAGCCACTGATTCTATATTTGTATTTCTAGGCAATGGGTGTATTGTAAATGACGTTAATGCAGTTCTGACAAATATTAATCACACATGGCTTTCTGATTTAAGGGTATATTTACGAAAAGGGAATACCGGTTCATTGATAGTCAATTTTGTGGGCGGTTCAGGTGATAATTTCATAAATACTGTACTTGATGATTCTGCATTGATCCCGCTTTCATCCGGCACAGCCCCATTTACAGGCACATACAAACCCTCAAGCCCTCTTGCACCTTTCAATGGCATTAGTACTGATGGATACTGGAAAATGGCTGTAACAGATACAGGTAATTCCGGGGATACTGGTTCACTTCACGCCTGGTGCGTAAGATTAACATACACCTGTCCAACTGGCGGAATACAAACAGTAGAGATACCCAACTCATATATGCTTTACCAAAACTATCCAAATCCGTTCAATCCCGTTACCAAAATAAAATACGGAATGCCGAAAAATGGATATGTTAAGCTAACAGTATACGATGAGCTTGGCAAAGAAGTTGCTGTGCTGGTGGATGGATACAGGCAGGCAAATACGTATGTGGAAATATTCAATGCTACGAATCTGCCAAGCGGTGTGTATTATTATAAATTGGAAACTGATGGATTTAGTGATACTAAAAAAATGGTTATAATTAAGTAGTTTTTGTTGTTAATGAACTGCCTAGGCAGTTGTAACACTAACAAAGGGGTTAGAGCTATTTTTCTATAGCACGCTGTTTGAATTCATACAGCGCGATTCCCGCCGAAATTGCTACATTGAGTGATTCGCTTGCTGAGTATCCTTCAATTTTCACTTTCCCAAATCCCATATCCATAATTTCTTTTGAAATACCGTGGGCTTCGCTTCCAAACACGATCACAGATTTATCAGATTTCGCTGATTGAGTGATCTGCGATAATGAGCTTTCTGCATCAAGTGTAAACAGGTAAACTGAATACCCTTTTGATTCAAGTTTCTTCAGCTCAACTGCAAGATCAGCATCTTCGGTAATATTGGTATGGAAAATCCCGCCCTGGGTTGAGCGAACTACTTTGGGATTATACGGGTCAGCCGAGTCTTCGCTCAGCAGAATCTGGTCAACACCAAACCAATAAGCAGTACGGATTATTGTACCTAAGTTGCCGGGGTCGCTGACCTTATCAAGCGCAATTATCAGGTCACCTAGTGAGTTTGTTTTACTAATCTCAGGGCGGTTCACAACTCCCACAATTCCCTGTGAGGATTCAGTATCAACAAGTTTGTTAAATAATTTTTCCGGTAAAGGTTCGACAATTGTTTTATTCTGCGCAATTTTTTCGAGTATGGCTGTATGACCCTGCAGGTCAACATCATTTCGCAGAATGATGTACTCCAGCTCATGCGGCGAGCTGAGACACTCCTCTATTAAATGAAAGCCTTCAATTAAATATTTGCCGTGCTCAAGCCTGAATTTTTTCTGTTTGAGCGAAGCGAATTGTTTTATTTCGTTGGTGGTTAACAAATTATTTATATAATCCTTTGTTGTTGGTCAACAATACCAACAACGGGGAAATTGGATTAAGACTCTATTGTTGTTGGTCAAAAAGTCAATCAATGGGTAATTAACATAACACTTCTGAAGTCTTAAAGACTTCAGAAGTGTTATCACTTTTTACTTCCCTATCAGTTTCAAAAATTCTGTTCTGGTTTTTTCATCTGATTTGAATCTGCCAAGCATCGCAGAAGCAGTTGCGACGGAATTCTGCTTTTCAACGCCGCGCATCATCATGCATAAATGTGAAGCTTCTGTCACCACGGCAACGCCTTTGGGTTCAAGTACTTTGTTTATCATATCCCCTATTTCGCGGGTCATACGCTCCTGCACCTGCAGGCGGCGGCTGAACATTTCAACCATCCTGGGCAGCTTGCTAAGTCCCACAATTTTACCGTTTGGTATATACGCGATATGGCACTTGCCGAAAAACGGCAGCAGGTGATGCTCACACAAACTATAGAAATCGATATCCTTTACAATTACCATTTCATCATAATGCTCATTGAATATAGCATTATTAAGAAGCTTTTCAATATCTTCGCTGTATCCCTTTGTCAAAAATTTGTAAGCCTTTGCAACACGGTTGGGGGTTCTGATCAATCCTTCCCGTTTGGGGTCTTCGCCTATTTCAGCAAGTATATTTACAACGCTTTCTTCAAGCTTCTTAATTGATTCATCTGAATAATCTACCCTGATGATATTATTATCATCATCCTGTGTAATACCGTTACTTCTTTTTTTATCAGCCATTATTAGTTCGTTAAACTCTAAAATATTTCAGTTATTTCCTTTGTACTCAACGGAATTATTTACCGTTTCCCGGATCTTAATGGAATACAGCTTCCTGCCGGGTGAATTGATCTTTTCTTCAAGCTGGTTCCAGAATGAGAATGCGATATTTTCCGTGGATGGTAACACACCGCTCATGAAATCGACATCCAGGTTAAGGTTTTTGTGATCGACCTTATTTATAATAATCTTCTCAACAAGCAGTTTCAGCTCGGTCAGATCCATAACGTATCCTACAAGCGGGTCAACTTCACCTGCTACTGTTACATCCATTTCATAATTATGCCCGTGCCCGTTTGGGTTTGAACACTTGCCGTAGCGCTTAAAATTATCTTCATCGCTCAGTTTGGGGTCATATACCCTGTGAGATGCTGAGAAATGGAATTTGCGGGTGATATAGAACAAAATTTATGTTTTTAGTTTATTTACAGTTGATATGTAATGAAATACAACACTTAAAATTAGCAATAAGTTCATCAATATTAAATTCACAAATATATAGTAGTCAAACCTGCCAATTATAGCTGAAATGCTTATCAGGAAGATATGCGTACCTATAGAAAGTGAGCTTGCAAACGTAAGGAATGGTCTGTTTTGGTACCATGCGCGCAGCTTAGTTTCATTACCGCTGAATCCGGAGATAAGTCTCTTATCAACTTTATAAAATAATTTATCCTGCCAGCCGTAAATGAGCATAAATATCCGCTGCAGAAAAGTTGTCCATTTATCCTGTTGAATTTTATCTTCATCGGTTACAGTTTCTAGAATACGGTTTACTGTATCCTTTCCTGTAGACTTGATAAATGAAACCTGGTAGAATATGAAATATGAACATTGCAGCATAGAAAAAATCATGGCAGTGTAACCCAGAACAATTGCATAAACAGAATTGTACTGAAGATACAGGCTGTACGATATTGCCGTAAAGCTGGTGAATGTTACAATGAAGTCTGAAATTGAATCGTAGAACCTGCCGCGGCGTGAGTCGAGTCCTTTTGCACGCGCAAGCGAGCCGTCTACTTTATCAAGCACGTTCTTGTAAAATAACAGGATTGCTCCGATCACTGCATACAATTTTGAGGACTGGATAATAAGGTAAGAAGCAGTAATGCCGAATATCATAGAAAGCAATATTACCTGGTGCGGTGTAACTCTTGTATAATAGAAAAACTGTGTAAGCTGTCTGGAAGTAATGAACAAAAATTGCTGCAGATTGAGGAATGAATTATCTTTATCAGTCTTAAGGGTCTTATCGTATGAGAATTTCTCTTTCGTAGTCACCCTGAATTAAAATTTCAGCTGAATGTTATACTTAATGGATATCACACGCAGTGCAAACGCAGATGCAATACATGCTGCAAGCGGTACAAATGAATCAACCGGGAAATAATTAGCAAGTATTACAAATACCAATGAACCGATAAACGAACAGGTTGCGTATAATTGTGATTGTTTAAAAAATACCGGCACTTCGTTGCAGATAACATCACGCAGTACCCCGCCGAATATACCTGTAACAACCCCTATCAGCACGGCATTGAACCAGAATACTCCCGCGCTCAATGCGTAGCTTGTACCCACGGCACTGAAAAGACCCAGTCCAAGTGCATCAAGCAAACCGAGTATCATAAGCACAGGTTTTGAAAAACTGTTTGATTTTCTGAGAATAAATATTGAAAAAATTGCAAGGACAAGTATCATTACGGGGTAATTGTAGTTTTGGATCCAGAATAAAGGGTAATGATTTATGAGAACATCCCTTAGTGTTCCACCGCCGAAGGCTGTTATCATAGCGACGGAATACGTGCCGATAATATCCATCTGCTTCCTGCGGGCTTCAATGATACCCGTTATAGCAAAAGCAAATATACCGAGTATTTCGATGGTTTTAAGTAATGCTTCCATTTGGCAATTAACAATTAACAATGAACAGTGAGCCTTCCTCCTGCGGAGTAAGGTTTCGCCGCAAAGTAATTGCGGCTCAACTACCTTTAACAATCAACAAACAAATACTTGAAACAGAATATTGATAATTGTTAATTACTCATTGTTAATTGAATTTGTACTCCCGGAAGGACTCGAACCCTCACCGGCAGGACCGGAACCTGACGTGCTATCCATTACACTACGGGAGCAGAATTATTCATACCGGTCTGCAAATTTAATGAAAAGTTTACTATGAAACGCTTACTTAAATTATTCCGTTCACTGCACTACATAGCAAGAACAAATTGTATTTTAGAACTTTGCTGTTTTATACCCTCACCCCCTGCCCCTCTCCCAGAGGGAGAGGGGAGCATATTACTCTTTACTTGTTTCTCCCAACGAAGTTCTTTTTCGAAAATCCCCCTGCCCCTCTCCCGTAGGGAGAGGGGAGCATATTACCCTTTACTTGTTTCTCTCAACGAAGTTCTTTTTCGAAAACTCCCCTGCCCCCATCCCGCTCAACAGGAGTTCCTTCGTGAAAGGGTGAGGGGAAATTCCCGGAGTTTAATGACCTTTCTAATAATAACTTATACTTCAATATATCAATTTCAGATATCATATATACTTTTTATATTGGATAAAATAATTCAGCATATTGAAAAATAAACTATTCATCTATGCCCTCCTGCTCTTTAGTGCAATAAGTTTTGATTGCCGCCAAAAAACAGATGAGCTGACCGATACCCATAACAACAAACGGCTGAGGGATGTAGTGGTAAGCTATATGTCTGAGCCACTGTTCAGAAATAAAGATTTTGTGCAGCAGGTAACGGGCACAGAAGCTGACCTGAAGCTCTACGATATGGATGAAAAAACCCTGTACTTCAGCATTAACAAAAAGGATTATGACAGCAGTACTACGCTGAATAAGCTTACTATTGACAGGAACGCTGTTGAATTCGGCTTTGAACAAAACGGCGATGTATTCCTGGGAGCATACACTCTCAAAGGTACAGGCAGAATGCTATTCAGATTCCCGAAGAATGATTTTAAGTCTGATAGTACAAGAAGTATAACTGTAAAACTCAGCAATGGAATTGAATATACCCAATCATTAAATGAGCTGGCGGATTTTGCCGATGATGTTACAATATATGGCGGCAAGAATGACCCCGAAGTGAAAAAGAACAAATACCTGGCAAATCACGGTGCATTTGTATCAGTGCCGGGCGAAAAAAGTCTGACCCGCCTTGTTAAATTGATAGTAAAAGATGGTTCTTCAAAAGAAGAAACTGCACAGAGTTTACTTAATTTTGTAACTTCAGCAATCTCTTTCAGCCAGAAGGAAGCTTATGGCGGATATGAAGTATTGAAACGCCCCAATGAAGTGCTTATGACGGGTGTATCTGACTGCAGCGGGTTGACAATTCTTTATGCCTCATTATTAGAGCAGGCTGGAATTGATTACCTGCTGGTTTATTCACCCGGCCATATTTCGGTTGCAGTTGAAGGTAAATTCAGCAATACCAACGGACTGGCAATTACATTCAGCGGCAAAAAATATTCAATTGCCGAAACTACAATCAATGGTTTTATGATTGGCAATACTGTGCTTCAGCAGAAAGATATCACCAACGAAATTTCTTTTCTGCAGAGACCGGCAAAGGATTCAAAATTTATTGACTATAAATCAGGCAAGGAAATCGGCAATTAATTTAAACAGCTCCTTTTCGTTAAACAGATATACTCTGCTTAATCTTTTTGGGGAGTTTATCATACACAAGCTCATATGATGTTTTGATAAGAGCTTTAAGCTCAGCGGGTTTTAGCCTGCAGTTCTTTTTTACGGCAATCCATTTACTTTTCGCAAGGTATGGCGCAGGTACAATTCCTTCATTTTCCACAAGTTCATCAAATTCTTCCGGGTCACTTTTTAATGACATGATATTTTCTGCGGCATTATCCATAGCAGCAATTACAAAAATTTTTCCGCCTACTTTAAACAACAAATGATCTTCCCACTGAATTTCTTCAGTCGCACCCGGGAACTTCATACAATAATCTCTAAGCCACTCAACATACATATTATAAAATATTATAGTCCTTTAAGCCGGACGAAGACTTACTTAACAAGAGGATTGCTATTTGATATTTGATATTAACTATTTGCCGCCGTGTACCGCCGGGTGATTTGATTTATGCGTCAGATAAATTGATACAGCTATCAGCAATATGCCGATACTCAGGTAAAGCAGGTTTATCATTTCACCGTAGTGAAAATTGATTGCGTACTTAAAGAATGTCACTATAAGCACCATAATAACAACCTTTGCAATTTTTTCTTTCAGCGCATCAAGATCGTGAATGATAAGTACTTTTGAAGATGTTTCATCTTTTTCTGCAATATCAATTTTGCTGATAAACAGTTCATATAATCCTATTCCGAAAATCAGGAATACTGTGCCTATAAGATAATAATCAATTGCTCCAACAAGGTGTGAGACTGCGTTCTTACCAAATTCTTCGTAAGCCTGTGTGCTGGAAAAAGCGTGGGAGAATTCACCAACAACACCAATTACTTCAATTGTACCCATAACAATCATTATCAAAGCGGAAAATATTGCTGATACTACAGCCAGAAAAACCATATACCGGCTTTTCCAAAGCATTTTTTCAATAAATTGCAGCATGCTGCCTCCTTAATTTCTGCAAAAACAGTGATTTTTTCGATATTAAGGCAAAGATAACGATTTTATTTAATTTTTAAAAGTTTTTATGGTTTTTTGCTAAATATTAGTAACTAAATCTGTTAGGATGTTTAATTATTACGTATTGCATTAATAGAAATCTTTCCATATTTTTACCAAATTATAATTAAATTTATTAATATTTAAACACTAAGAACGAAAAATGAAGAAACTATTGACAGTTTTCTTAGGGCTTATTATGTTCGCAGTAAGCACCTATTCACAAACAGGATTCAATTCAGTTCATTCCAAAGACGGAAGTTTTGTAATTGCGGCAGGTGATGGCGGCGCGATATTTATTTCTTATGATGGCGGCGCGAATTTCGGTTCATACCCCAACGCCGGTTCATCCAATTTTAATTCCGTTCATGCAATTAACCAGAAAATTTGGCTTGTTGGTGATGGCGGTGCAGTTCAGGTAAGCACAAACGGCGGCAGTACATATACAAACTATAGTGTTGGAGGAGCAGACGTAAACGGCGTTTACTTTGCTGATGAAAACACAGGATGGTTAGTAGGTGCCGGCGGAAGAGTTATGAAATCTGTTAACGGCGGTGCAAACTGGTCACTGCAGACAAGCGGTACTTCAAACGATCTTAACGGTGTTAAATTCTTAAATGCAAATACCGGTTATGCCTGCGGAAACAACGGTACAGTTATATATACTGTTAACGGCGGTACTTCATGGTCAAGCTATTCAACCGGCACTACAACAAACCTGCTTTCAATTGATGCTGTGAATCCCGCAATTGTTGCAACAGGCGCTGATGGTGTTATAGCAGTATATAACGGTTCAAACTGGTCAATAAAAGATTATAAAAGCGCAGTAAGACCCGAGGTAAGAGGAGTATCAATGCTTAACGCTTCTGCTTTTTATACTTGCGGCGGAGGCGGTTTCATTAATTTTTCAAGTGATGCAGGCAATACAAGAGCATACCAGCAGAACCCGATGCAGGGATATTTAAGCGATATTTTCTTTTTCAACGGAAATAACGGCTGGGCAGTAGCAAATAATAACAAAGCAATTTTAAGAACAACAGACGGAGGTTCATCATGGAACTTCCAGAGCGGCGTTACTGTAACCAAGACACTTGTAAGGAAACAGAACACAAGCGGAAATATCGGCAATCCTTTCTGCGTTCATCCAAAAAATAAAAATGGTATTTTTATTCTTGCAGGTACGGTTTTAAGAAGAAGTCTTGATAAAGGCGAAACCTGGATAACTTTGAACGGTTCTGTACCGGGCAGTTCATGCCACTCTTTTTTTGTTAATACCGTTGATACAAACCTGATGATAGCTTCAATGGGTTCATCCGGCGGAAGAGTAATTGTAAGCACGGATTACGGTACAACATGGACAAATTCAATTAACCCGATCAATTTAACTTCATACGGTATGCCTTTGGAAGTTGATCCCAACAATCCGAACACAGTGTACCTGGCGCCTGATAATGCGCCTTTAAGAGTTTCAACAAACTGGGGCGGAACGTGGACCCTGCTCAGCGGCGGCGAACCCGGCGGTACATTCAGAAGTCCTTGTGATGTAATAGTTCAGTTCGAAAATCCGAATACAATTATAATTGGCGACGGTACAACAGGTTCAGGTTCAGGAAAAGTATGGAAATCAGTTAACGGCGGAATGAACTGGACACTCATCAATACTGTTTCAGGTTCAGAGATCCCGATGATGGCAAATACTTCACAGGATTTAAACCTGATGTATCATACAACATGGTCATCCGGCAGTTTCTGGAAAAGCAACAATATGGCAACTTCATTCAATAATTTAAATCAATCAGGCAGCCTTTGGGCAACAGATATTGCTAAAGATGACCCAACTGCTGTTACATACGATCAGTACGGAACTAACACCTATCTTTCACTTGACCAGGGCTCGAATTTTCTGACAATTCCTGCAACAAGCTCACCGGCAGCGGGTGTGGTATTCATGGATAAAGCAACTGTACTTTTCCAGCATGGCAGCGGTGTTGATAAACTTAACATTACTTATAATGTTACACCGGTAGTTTCAAACGGCCAGATATCCTCTGAAGTGCCTGCATCATTCGGGTTAAAACAGAACTATCCAAACCCGTTTAACCCGACAACACAGATAAAATATGATATCGCGAAAGCATCATATGTTGCGATAAAAGTATTTGATGTACTTGGCAACGAAGTTGCCACCGTCTTCAACGGTAATCTTGCTGCAGGTAAATATTCAGCAGATTTTAATGCTTCAAATCTTGCAACCGGAATTTACTTCTATTCACTTTCTGTTGACGGACAGAAAATTGACACAAAGAAAATGATATTGGTTAAATAAGAATAACAATATTTTATATTTTCAACCCCGTTTAAGCATTTTAAACGGGGTTTATTATTTTCTAAAAATTGGGTAAATTTACAATAATCATTAATTTTATACTACAAAAACACAAAAATGAAATTTAATTACAGAAAAATATTTTTTCCGGTAACGGCATTATTTGTTATCAGTTTATTCGCTTATTCGTTCTACTGGTTCCCCACCGGGTATACAGGGACAACAAAGAAGGGCGGAGAAGGCCTTGGATGCGTATGCCACGGGCTGCAGGTTAATACTCCGTCAGTATCCGTTAATATTACCGGTCCCGATAGTGTAGCTGCAGGACAAACAGTAAATTTCAGGGTAAGCGTTTCCCACGGTCCAGCAATTACAGGCGGATTCAATCTGGCATCTTATCTTGATACAAATTCTCTTCACCCTGTAGCGGGCGATACTATGGTTCGCAGGCAGGATTGGGAGTTAACTCATGCTCACCCGAAGCCATTCAGCAATGATACTGTAAGCTGGATAGTCAGGTATACAGCACCTGGTGCCCCGGGAATGGATACATTATATGCTACAGGTAACAGCACAAATAATAATTTTGAGGCAGATACATCAGACCAATGGAACTGGAGCCTTAACAAGAACGTAAGGATATATATACCTATCGGGATAATTAACTTAAGTACAGTTGCCGGCGAATATTCTTTATCGCAAAACTTCCCGAATCCGTTTAACCCTGTAACACAAATTGATTTTTCAGTTGCAAAAACATCTGAAATAAAGATCAGGATATTTGATATCCTTGGAAATGAAATTGCTGTACCGGTCGCTCAGCAAATGAAACCCGGCAAATACAGGGTTGATTTCAATGGTTCTAACCTTTCAAGCGGTACGTACTTCTATTCATTATCGGCTGATGGCAAAACAATTTCTACCAAAAAGATGTTGATGATAAAATAGTAACAGAATTCATGCTGCGAAGTCCTTGACCTGAAGATTTTTCGAGCTGTTGCCGTTTAAAATACTTACACCTTTAACTAATAGAAATAAATTGATTGGTAAAAAAAGGGGGATATCCCCCCTTTTTTTTGAATTATCAGGTACTCACGTATTTCGGTTAATTAAACTGCCCTGCTTAACTATTGCATATATAGAGAAATGAGTTTATATTTCGAAAATCAATTAACATTTTCTAAAAACTAACAAATCACAGATGAAAAAATTTACACAAGTTCTGCTGCTTTCGTTTTTTACCGCAGCAGGCATACTGCTTTTCCAGGCACAAGATATTTTCCATAATTCTGATGATAGTAATCCTTATATAGATCAACCAACAATGGAATCTAAATCACATTTACATGCATTCCAGCAGAATGATAATTCGGGTGATATAATTACAGATCAATCAGGATTTGATAATTATGATATCGGTATTGATTATGCTGAACAGCATGTAACATCTAATCCGTTGAATCCAATACAGATATTTGTCAGCGTAAATGGTTCAGGCTCTCCGCAAAATGCAAGAAATACAATGGATGGCGGTCTGACATGGACACTTAATAACCCGGCATACCATTCTAGCACATGTTGTGACCCCTGGGCTGCCTATTTAGCAAACGGAACATTAATTTACGGCTCAGGTGTGAGCGGTCAATATATTTACCGTTCAACTACCAACGGAAACAGCTGGACTTCCCCGGTACTTTCAGTTAGCGGAAATGACAGAAATACTTTAGCTGCTGAAGAAACCGGAACAGGTCCTTTTGCAAACTATTTGTATGCAGCCATAACTCCAGGTAACTTCGCAAGAAGCACTGATGGAGGTTTGACATGGACACAGACTTTCAGTTCTTCTAATATTACTCCCGGTACAATGATCGCTGTCGGACCAAACGGCACTACAAACGGCGGATGCGTGATCTACGTAACAAATACAAACGCTAACCCCGTACCTGTACACTATAATTTTTTCCGTTCTACTAACGGAGGCGCTTCAGGTTCATTTTCTTTGATGTCTACAATAACAGATGCCGGTTATGTAGGAACATTGAATTCAGCATCGAGGCTGGTAATAAATAACGCGCGCACAAGGCCCTATCCAATGATAGCAATGGATAATTCAAATGGTCCATATAGAGGCAGACTGTATTGTGTATACGCATCAAATGAACCGGCAGGTAACGGAAATAAACCGGATATAATTTTAAAATGGAGTTCTGATCAGGGCGCAACATGGTCACCAAGGATTAGAGTAAATGATAATGCTAATCCCCAGTTAAGTGATCAGTGGTTCCCGGCAGTATGGTGTGAAAAATCATCAGGTAAACTGTATATAAAGTGGTATGATACACGCGAGAACCCTGCATCATATACTACAGGTGTTTGGGCAACATACTCAACAGATGGCGGTCAGACTTTTGCTGCAAACCAAAGAATTTCAAATGCATCATGGACATATCCATGTCCTGCATGCGGTGCAAACCAGAACTGTTACAGAGGTGATTATGACGGTATTCATGCAAATCCAAAAGTTGGTTTTGCTGCATGGTGGGATCCAAGAAACTGCAACTACCAGACAATGGGAGCTTATTTCCCTGATTTCGCAATGAAGACAACTCCGGTTGTAAACATTTCAAACGGAACAAACGACAGCGGATTTGCTTATATAAGCATTCCGGCAGTTAAATTGTATTCAGATACTGCATTATTTACTGCAACAGTTACCAATCCACCGGGTTCAGGCACAATGACATTAACATTCCTGAACAGGACAACTCCTGCAGCACAGGATAGATTAACAACTTTCCCTGATTCATTAAGATTGAGGGTAAAAACATCCGGCGGCGTTCCTTCAGCAATTTATACTATCAGTGTAAAAGGAAACGGACCGAACGGAACACCTGTTCATGTACGGACAATAACCGTAAATGTAGGAGCAGTAGCAATTAATACCAACAGTACCAATATTCCCGAAAAGTTCTTCCTGTACCAGAACTACCCGAACCCGTTCAACCCGAACACGAAGATAAGGTTCGATCTTGCAAGATCAGGGAATGTAAAACTGGCTATTTATGATATTTCAGGTAAACAGGTTGCTGAAATAACAAACGCAAACTATAATGCAGGCGAGTATTCATTTGACTTTAATGCAGAGAATCTGGCAACAGGTGTTTATTTCTACAAGCTCGAAACACCTGATTACACAAGCATAAAGAAGATGATATTGGTAAAATAACGCAGTAATTTTCAAACCTTGTTTCTATTATAGAAAAATAATCAACAATTAAATATAAGAAACCCGGGAAACCGGGTTTCTTATAAAAATAAAATTAACCAATTAGAAAGGAAAAAATTTTACAGAATTAACAATTTTTTATAACTTTAAATTTAAAAAAATGAAAACATTTAAATTTTCGAACCTGAAGTTAGTTTATGTTTCAATGTTAATTTTATTTACATACAATGTTCATTCCGTTGCTTGCCCACTTACATTATCATTTCATACATACGACTATAGGGTTGGAGCACATATTTCCATATGGAATAATGGAGGTTTTAGTACTGAGTTAATTACAAACTCAAGTGGAGTTGCATATTATACTTTCACATCTTCTTGTGATAGAATTCATTATGCTACTGTAAACGATATTGATTGCTCATATCCTCCTTGTCTACATTATTTCTATCCTCAAAATATTGTAGATGTCGGAATTGACGGAGATTGCTACTGTGAAACTGATGATAAAACAGCACCAGGTGGCTTAATTAATCTATTCCAGAATTTCCCGAATCCTTTTAATCCAATAACCGATATTTCTTTTTCAATCTCGAAAGAAATGAACGTTAAACTAACTATATATAATTCTGCTGGTGTAGAAATACAAACTCTAGTAGATACGTATTTGGGTTCTGGTATACATAAATACTCGTTTGACGGGACTAATGCGCCATCAGGAATATATTTCTATAAACTCGAAACACCTGATTATACAAGCATCAAGAAGATGATTCTTGTGAAGTAAACATAGTATTTTAAAACTCAGGAGGTCTGTTCTTTCGGTTGATTGAATAGACCTTTTTTTATGCTGCTAATGAAATTTATTGAACAAACTCTCTAAATTACCGAAATACCCGCAATTAATATACTACCGGGGACTTTTATTATTTTTCAAATATTATTATATTAAATGAATTATATAATATTCCATAAATTAAACTATCATAAATGAAAAATATTACAAAAATTCTGATGTTATGTTTTGCGGTAACCGCAGGTGTAATGCTGTTCCAGGCACAGGATTTTATCGGCAGAAATTATGACGATAATAACCCCAATATTGACCAGCCAACATGGGAATACATGAGCCATCACAAGGCATTTGAGCCTGATGGCAGCTTAGATGTGATTACTGATGCAGACGGTTTCGATAATCATAATATCGGAATAGACGGAGCTGAGCAGCATGCTGTTACAAATCCACTGAATCCGCTCCAGATTTTTGTAGGCGTAAATGGTAATCCTCAAAATGCCAGAAATACTATGGATGGAGGCTTAACATGGACTTTGAACCAACCGAGTTACCATCCTTCAACATGCTGTGACCCGTGGTCAGCATATCTTTCCAACGGAAATTTACTTTATGGTTCCGGGGTAACAAATCAATATATTTACATTTCAACAACCAACGGAAACAGCTGGACTGCTCCTATTTTTACTGTTTCAGGAAATGACAGAAATACAATAGCTGCTGAAGAAACCGGAACAGGACCGTATGCAAGTTATGTATATGCAGCAATAACTCCGGGCAATTTTTCGAGAAGCACAGATATGGGCTTAACCTGGGCGCAGACATACAATTCAAGTAATACAGTACCCGGAACAATGATAGCTGTAGGACCAAACGGCACAACAAACGGAGGCTGTGTAATATATGTAACCAATACCGGTCAGTCATTTGCTGTAAATTATACTTTTCACCGTTCAACTGATGGAGGCGCTACATTTCAGGTCATGTCAGCATTAAATGTAGCTGGATATGTTGGGACGTATTATCCTGCTGTACAGAGATTGACTATTAACAATGCCAGAACCAGACCCTACCCAATGATAGCAATGGATAACTCAAACGGCCCATACAGAGGCAGGCTGTATCTTGTATACGCATCAAACGTTCCGGCAGGCAGCGGGAATAAACCTGATATTATCCTGCAATACAGCTCCGACCAGGGAGCTAACTGGTCATCGAAAATTACCGTAAATGATAACGCAAATCCAGAGTTAAGCGACCAGTGGTTCCCTGCAATATGGTGCGAAAAAACTACAGGCAAGCTATATATTAAATGGTACGATACCCGTGAGAATCCCGCAAACTATACAACAGGTGTTTGGGGAACATACTCAACAACAGGCGGAACCACATTTGCACCAAACCAGAGGATATCGAATGCAACATTTACATATCCATGCCCTGCATGCGGTGCGAACCAGAATTGTTACCGCGGTGATTATGACGGCATGACAGCTAATCCCGTAACAGGTTATGCGGTTTGGTATGATGCAAGGAACTGCAACTATTTAACAATGGGTTCCTACTTCCCCGATTACGCTATGAAAGTTAATCCGGTATCTGATTCATTGAACAGCATTCAGGATAGTTCATACATATGGGTTTCAGTACCCGCAGTAAAGCTATACAGCAATTCAGTTAAATTTACGGCGACAGTAGCACCACCTCCGGGAACAGGTTCTATTTCAGCTTCATTTGTGAACAAAACCAGTGATACACCGCTTGATTCATTAACCACATACCCTGATTCACTCAGAATGAAAGTGGTAACATCAGGTAATGTGACTGCCGGAGCATACACCATTACTGTTAAAGGTACAGGTCCAAACGGTACTCCTGTTCACACAAGGGTTGTGAATATATTAACCAGTAATGTGATCGGTATTAATACAATAAGCAATGAAGTTCCGGAAAAATTCTACCTGTACCAGAACTATCCGAACCCGTTCAATCCTACAACAAATATCAGGTTTGATATTTCAAAAGCAGGTAATGTTAAGCTGACAGTATATGATATAGCAGGCAGGCAGGTTGCGGAGCTTATAAACGGAAATTATAATGCCGGTAAATATACATTTGATTTCAATGCTCAGAATCTCGCAACCGGTGTTTATTTTTACAAACTTGAAACACCTGTATACACCAGTATCAGAAAGATGATCCTGGTAAAATAAAGTTGTTACCGCAGAATCAATTTAAACGAGGAATTTGCATTAAACCCGGTCTGAATGACCGGGTTTTTTATTTCTATTCCCGGGAATACTTAGTAATAATCTGTATAAATAAATGAAAATAAATGCGCTTAGGTAATTATCCAAAAATTGAATTGTTATCGCTTTAAATGTTCAATATATTTGAAAAACATTTGATTATTTAAGTTTAATTAACATGCCTTCCGGAGGACGAAATTTTTAATTTCGGGAAGCTATTTTAAAAACATTAATTCATATCACTAATGTATAAAAAAATATACTTGCTCACTTCGGTGATATTATTTTCTGCACTTTCCGTTTGTGCAGGAACTAAGATCAATCCGTACCTTATGGAAGAATTAAACAAAAATACCGATAACAGTTTTATACCTGTTTATATTACTTTTAATAATCCTCTGGTACTTCAGGATTTCGCGGATATTCCGTATGATACCCCGAAACAGGAAAGACGGAAAATTGTTATAGAACGGCTGATGAGACATGCAAATATTACACAGCAAAGAGTTAAGAATTTTCTGGGTTCAAGAAACACTGAAATTGAAAATATGGAAATATTATGGATAGTTAACGCGATAAGTTTTAAAGCAGCCCCCAACCTTATATACTCGCTTGATGCTGCCAATTACCCGGAAATTACCGGGATTAATTTAGACCCGCAATATCCTGCGGAATTGCTGATTGATGATATCATTACTCCCGCCCCGTTTAATTTGCTTGCTGCAGAACCGGGAATAGTGCTCATGAACGCCGATGACTGCTGGGCACTTGGCAACAAAGGCTGGGGAGTCAAAGTGGCAAATGCCGATGACGGCTTCTGGTGGAAACACCCTGATCTTGTAAAAGGAATATGGCAGAATATGGGAGAAGACGCCAACCATAACGGGGTGACGATAATATGGGCTTCAGGAACTGGTTCAACTATTGATGCCGGTGACGTGAACGGAATTGATGATGATGGAAACGGCAAAGTAGATGATTTTATCGGGTGGGATTACGGGACGAACAGCGGTACCATAACTACAGCTTCCCACGGTTCAGCAACGCTTGGGCATGTGATAGGTGATGGTACTATGGGTACACAAACCGGAGTTGCGCCCTGGGCAAAATGCATGATAATGAGAAATCCAAGCGGCTACACTCAGCAGATATCTGCGTTCCAGTATTCACTTCAGATGGGTATGGATGTAGTTACAAGCTCATTGAGCTTTAAATGGTATTTTAACCCTAAACCAGATTATTCATTGGTAAGACAGGCAACAGATATGTCGCTTGCCGGAGGAATGATACATGCAAATTCTACCAGCAATGACGGAAATTCTACCGGTATTCCGCATAATATTTCTTCAGCAGGCTGTAACCCCGCTCCCTGGCGTCACCCGGATCAATTAAAGATAGGCAACCTAAGCGGTGTTATAGGCGTAGGTAACGTGCATGTGAATACCGATGTAATTTATTCAACTTCTCCATGGGGTCCTACCACTTGGGGTAACTGGGCATTATGGGCAACTTATACATATCCAATATTACCTGAACACATGGATTATCCATACAGCAGAATTGCACCGGTAGAAATGCCTGATTCAATGGGACTCTTGAAACCGGATGTTTCTGCACCGGGAGAAGGTTCGATATCTACATATGTCAGTTCCGGTACCGGCTATGGTTCAGCATTCGGCGGTACTTCATCAGCAACACCTCACACTGCAGGCTGTCTTGCGCTGATGCTTTCAATTAATCCGGAAATGCTTCCGGGAGATATTGACAGGGTCCTTGAATTAACGGCAATTGAAAAAGGAGACCCCGGTAAGGATTACAGATACGGCGCAGGAAGAATTGACGCGCTCCTTGCAACAACATCACCGGCATGCCTGACAGAAGGTATAAATGGAGGAAGCAACTGGCTCATTAATCAGACGACACCAGCAAATGATACAGCAAGGGAACTTGTTGGTTTGAAAATAAAGAATACAACTTCTCCCTGGATAGGCTCTTTAAAACAGCTTGTATTTTCAAGAAGCGGGACTGCATCCGGCACAGATATTGAAAAATTCAGGCTCTTTTGGGATGTGAATAAAAATAATATAGTTGATGCAGGCGACAGACTGCTGCATGAAACGAATTTTGACGCTTCCAACCAGATAGTAATGGATACTATAAAGTTCAAAATTACTGATTCACTTAGACATGTAATACTTTGTGCAAAAACCAAACCGGGTGCATCCGGATCAAATACAGTTGTACTTGGAATGCCGAACAACACATATTTTAAAAGCTATTACACCACAACAGCACAGGCTACAAACTTTCCTTACGGCTCAACGCTTACCGGAACGGTAAATACAGAAACACCGGTTGTATTTGCGTTAAGTCAGAATTATCCTAACCCGTTCAACCCTGCAACTGTGATACATTATTCACTGCAGAAACAATCGCTGGTTAGGGTTAAGGTTTATGACGCGATAGGAAGAGAAGTTGCAATACTGCTGAATAATGTGCGCGATGCAGGTAATCATAATATAGAATTTGATGCTAATTTTCATATGGGTTTAAGCAGCGGGATATATTTCTATAAGCTCGAAGCGTTCAGCCCCGAGGGGAATTCATTATATTTCTCTGATATTAAGAAAATGGTTCTTGTTAAATAAGAGAAATTGAATTTATTTAAACACAAAACCCCGCATTTATGCGGGGTTTATTTTTTTTGTGAATTATATTTAAAAGTAAAGCTGCATTATCAGCTCAGAAACGAGGTTAATAAAATTACGGTGTTATTTTATTAATATCATTTTTTTGATTTCACTGTACCCGGCTGAACCATCTAATGGTATTGCATCGAGTCTGTATATATAAACACCGCTCGCAAGTGATGAAGCATTAAAAACAGCAGAATAATTTCCGTTAAGCTGAGCTGTGTTCACAAGATTTGCCACTTCCCTGCCTATCATATCATAGACCCTGAGCTTAACGTTGCTGTTTACAGCAAGTGAATAATTTATGTTTGTTACAGGATTGAACGGGTTAGGATAATTCTGTTCAAGACCGTATTTATTTATCTTAATTTCCGGTTTGTTATCAGTTGCTGCTAAACCAATTGTAAAAATCCTCGGTTCTGACCATGCTGATATGTTCTCCGGGGTTCCTCCGGGGTTTTTAGCCCTGATGCGCCATGAATAGGTTTTTCCGTTTAAAAGGTTACTTTCACCAAAAACGTAATTGCTTGAATTTATATCAGAAATTATAAAAATATCCGCACGTGAACCTCTGACCATACTGATCTCAAGATCGTATGAGGTAAAAGCCGTCATTGAATCCCATGTAAATACCGGAGAGGAAGAAACCATTTCTTCGTTAGCCGGTGAGATCTGTACAGGTACCGGGGGAGCATGGAATTTTGCAAGAACGGTTTTCCAGTGCATATCGCCCGGGTCGCTGAATTTTTCTATATTCCAGTCAGGCCCAGAACCTCTTCTCCAGTCCCAGAAAGCAAAATGCCATCCATAATCTTTAAATATGTTCAACTGGTCATTCAGGTACTGGTCACCGCCGTTCTGGGGCTTGTACATTCCCATCTCACCAATAAACACAGGTGCGCCGGTAGATAGCTGAAAATCACGAAGCTTGCTGAACACAGTACCACGCATGAATGCAGCATCATACAGCACCTGCGAAAGCGTTGAGATGTTCCAGTAAACTCCCGGGTACGTCATATTAAACGGTACCGCTTCTTTGCTGAACTGAACCGGCTGGTAATTGTGTGCTGAGTAGATAATGAATGGATCGTTTACAGTGTACCCCGGGAAAAGTTCGGGGGTTGAGTAACCGAAACTCTCTAAGATTACAGGAAGCTCAGGCTCTGATTCACGAATTACTGAAACCCATGAGCTGTATACCTGATCCATATGTATGTTGTAAATATTTTCTAAAAAGAATTTATAGGATGCGGATGTATTTGCAGGTATAACCCTGACTTTGGGTCTTGGTTCAATTACAAGATTCAATCCAACGAACAAGGTATCATTTCCGTACCGTTCGGTAACCATTTTAAGCATCTCTGCATACTTCGTCTGCTCAGTGGTATTGCCGCTGTTCCATACTCTTGATTCACCTGTAGTGCCCTGAGATTCATCAAATGTATCATATGCTCCCGGTCCTGAGCGCATTCCGATAACATAATGTATGCCTGCCTGCCTGCAGAAATTAACAAGCATATCGCAGCCATCTATGTTTGCCTGCACCAGATCATACGGAGCATCGCATGCTAAGAAACCATCCGGCTGGATATGGAATAGATTTCCGCCATAATTTTTGAAATCAATAAAATCCTGCAGGTTCTTTGGTGATTCATAAAGAATGTTATATCCCCTGAAATATGAAGGGTCCTGCCACTTATCATATTTGGGATTTGCGAAGCTGTTTACAGCAAATATTGCTATGATTGCTAAAATAAGAGTTGTTTTCATGATGTTTTTATTCCCTTTTAAATTATTCATTCACGTAACAAAATTAATGCAAATAAGGTATAAAGTTAATACCGTATTAGCGTTAGATTTAAAATGAGAAAATAATTCTAAAATTTACGTGGATTTATTGAAAAAAGATTTTTGCAGGAGTATTTTTATGATTTGAAAATACCAGTCAATTGAAGATTACAATTGTTAGTTAATACATAGTACGAAGATAAGAATAATGTTGGAGTAACTGCTCATATGGAATTATATCAGGGTATAAAAAATAAAGACTCCGCTTCATCAGCGGAGTCTTTCATTTATTCTCGTGTACTAAGACAAAATTATGCTTTAGTGACGTTTCTTGCCTGTAAACCTTTATCGGTTTCTTCTACCTCATATTCAACTTCCTGTCCATCCTCGAGTGATCTGTAACCATCTCCGACTATTGACTTGAAATGCACGAATACGTCCTTTCCATCATTACCAGTAATAAATCCAAATCCCTTATCAGCATTAAACCATTTTACTTTACCTTTCTGCATTCGGCTTCTCCTCCTTTCTAAGTAATAAAATTCAAGCGTTAAATACTACGAAAATCAACGCCCTTGTAAAACATCCCCGCAAAATGCAGAGATTAATCTATGCAAATATACTAAAATATTATTAATAAATAACCATTTAGTAAAAATAATTGTGAGCCGGGGAGGTCTCGAACCTCCGACCCTCTCCTTAAAAGGGAGATGCTCTACCACTGAGCTACCGGCCCCGCCAAAAATCTATGTTTATATCAAAGATCGTAACAACAGAAAAACAATATACTTAAAAATTATTGCAAAAATAAGCTAAATCCATAACTTTTGCAAATTACCGCAAAAATCAGGCAGAAACAGCCTTAATTTTAGCCTTTGCTGTCAGCAAAACATGTTTTGCAGCAGCCTTATCCTGGCCTGGTTCTTTAGATTCCAGAACCCTTTCGGCTTCAATCTTTTCTTTTTCAGCCTGGGCAATATCAATATCCTCAACGGGGATTATTGATTCAGCAAGCATTGTGATATGATTATTGTGTACTTCCACGGTACCCCCTGATGTAACGAAATTCTTCGTTTCACCGCTGGATGCCGTGAATTTTACTGAACCCGGAATAATAGTTGAAATGAACGGGGCGTGGTTATGAAGTATCTGGAACATCCCTTCACTGCCCGGGGCGGTAAAACTTTTTACTTCTCCGGCAAAAACGATCCTGCCGGGCGTAACTATTTCTAAATGGATCAAACTATCTGACATCTTTTATAACGTTTTTGCTTTCTCCAGCGCTTCTTCTAAATTACCTACCATGTAGAAAGCATTCTCAGGAATATCATCGCACTCGCCGCTGACGATAGCTTTAAATCCTTTTATTGATTCTTCAATCTTAACATACTTTCCTTTTGAACCTGTGAACTGCTCAGCTACAAAGAACGGCTGAGAAAGGAACTTCTGAACTTTTCTTGCTCTCTGAACTGCCAGCTTATCTTCATCTGAAAGTTCATCGATACCAAGAATATTAATAATATCCTGAAGATCTTTATATTTCTGCAATACTTCTTTTACTGACTGAGCCACGTTATAATGCTCCTCACCTATTATCAGCGGATCTAAGATACGTGATGTTGATGAAAGCGGGTCAACCGCGGGATAAATACCAAGCTCGGATATTTTTCTATCGAGTACCGTTGTAGCATCAAGATGCGAGAATACCGCAGCAGGAGCCGGATCTGTCAAGTCATCAGCAGGTACGTAAATAGCCTGTACTGATGTGATTGAGCCTTTTTTTGTTGAAGTAATTCTCTCCTGGAGCGCACCCATCTCTGTAGCCAGAGTCGGCTGGTATCCTACTGCTGAAGGCATACGCCCAAGCAGCGCTGATACTTCAGAGCCTGCCTGTGTAAAACGGAATACGTTATCAACAAATAATAATACATCTTTTCCTTCTTCATCACGGAAATACTCAGCAACCGTTAAGCCTGTTAAGCCGATACGCTGACGTGCTCCCGGCGGTTCATTCATCTGTCCGAATACCAGACATGTTTTATCAATAACGCCTGATTCCTTCATTTCTCTCCAGAGATCGTTTCCTTCCCTGGTACGCTCACCCACACCTGCGAATACTGAGTAACCGCCGTGGAATGTAGCAATATTATTTATCAGCTCCTGGATAAGAACTGTTTTACCAACACCTGCGCCGCCGAATAAACCGGTCTTGCCGCCCTTAGTGTATGGTTCTAAAAGATCTACAACTTTAATACCTGTTTCAAGAATTTCTTTCTGAGTAGAAAGCTCATCAAGCTTTGGTGCCTGGCGGTGAATTGGCAGAGTCTTTTTTGTCTTAAGCGGTGCAAGTCCGTCGATAGTATCGCCGGTTACATTCATTAAGCGTCCCAGTACTTCGGGTCCGACCTGTATTGTTATAGGAGCGCCTGTATCGATAACATCCATGCCTCTTACCAAGCCGTCGGTTGTATCCATTGATACTGCCCTAACCCGGTCTTCACCCAAATGCTGCTGAACTTCCGCTATTAATACATCATCTGTACCGTCTGTATTAGTTCTAGGAATCTGTAAAGCTGTATATATTTCAGGTAATCTACCGCCTGAAAAATCGATATCAAGAACAACACCTATAATTTGTACGATCTTGCCCTTATTCTGCTGATTTTCTGCCATTTATGCTAAAAATGATATATTTTATTGATTTATAATTAGTATAGATTACAAATATATGGAAAATTTAAGAAACTTGAAAGTGTGAATTTGATACAAAAGCAAAGAATTAACCGCGAATTACCCAAATTGCAAGAATTTACCTCATTCAAATGAGTTGTCTTTGTACTTAATATTGAAAATTAGAAAGACAATCAGACGCCAAGAGCCCAAAGCACCGCCAAAGTTAAAATAAAGAAGTGCTGGAGCAATACTCCTTTTAGCAGAGAAGGAGACATTTCTCTGCTCCGCAGATTAAGGCAAGCCATACCAGGTATAGCTCAATATTTGATGAATACCTCGTCACTGTAGCACCAGGCCCACTGTTCACCCGGCTCGGCGGATATAATAATGGGATGTTTTGTACTGTGGTAATGTTTGGTTGCGTGTTTATTGGGTGAGTTATCACAGCAATGAGTGCCGCCGCAGGTCTGGCATGTACGCAGGTGCACCCAGCTATCACCGGTTTTTATACACTCATCGCATACATAATCTTTCGCTTTTTTGATGTCGGTGGAGTTGAAATGATCGCAGTTTGGCATGATGGATTGAAAGTTATAATTATAGAAAATGAAGTCATTATTACTACACACCAGTTTAATTAAACGTATGAACAGTCTTAAAGCGTCAGGCAAGCCGTGACGCCTACAAACAAATTTCGTAATATCTTATTGCTTTACTCAGCTATTATTACATTCTTCAGTATCATCGTATTCAGTCCATCGATATACATCCTTGTTACCTTTTTATTTTTCAGATAAACTATCTGATTGTAGTATAAAATTATCATTGGTGAATCTTCAAGGACTATCTGTTCCATTTCATTATATAGTTTTTTGCGCACTTCAAAATCGGTCAGCTTCATAGCAAGCTCGTATAATGAATCAGCCGCTGCATTATGGTAATGCGTATAGTTGGGTCCCATAGGCGAGTGATTTTTGCTGTAAAACAGCGCCATGAAGTTTTCGGGGTCAAAGTAATCAGCCCCCCAGTTGCCCCGCCAGAAGGGAAGCTCGCCCCCGACCTGTGATGAACGCAGTGTTGAAGCCTGCATAAAATCAAGCTGCGCATCAATGCCTACATCCTTCAGCTGCGCCTGCACTGACTCCCCTATGAGCTTTTGTGTATCATCGTTAGAAACCACAAGCTTTATGGAAAGCCCTTTGCCATCCGGGTAGCCGGCATCGGTAAGCAGCTGTTTGGCTTTGGCTACATCGTAGCTGTAGCCCTTCAGATCTTTGTTGAAGCCCGGCATACCAGGCGGTATTGGACCGTTTACTCCCGGCGTTCCTCGAAACTTAAGCACATAGTTTATAATTTTAACTCTATCTATAGCATAATTTATCGCCTGTCTTAATTTGCGGTTATCTGTAAGCACATTGTTCTTTCCGCCGGGCACGTTCTTATCAAGCTGAACGCCAAGGTAAACCGTATTTAACCACGGCTGCTTAACAAGCTCAAAGTCATACTCAGGTTTTAATTTACCGTTCTCATCAGTGATCTGGCTCAATACCTCAGGAGATGGCTCATAGTAGTCAAACTTTCCCTGCTGGAAATCGAGGAAAGCGGTTTCGCTGGATTTGATGAAGTTTACTTTAATTCCATCAAGATATACGGCGGGCTTGCCCGCTTTGTTCAGGTTCCAGTAATTCTGATTCTTAGCCATTTCAAGCTCACGGTCAACTTCCCACTTCACGAATTTAAAGGGTCCGGTACCCACCGGATTGTAGCCAAAGTTATCTTTGTAATATTCCACTGCTTCTTTCGGATACACGAAAGCATACGGCATTGTGAGTATGCTTAAAAAAGGTGCAAACGGCTTTGTGAGTGTGATAATGAGCGTTGTATCGTTGGGAGCCTGGATTCCCGTAATTTCTTTTACATTGTTATATTTTTCTTTGATCGAGGTAATGTATTCAATAGCGCCTTTGACCTTATCGCGGAAAAGCCATGCGCCGCGTGTTTTGGTAGATGGGTCGCAAACGCGCTCAAAACAATACTTAAAATCACTTGCTTTCACTTCCCTTCCCTTACCGTCAGGGAAACATGCATTATCATGGAAGAATACCCGCCTGCGAATAATGAATGTATAAGTTAATCCGTCAGCGGAAATACTGTGTGAAGATGCGAGGTTATCCCTAAGCTCCATATCCAGTGAATATTCAAGGAGCCCTTCTGTTATCTGCTGCAGCGGCCATCCTGTGGGGTAGTTGCTGCACATTATGGGATCAAGGTTCTCTATTCCCTGTGACTCATTGTAGCGGAAAATATTGGATGAAGATTCCTTTTTGGAGCAAGATGAAAGCATTATTGATAAAAAAATAATCGTGATAACGAGAATGATATTGGATTTCATTTTTACAATGATTGTTAGCCAACTGAAAAACCAGTCAGGCAAGACCAGTTATGCCGGTTAGTTTTGTGATATTATTATTATCAGCAAAGATATGGGTTTAATGAGAAAGATAAAATTTAAATATGTATTCCGGAAATGGAACACGGATCTAACTGATGATACTGATTGATACTGATTGATACAGATTGAGGCAAAGCCTGAGTTAACGTTCGATCCCCTTGGTGCTGCAATTGAATATGTCTAAGAGGCTCTATAAAATGCTAGACAAAAGTTGTTTAATTGATGGTATAGATTCATAAGAGATTCTTTAAGGAAATTTTTGATATTAGTGGAATAAGTGGTTATAATTCAGAATTTATTTTAGTGGCACGGAAATCGCATTTTCTCAAATTTCGGAAATAAAATAACCCAAAAGAGTTAAAAAAACTTCAAAAACTGCAAAAATGAGTCCTAACAATATACCTGATATAAGTTAGGGTTATATCGTAACTAAAATTTATATTTGTGGGAATGACTAACCAAGCAAAGATGTTACAGCCAATTCAGAAAAACGTATTCATTTACAAGTTCTTAAGCGGGCTATCCCCGGTGGGATTCAGCAAATATACTATTTGCTATGTTTCATTTAAGCCTAAGCAGGATAAACACTACTTTGGAGTAATTGAAAACGGCGAGTTCCGCGAGAAACTGGAAGGCAAGATTGTGGTTAAATCATGGAAAGAATTGCCATCAAAATTCCCGGTTTGTATATTGGGTGATTACTCGGTTTGTCCTGATTCATTCAGCGGTATAGTAATGATTGATAACTCGCAGGCACTGGATAACCCGAGGAAATATATCCCTAAAATACTTACAGCATTCAAGAATCGTTCAACAGTTCTGTTGAACCAGTTCCACGGTACACACGGCAGGGTATTCTGGGAAAATAATTACAGCGAAATAACAATTGACAGTGTTGAGTCGTTTAACAAAGCGCTTAACCTGCTAAAAAAGGATAATTAAAATAAATTTTTAACTGTGCTTAGTTAATTAATAGTTACACTACTCAATTAAAAAGAGCGTTCCGGTAGGACGCTCTTTTTTTATGGGTAAAATTCTTTTTCTGGATTGATTTTGGATCAAGTAGGAACTAAGTATGAGGAAAATACAATTTGAGCTATCTCGATTAATCTGAACTAATATAATACAAAGTTTAATAATGGAGTATGCAAGCAGACCCTGAAAACTTAACAACAAGTCAGGCAAGTTCAGGGTGACGTCAAAATCCTATACAGATTTGAGCTTTATCAGTGCCTCGGTGCCTTCGTTAAGCTTGCTTGTAATGATAAGCTCGCCTTTATGGGCATCTATAATTTTTTTGCAGATTGAAAGTCCCAGTCCGAAACCGCCTGTAGTTCTGGAGCGTGATCTATCAGCCCTGTAAAAGGGCTCGAATATATTCTTAAGGTCATCCTGTGAAATACCGGTGCCTGAATCTTTAAAGCTTATAAGCACACTGCTTTTTTGTTCACTTATTGAAATTTCTATCTTGCCTTCGGAATACTTAAGCGCGTTATCAATCAGGTTACGGAAGACTACCTGCATCTTATCCATATCAATATTCGCGCAGATCTCTTTACCGGGTTTAACAAAGTTCAGCCTTGACTGATCGTCATACTCCAAAACCGTTTCCTCAAGCAGCTCTGCTGCGTCAGCCTTTTCAGGCTTAATGTGATTGAACCCTGCATCGGCTCTATAATTTTCCAGCAGACCCGTTATCATTCTTTCCATCTCCAGAACATCTTCTTCAATTTTTTCTTTTGAGGAACCCACTTCGAGTCCGAGCTTTATTCTGGTGAGCGGTGAGCGCAGTTCATGCGATACATCAATCAATAATTGCTCTTTTGATTTTATCGAACTGTTAATTTTATCTGACATCTCACCTATCGAGTCAGCAAGCTCTCCCAGCTCGTCTTTTCTGCCTTTGGGAAGTTTGATATCATAATTCCCTTCACCAATGCTTTCAACAGCATTAGATAGTTCCTTTAACGGACTGAAGAGGCTTCTCAGCAGGAAGTACAGGATAACTATAATACAGCTGATAAACAGGATCAGCATAATTATAGCCCTTTCTGGCTTAAATATCCGCGGGTCAAACGGCTTTATGATAAACACACCCTGCGGAAACCTTATAATTGAGTAAGGATTACCTTTGTATGATACTATAAATGATTCATCTTCATCAAATCTCTTGCGATACTCAGGGTCTATAAGTATATCTCCCAGCAACGGCATATCTTCGCTGGATGACCAGAAAGTTCCCGGCGGACCTTCAAATCTCATTTCAATTTCTAGATCATCGCATATCTGTTTTGCTTTTATCGTATCTGGAGGTACACCAATTTCATATATAAGGCTTCGTTCCATACGCCGTGAAAAATCACGCAGGAATTTGCGCGGTTTTTTATCCGAAGTAGCTTCGAAAACAAACAGCACTATAACATTTAGCATAATACCGAAAATGAATACTATCAGTATAAGCTTTATGAAAATGGAAAGATTTGGTAATTTAAGTTTCAACTAAATGCTCCTATGCTCACTTTGTTGCCTCTTCGAGAAAGAACATATAGCCTATGCTGTGCACGGTTTTTATTACCTGCTCTTTATCCTTTTTACTGCCAAGCGATTTGAATTTATTTCTTAAGCGTGATACCATTACATCAACTGAGCGGTCAAATGACATCCACGAAATTCCGCGGGTATTCTGCATAATTTCATCACGTGAAAGAACCTTGCCGTTATTTTTAACAAACAGCAGAAGCAGTTCGTATTCTGTAGAAGTTAATTCCATATCTTTATTATGGAATGATGCAGTCCGTTTATTTGGGTCAACCACAAGATCTTTTAGCAGAATATTCTCGTTCTTTTTCAGCTTTAGCTCGCTTCTGCGCAGCACCGACTGAATTCTTGCAAGCAGTTCACGCGGTTCAAAAGGTTTGGGCATATAATCATCAGCGCCAAGCTCCAGGCCAACAACTTTATCTGTCACCTCTCCCCTTGCGGTAAGCATTACAACGGGGGTTTCGTGGTCTTTCCTTATCTGCTTAACGGTTTCAAAGCCATCCATTTCCGGCAGCATCACATCAAGTATGATAAGGTCATAATGATTGTTCTTAAGCTTCACCAGGCCATCTTTGGGATTTTCAACCGCTGTGGTCGAAAAATTATTTTTCCCTAAATATTCCTGCAGAAGCTCATTTAACTTCGCATCATCATCTATTATCAGTATTGATTTTGACATTATATATTAGCTGCTCTTTCTATTTATCACTTTTTTCTTCAAACAAAGGGGGATACGCTCCCCCCTTTAATTATAAAAATACATATCAATAAATACAGTTACTACACATAAAATGTTTCACTTAACTTTATGCTTACTGCTTGCCGTCTTCTTTTCTGAACTTATCACGCATTTCGCGTTTTTTATCATGGAATTCTTTCATCTTATCAACGGCTTTATTTCGCTGATCAGGAGTTAAAATAGCGTGAAATTTAGCAGTCTCGTCAAGCATGAACTGTCTCATTTCATCGCGCTCGGCATCACGTTTTTTCATAAGCTCAAGAGCTTTTGTTTTATCAAAAGTATCACCGCGGAACATCTGCATCATTTCATCCATCTCAGCTTTTCTGTCCGGCTTTTTCTGAGAATCCATTTTAGCCTGTATCTCATCTTTAAGTTTATTGACCTCAGTTTTCTGCTGATCGCTCAGATCAAGATCTTTTACAGCCATTTCCATTAAGAAACCCAACGGACCGTGAGGTCTGTGTTTATCGTAAAATCCTTTTGCAAAGCCAAGACCGGCAATACCTGTTATTAATACAATAAGCAGGATTGAACTGATAATAATCTTTTTTCTTTTGTTTGGTTTCTTTTTTGGTGCCGGTTCTGTTACTTCCACCGGATTGTTGAATGTATTCATATCAGACATTTTAATGCTCCTTTAATTTACCAGCAATATATTGCAGCTGTTTAATTTATTAACTTAATTTTCTTTACAAAAATAGAGTTAACCATTACAAATATTATGATTTTAATGTAATTATACTGTAAATAAATGTTACAGCAAGTGGTTTGTAAATTCAAAAAATATTGGGCTAAAAAAGTCTTAATTTCTTACTATTTTGCGTAAATAACTTAGTGAATAAATGAAAAAGATTACAGCTTTTTTTCTTTTTATCCTCTTAATTAACTCTTCATTTGGACAGGATACATTTTCGATCACAGCAGTGGATCCGGTAACAGGACTAGTTGGCAGCGCAGGTGCATCATGTATTGCAGGCTCAATTATTCTCAGCGATGTTCATCCCAACCGCGGTGTGATTCACACACAGGCATCGTATAACGCAACAAATCAGAGTGTAGGAAGAAATCTGATGAATCTTGGATTTACTCCGCAGCAGATAATCGATTCCTTGATTGCCAGAGACGCCAACCATTTTGTAAGGCAGTATGGCATTACGGATTTCGTAGGTTCAACCGTCAGAACAGCGGGATATACAGGAGTAAACTGTACGAATTATAAAAATCATAATCTCGGACCTACATTCACAGTTCAGGGAAATATACTGCTCGGGCAGCAGATACTTGATTCAATGTACAGCCGTTATATTAACACACCGGGTACCATGGCAGAAAAATTAATGGCAGCCCTGCAGGGAGCGAAAGTCATTGGCGCAGATACAAGATGCAACCCTATCAGATCGTCTATTTCAGCTTTTATTCGTGTTGCAAAACCAACTGACCCGCAAAGCGGACCGTACTGGCTTGACCTGAATGTACAGACCGTGCCTTCACCAAAGGATCCAATAGATTCATTACAGATATTATTTAACCAGTGGCAAACAACAGGGATATCAAATAACCAGGGAATTTATCCCGAAACATTTTCGCTTGAACAGAATTACCCGAACCCGTTCAATCCGGTTACAAACATTACTTTTGATATTGGTACACTTTCTTTTGTTAAGCTCGCTGTTTACGATATAACCGGAAAAGAAATAGCTGTACTTGCTGATTATAATTTCCACCGCGGAAGGTATACAATTAATTTTGATGCAACCGGGCTTGCAAGCGGTGTTTATATTTACAGGATCTTTGCCGCTGATGTTTTGAATACTTCTAATAACATTTTTACTGATACCAAAAAATTAATTTTGTTAAAATAAATTTAAAAAATTGCCGCAGATAGTAACCAATTACATCGAGCTTCACATTTGCAGAAAAACCGACCAGGGTGATAAATTCCTTTTGTTAAAAAGAGCAGATGATGCAAAGATTTATCCCGGCATATGGCAGATGATAACGGGTACAATTGAATCACACGAGCATACTAAGGATACCCTTATTCGTGAGCTTGAAGAGGAAACAGGATTGAAGCCTTCAAAGATCTACAGTATACCCAGGATTAACACATTTTATCTTGCAATATCGGATAAGATATGCATGTCACCTGTATTTTTGACAATAGTTGAAGATGAGAATGTAAAAATATCTTCGGAGCATTCAGAATACAAATGGGCAGGATATGAACTGGCAAAAGATATGATACACTGGCCAAACCAGGTAGATAGTCTGGATATAATCAAGAGGTATTTGGACGACAGGGATCTGTTTTCGAAATTGGTAGAAGTATAGATTCAATGAGCAATGAGCAATGAGCAATTTATATGAAACAATATTAGAAATTAAGAAAGAAACTCGACATAGATAGAGCCTGGATCACAGCATTTGCAGGGAAGGTTTATGACTAAAGACGAACAATTTATGACGCGGTGTTTTGAGCTAGCCTTAAAAGGTGCGGGGCAGGTATCGCCAAATCCTTTAGTAGGTTGCGTTATTGTAAAAAACGGTAAGATTGTTGCAGAAGGGTATCATAAAAAGTATGGCGAGTATCACGCGGAAAGAAATGCAATCAACTCAGCGGTAAAAAAAGGAATAAATTTAAAAGGCGCTGAGCTTTATGTAAATCTTGAGCCATGCGCGCATTTCGGCAAGACTCCCCCGTGCAGTGACCTGATAATTGAACATAAATTCTCAAAGGTCGTAATTGGTGTTAAAGATCCCTACCATGAAGTTGCAGGTAAAGGTATATCACGAATGAAAAAAGCAGGCATTAAGGTCATAACCGGCGTGCTGGATGAAGAAGCAGAAGAACTGAATAAATTCTTTTTTAAATTTGTTTCCACCGGACTTCCCTACATCACAATTAAAGCTGCACAAACAATTGACGGTAAAATTGCAGATGATAAGTACAGGTCAAAGTGGATATCATCCACAGAGTCCAGGCGCACTGTACATAAGCTGCGCTCAGTTTATGATGCAGTTCTGGTTGGCGCTAATACTGTGAAATATGATAATCCAAAACTAAACGTCAGGGATGTTAAGGGAAGGAATCCCTATCGCATTATAATTGATAAAGACCTGACATTAAAGCATGGTTACAATGTTTACAAGTATGCAGATGGTAAAACCATTATAATTACTTCACTGAATGCGGATATAAGCAAAATAAAATTGCTGCAAAAGAAAAATATAATTGTTCTGCCGTGTAAGATAAGAAACAGTAAAATTGATCTTGCGGATGCTTTAAAAAAACTGGCCGCGCATAATATAACAAGTATAATGATAGAAGGCGGGGCCTTCGTGTACAATGAATTCGTGAAAGCAAGGTTGGTCGACGAGATGTTAATATTCATAGCCCCTGATATTATGGGCAGCGGTATTATGGCATTCAGCGACAAAAAGGGTTTTAAGGATTTCAGCAGTGTTAATTATTACACATCCGGCAGAGATATTTTAGTGAATTTGAGGAAATAGGATTTATAAGCAACATCAATCAATTTTTTATGTAGATTCAAAACATATTTTTAAAATAATAATCGGGATTCCCGCTTTCGCGGGAATAATGGAAAATGTTTACAGGAATAGTAGAAGAACAGGGAATCGTTGTAAAAAAAACCAAAATTAACGAAGGTTTTAAATTCAGGGTCAGAGCTAAGCAGGTGGGAAGAAAGCTTGCTAAATCTGACAGTGTATGTATAAACGGCGTATGTCACACAGTTACATCCATGAGCAAAACGGAGTTCGATTTTGTGAGTATGCATGAAACCCTTAAAAAAACCAATATCGGCGAGCTGAATGTTGGGGATAAAGTGAACCTGGAAGGGTCGCTGACAATGAATAAAAAGCTCGGTGGTCATTTCGTCGCAGGACATGTTGACGATACAGGTGTAGTTACTCAGGTTAAACAGATAAAGGCTGTAAAAAAAGAGGATTCAGATAATTGGGAATACAGGTTAAAGATACATAAGAAGCACGCTAAATTTGTAATATACGTCGGATCGATAGCGGTTGATGGCGTTAGTCTGACAGTGGCAGAAGTAACCAAACCGAAGGGAAATTACTTTGATATCAAAGTTGCAATCATTCCATACACATACCGTTATACAAATTTCGGCAGGTATAAAGTGGGTGATAGAGTGAATCTGGAATTTGATTTCTTAGGGAAGTATGTAATTAATCTATTGGGGTCA
>JAUQWQ010000048.1 GCA_030835085.1 Ignavibacteria bacterium
TTGCGTTAAGAATGATAAATATCTGTATAACTATTAACCACCCGCCAAGGGTCCGTGTATTGATCTCTTTTTCTGCCATTTACAAAGATATAAAATTACAGAGCCAAATAAAAAGGCATCTCAATTTATGATACCCTTTCAAATTCATACAGCAATTCGGGTTGTGTATAAGCCCAAATTGCAGAAAAATCCAAACACGCCATTAATTAGATTGAAAAGTCGATCAATGAATCATATATTGCATGTGCCCTTCATTGAACTATTTACAAAAACATAGTAAGGAGGTGTTCAATGAAATCCATTTACAATTTTCGCTCAATACTCAGTGCCTTTATTCTGCTGTTTGCGGTCATATCACATACCAACGGCTCCGGCTGGGATCATCTGAACCCAAACACCGGGAAGTGGCTCTATTCCGCACATTTCCTGAATCCGAATGTTGGATTTGTTACGGGTGATGACGGAGAGATTTTCAAAACTGTAAACGGCGGTTCAACTTGGAGCCTGATAACCACATCAGCCCAGGGTCCGCTTTACTGTGTGTTCTTTCCCGCAGCAGGCAATAACCTTATCGGCTACAGCTGCGGTACTCTGGGCAGCATCCTTAAAACCACAAATGGCGGAAACAGCTGGACCCTTTTGTACTCTGTGACGGACAGTATTTTGACAAGCATATTTTTTACAGATAATTTTACAGGTTTTGTCTGCGGAGCCTCCGGTACACTTTTCAAAACTACAAACGGTGGAACGAGCTGGATTGAATTGACCTCACCGGTGCTGAAACACCTGAACACAATCTATTTCCTGAATGATCAAACAGGTTACATCGGCGGGAATCTTGGTACATTTATAAAGACAACAAATGGCGGCACAACGTGGATAAATCAAACTACAAGCCAGGATTATTTCATAAAGTCCATGCATTTCATAAATGAAAACACCGGCTATGCAGCAGGCGGCAATATCAGAACAGGCGGGAGGATCTTTAAGACTAATAATGGCGGGACTACATGGGTGAGCCAGACTTCAGGGACATTTAATCATCTTCAAAGTATAAGGTTCACAGACCAGAATACGGGATACACTGTCGGCATGGCAGGAACCATACTCAAGACTACAAACGGCGGAATGAACTGGTTCTTCCAGGTTTCCAATTCCATCTACACTTTAAGATCGGTATTTTTCACGGGAAGCGATACGGGCTATATTGCAGGATCATACGGAACGATACTAAAGACCATAAGTGCGGGCAATCCTATCGGGATACAGCAGATAAGCTCTAATGTACCGGGTGATTTTAGCCTCTACCAAAACTACCCGAATCCGTTCAATCCTGCAACAAAGATAAGATTCGCCCTGCCGAATAACAGCGATGTATCGCTGATAATATATGATGTCAACGGGAAAATGATTTTGCAGAATGATTACAGAGGATTAAAGGCAGGGATATTTGAAGCAGATCTTGATATGTCGGGTAATTCAAGCGGAGTATATTTTTACAGGCTCACAGCTCAGGACTATTCAGAAACAAGAAAGATGATACTGGTAAAATAGTCACTTCCAACAGATTTAAGAAAAAGGCATCTCAAATTGAGATGCCTTTTTTGTTTGCGCTGCGAATATCTTCTATTTCACAAGCACCATTTTCTTCGTATGAACAAAATCTCCCGTTAACAGTTTATAGAAATATGTTCCGCTGGTCAAACGGGAAGCATCGAAATTCACTTCATACTCCCCTGCCTGCAGCTGTGAATTGACGGGTCTATCCACTTCTCTGCCAATTGCATCATAAACTGCAATAGTTACAAAGCTGCTGTTGGGGATTGAAAAACGAATATTGGTATTTGGGTTAAACGGATTCGGATAGTTCTGCCCCAAACTATAATCGGCCGGGATATTGTTTGAGACCGGCTGTATTCCCGTTGATAACAATCCTTTTGTTATTCCGCCGTTTGACCGGACCCCGTAATATACAAGACTATTGCTTCTGCTCTTGGCAATATGCCTGTAATTACCGGCGGGTGCTGTGTAGGTTGTAGTCCACGAAACACCGTTATTGTTTGATAAATAGATTGCAGTTGCCTGCCTTGTAACCAGCCAGTTAAGACCGAACCCGGTAATCCCGGAAAGATTTGCTGTACCGGGCAAAGCTGCCGGAGGAGCCACCCAATTGGCTCCGGCATTCGTTGTCATTAATAATGCCGTGCCGCCTGTGAAACCTAGGACCGGATTATTGAACCATATTGCATATGAATTCAACTGACCCGTTGTAGGCTGGGTTGTCCAGTTGACAAGCGTTAAGCTTTTGTAAACCCTTGTGTTGTTGGTGCCAAACCATACTCCCGCAGAAGCATCAAAGAAGAAGGCATTGTTCCAGCCAGCTTCTGTACCTGCCTGCGGCAGATAAAAACTTGAAGAGTCCCAGGTCAACCCTGCATTTGTTGTACCCCAAAGAGACCACCTTCCGCCGATAGGATCGCCCATCATGAACCCTGCGAAGAAATTACCCATCTGCACTGAGTTAATGAAGCCGCCGCTTTCGGTAAATACCTGTACCCAGTTTGCACCGCCATTTGAAGTTCTG
>JAUQWQ010000049.1 GCA_030835085.1 Ignavibacteria bacterium
GGATTCCCGCTTTCGCGGGAAAAATGGAAAATGTTTACAGGAATAGTAGAAGAACAGGGAATCGTTGTAAAAAAAACCAAAATTAACGAAGGTTTCAAATTCAGGGTCAGAGCTAAGCAGGTGGGAAGAAAGCTTGCTAAATCTGACAGTGTATGCATTAACGGCGTATGTCACACAGTTACATCCATGAGCAAAACGGAGTTCGATTTTGTGAGTATGCATGAAACCCTTAAAAAAACCAATATAGGTGAGCTGAATATTGGAGATAAAGTGAATCTGGAAGGGTCGCTGACAATGAACAAAAAGCTCGGGGGTCATTTCGTCGCAGGACATGTTGACGATACCGGCGTAGTTACTCAGGTTAAACAGATAAAGTCTGTAAAAAAAGAGGATTCAGATAACTGGGAATACAGGATAAAGATACATAAGAAGCATGCTAAATTTGTAATTTATGTCGGTTCAATTGCAGTAGATGGTGTGAGCCTTACAGTAGCCGAAGTAACAAAACCAAAGGGTAATTATTTTGATATTAAAGTAGCTATAATTCCTTATACATACCGTTATACAAATTTCGGCAGGTATAAAGTGGGTGATAGAGTGAATCTGGAATTTGATTTCTTAGGGAAGTATGTAATTAATCTATTGGGGTCAAATCCGAAAATAAAGAAATTATTGAAGTAAGAGAATCGGATTGCTATTAACACTAACCTGCCAGGACTTAATGACCCGGCAGGTTTTTTATTATTCTGAAACAAAAACGGACTTAAAGGCTCATCAGCACAAAGACTCAAAGAACAACTTTACGATGTTTTATTTCAGCAGAATCATTTTTTGTGTCTGACTGAACTCACCTGCCCGCAGTGTATAAAAATATATTCCTGAAGTTAATTTACTGCCATCAAAAGTTATTTCATACGTACCCGGTGATTTGGATTCGTTTATAGCGTATACTTCCCTGCCGGTAATATCATAAACTGAAAAATTCAGATCAATGGCATGCTTATGATCTTCTGAAGGAATTTCAAATCTTATATTCGTTGAAGGATTGAAAGGATTCGGGTAATTCTGGTACAGATTAAATTGTTCGGGAATTGCATTGTTGATCGGCTCAATTCCAATAGGAGTTGTGTTTCCGAATTTATCAGTCTTAACCACCAGCCAATTAAAAGTTGCAGTACCCTGCGGTTTTATATAACCCGTGATTATGAATCCGCTATCATTTGGAGCAGAGACTGAGAGGTACATTACCTTATCAAGCACTGAGTAGTAGTGAGTTTTGTTAACGACCAAACTTCCGCCGGAATCTATCATTATGAACTTACTATGAATACCGTAACCTCCTGATGCAATTGCGAATTTATTCTGCCCGGCTTTTATGATAGCATATCCGTTCATAAGTGAATCAGAAGTATAAGTTCTATCCCATGCAGTGTTTCCGTTCAGATCAACTTTCCTGCAATACAGGTAGTTGTTATTGTTTCCGGAAACGATCAGGCTTCCGTTGGATGACTTAACAATAGAGCAGAGCATTGTACCGGTATTTGTATATTTAGACCACAATATATTTCCTGCTGTATCAAGTCTGCGTATGAATCCCTGGTAGCCTGTTGACTGCACTATTCCCGTTAAATAATACGAATTATTCATTTCAACGGCACTGAGAACAAATGTATTCGGGAATTGATTATTCAGGTAATCTTTGTACCACAACAGCCTGCCCGCAGAATCGATTTTACCAAGTGAATTATTTCCGTAACAAAGCAGATTTTTATTATTATCAACAAATTTCAGATACTGAAAACTTATGACCGGAGAATAATTGCGTTTCCATAAGGTAACTCCGGATGAATTCATTTTCAAAAGTCCGCTTATTGTATTAAAATACAAATTGCCTCCGGGGTCTTCTGCTGCATTAAGGTATACTCTTTCTGCTGAAGGCAGGCTTTTTTTCCAGAGCACATCTCCCTGTTTGGAATATTTTATAACAACAGAAGAAAGGCCGTAACCGCTATCACCTACTACTACATAATTCCCGTCACGGGTCTGCAGGGATGAAAATGCTTCATCGTTTGCAGCTCCCCCATAAGTTCTTGTCCACGTAAATTGAGAATTTACATTCTGGTTCAGCAACAGGAATATAAAAACAAACAGCTGAAAAAATATACGTAAAGGTTTTATTTGATTATTCATTTTTACTTTATGTAACTTATTAAAGGTTAATTCAATTCTTACAACATTACAATTTAAATCATTTTTACTCATTTAGCAATAATGCAAACACAGTATCCGGAATCTAATTATATCCTAACAGATTTTTAACCGATATTTTGATTTTAATCTATAAATTGCATAAAAAGCTTAACACATTAAAAGCAAACTAATAAATTAAGAATTGCTTTTTTGGGCTACTTTGCCTATTTTACATCAGTAAATTTAAGGGTTATTTACTACCCCGCTCTTTAGCGGGTCACATCCACAGGTTCATCTATTAAAGGTATAATATTATTGAATGAGAATTTTTACAGGTTCTTTTCTTAGCCGTATTTTCAAATATTCCATTTCTACCCTGCTAACATGCATAATATTGTATGGCGGATTTGCTATAGCTGATGACGATATAAATCATTACACTAACGTTGGTAATATTGGTTTAACCATCACAAATTTCGGCACTATTGGCCACGGTTTTACACTTTGGCCGGGTCAGCCATCATGTGAATATCCCAAAGGTTCACAAATTGAACATATTTTTGATGGCGGTCTATGGATAGGCGGCAAAAAGAATGGTGTCATCAGGGTTACAACCGGCGCAATTGACGCATCTTCTTCTAACCGCGGCGAAGGTTTTGAATATACTAATGCACTTGGACAAATAATAACACAGCGCTCTTCGCTGTTAACTTCACCATTTTACTCACCTCTTGCGGTTTCCCACCAGGATTTCATTTGCGAATATACAGATACCGCCACATCAATTGGCGGTCAATTGATAGTCAATCATAACCCAATGGGTTTGAAGAT
>JAUQWQ010000050.1 GCA_030835085.1 Ignavibacteria bacterium
ATTCCGCATTTATTGCAGGTTCAAGCGCAATGGTACTGAAATATCATAACCAACTGAATGGCGGAATTACCTGGCATAATCAGGTCCCGGAAAAATATACCCTGGAACAGAATTATCCGAATCCGTTTAATCCTGTTACAACAATTAAGTTCGGGTTGCCTAAAACCGCAAATGTCACATTAAAGGTATATGATATTCTTGGAAGGGAAGTAAGCATATTATTCAATAATGTTGCTTTGAATGCGGGTACAGTTATATACAACTTTGATGGCACTGATCTTGCATCAGGTGTTTATTTCTATTCACTTATTGTCAACAATACTAAGATAGATACAAAACGAATGGTGCTTTTGAAGTAGAATAAATGACTTATTAACATTTCTAAAACCGGGAATTTATCTTCCCGGTTTTTTAATGAGCAAAAGTACATAAATGCTTAACTGAAAAAAGTTAAAAATTAAACGGAAATTATGGCTAATGGATAGTTATCATTTTATTAGCTGATGCCGGAAATCTTTTGTAGCGTTCAATACTAATTATTCCGTTTATCACCTGGTGAATTAATGTTGAGGTGCAATAACTATTGCAGTTAAATATTAGTTCTAACTTATATACAAAAAAATATCTTGTCAAATCATTTATAGTCATTTAACTTAACTTCTTGCAGTAAATAATTCCGTATTTTACCTTTACTATATAAAAGGAGAATTACATGAAAAAATTTATTCTGATCTTCCTGTTTTTATCTATTTCTTCTGTTTCACTATCCCAGCTTTCCTGGCAATGGCTGCATCCAAGACCGCAGGGAAATTCGCTTAAGTACGTTAAAGTTTTTTCCGCAACCGATTGGATTGCCGTTGGAGATGGCGGTACATTTATGAAAACTGCCAATGGCGGCTCTGACTGGTATATTACAAATGATGTTACGGGTTATAAAGCACACGGACCGGTCTACGTTAATGATGCCTGTTTTTTCAGTATGACAACAGGCCTGGTTTGCGGACCCGGCGGGAAAATATGGAAAACAACAAACGGAGGATTAAGCTTTGATTCAATACCCTCGGGCACTACTGCTTCGCTGAACGGGATGTATTTCATTAATGACCTGACAGGCTATATTGGGGGTTCAAGCGGAGTCTTACTTAAAACAACTGATTCCGGAAATAACTGGAGCATTATTAACACTGGCTCAACCCGGAGTATATCAAGTGTTTTTGTTACAGGTAACAGGATATATTGCCCGACCTCATCAGGCTCAATTTTACTTGTTTCATACAACAGCGGCATTGACTGGCAAAATATAGCAGTAAATACCGGTTCGTATTCTTTAGTTAATGTTGCTTTCAGGGATACACTCAATGGTATGCTTAGCGGTTCATCTTTTATCTTTACCACATCTAACGGCGGGATAAACTGGACAAAATTACCTCTTTCAGTTACCAACAGAAAGATTTACTATCACAGCAATAACTGGTATATAACCGGCAACAGCAGATTTTTGCTGAGGAGTACCAATGACGGAATAAATTGGGATTCAATTTATTTCCGAAGTACAACAGATTTCCTTACTTTAAGTAATCCAATGGATATAAACGGATCATATTTCCTCTTGGGTGGAGATGGAGGATCGCTGTATGTATCAAAAAACTATGGAGCAGGATGGAGCCCGGTTACTTATAAAGTAAGCATGTCTGATTTTCATAATATATGGTGCGATAACATGAATGGCAGAATTATAGCCTCAGGTTCATTCAGCACACCTTACCTGGTTTCTTCAGATGGCGGCTCAAGCTGGATAGCTTCTGAAGGGGATAATGTCCCCTCTGATATTTTTGGAATGAAAATGATCAATTCATCAACAGGATATTCATGCGGTGAAAACGGAAAAGTATATAAGACTACCGATGGAGGAATAAACTGGAATAATATTGCTGTACTGGATGATGGTAATTCTCAATTGTTCAGTATAGATTTTACCGGAACGGATACAGGATACGTCAGCAGTTCGTTCAGCAGAATATATAAAACCGTGAACGGAGGCTTAAACTGGGAACTTGTTTTGACCCTAAATCCATTTGGAGCTTACCGGTTAGATGCAGTTGATGCTAATACAATATGGGTGGCAGGTTATAACGGCATTTGCCGTTATACATCCAATGGCGGTGTTAACTGGATATCGCAATCAACTAATACTGTTTATGATATTGCTGCAATACAGATGATAAATAAAACTTCAGGCTATATTGGCGGGATCCTTGGTGTAATTCGAAAAACAAATAATGGGGGAATCAACTGGGATACAGTCAGAACACCTTATAACATTACTTACAGGGGTATTTCTTTTATAAACGAAAACACAGGCTATATTATCGGTGATAATGGTTATGTGATGAGAACTTCAAATGGGGGAGGGGCATGGGAAATAAAATACAGCGGAGCTGAATGGCTGAATTCAGTTTATTGTAAAGGATACGATTCAGCTATTGTTGGTGGAGGTGGTGGATGCATACTAAAGCTGTACAATACATTAACAGGTGGAATCATATGGCAAAATCATGTCCCTGAAAAGTATCTGCTTGAACAGAATTACCCGAATCCGTTTAATCCTGTAACAACAATTAAATTCGGATTACCTGGGGCAGCAAAAATAACGCTTAAGATATATGATGTTATTGGCAAAGAGGTATGTACATTGTATAATAACGTAGAGCTGAATGCAGGTACATTCAAATATGATTTTGACGGAACTGATCTTGCTTCGGGTATCTATTTTTATTCATTAATAGTAAATGATTCCAAAATTGAAACAAAAAGGATGGTCTTATTGAAATAAAAAAGTTACATACATTGTCAATTTTGAGATAACACTCGGTTTATAAAGTTCCGGAAAAGGTAATTTATTGATTCATAATGCAATTGTTTAAATTTCAATATTTTTAAGATTTTACATATACTATATATAGTGTAATAAAAGACCTTAAAATTCGCAAAAAAACAGCCATTATGACTTGACATTTGTCATAAACAATTCTGATTAATAATGCCTATCCTACCTAATATAATACCTTAGCAATGGAGTTTACCATCATTCCTTACATTGACATTAAATAATAAAACCGCTATATTTGTCTTCTGTACCAAACTATTTCGTTCGTTTTTTGCAAATTTGATTAATTTTTATAAAATAGACTAAAATCTGATCAGGATTATATTGTAATGGCATTAAAAAAGTTAAAACCAATGACACCGGCTACAAGGTACTACACAATTTCTTCATTTGAAGAAATTACAAAGTCCACGCCGGAAAAATCTCTGTTAAAACCTTTAAAGAAATCCGGCGGAAGGAACAATACCGGCAGGATAACTTCAAGGCGCAGAGGCGGCGGACATAAAAGAATGTACCGCGTAATTGATTTCAAAAGGGAAAAGACGGGCGTTGAAGGAAAAGTTGAAGCGATTGAATACGATCCGAACCGTTCAGCAAGAATAGCATTGGTAAAATATCCTGACGGAGAGGTTACTTATATTATTGCTCCTGATAGTCTGAAGGTCGGAACTTCGATTTTTTCCGGCGTAGACTCCGATATTACAGTAGGCAATACATTACCTCTTGCAAATATACCTCTTGGAACGTTCATACATAATTTAGAATTAAAGCCCGGTAAGGGCGGACAGCTTGCGCGCAGTGCAGGCAGTTCATGCATCGTTGTGGCAAAAGATGAAAGATATTCACAGGTAAAGCTTCCGTCTGGTGAAGTAAGAATGGTGCTTAATACCTGCAAAGCTACAATTGGTGTTGTAAGTAACCTTGAACATGAAAACATTTCGCTTGGTAAAGCAGGCCGCTCAAGGTGGCTTGGCAGAAGGCCTAAAGTAAGAGGTGTTGCGATGAATCCTGTAGATCATCCGATGGGCGGCGGTGAAGGTAAAACTTCAGGCGGCGGCCACCCGGTAAGTCCGTGGGGTTTACCTGCAAAAGGTTACAAAACAAGAAAGAAAAAGAATCTGTCAAATAAATTCATAGTTAAGAGAAGAAAGTAATTTTATAATAAATGCCAAGATCACTTAAAAAAGGACCGTTCATAGATCCAAAGCTTCTTAAGAAAGTTGAAGATTTGAATAAAGCTAACCAGAAGAAAGTATTAAAGACCTGGTCAAGATCAACAACAATCACTCCAGATTTCGTGGGACATACTTTCGCAGTACATAACGGCAATAAGTTCGTTCCGGTTTTCGTTTCAGAAAACATGGTTGGTCACAAGCTTGGTGAATTTTCTCCTACCAGGATCTTCAGGACTCACTCAGGTAACAGGAAAGACGAAAAATAATATTCAGCTGTTCAGGTTTTAAGCGGCTGTTTGATGTAAGATATCGTAAAACGGAAATAATTAGAAAAGTTTAACACAGAAAAGTATAATGGAAGCAAGAGCAATTAAAAGATATATTCAAAGTTCACCCAGGAAAATGAGGCTGGTTGTAGATCTTATCAGGGGTAAAGCTGTAAGCGAAGCGCTTAACATTCTTCATTTTTCCCCGAAACATGGCTCTAAGGTTGTTGAAATGACCTTAAGGTCAGCTGTATCCAATCTTACAAATAAGGTAGATTCCGGCAGGGTGGAAGAAAAAGATATTTTTGTTAAAACGGTATACGTTAACGGCGGACCCGTACTTAAAAGAATGCTTCCTGCACCGCAGGGAAGAGCGTACAGGGTCAGGAAACGCTCAAACCACTTAACAATTGTTGTTGCTGAAAAAGATAAAAATTGATTTTAATACCAAACAATTATATACATAATTAACAGGAGATTTATTTGGGACAAAAGACACATCCGGTAGGTTTCAGAGTTGGAGTCATAAATGGCTGGGATTCAAGCTGGTATGACGATAAAAGCTTTGCAACAAAGCTCATGGAAGATAATATGATACGCGGCTATATCCGCAAAAGGTTTGATAATGCCGGCATATCTAAAATAGAAGTAGAAAGAACTCCCAAGAAGATTACACTTACTATTCATACATCAAGACCGGGATATGTAATAGGAAAAAGCGGAAAAGAAATTACACATCTTGAAGGCGAGCTGAAGAAGGTAACCAATAAAGATATTAAGGTACTTGTTACGGAAATAAAGAAGCCTGAGCTTGACGCTCATCTTGTAGCGGAAAATATCGCTAACCAGATATCAAACAGGGTTTCTTACAGAAGAGCGATAAAGACTGCTATAGCATCAAGCATGAGAATGGGCGCAGAAGGAATAAAGATATATGTTGGCGGCAGGTTAAACGGCGCGGAAATAGCGAGAGCTGAGCAGTTTAAAGAGGGAAGAATTCCTTTGCAGACTATCAGGGCTAATATTGATTACGCAAGTCTTGCAGCAAGCACAATTTACGGCAAAATAGGTGTTAAGGTTTGGATATGTATTGGCGATAAGCTGATAAGAAAATAATTTAAGAAAGTATAATTTTAGAATTTTTCTTGTTTAGGAGAGTGTTTTTATGGCTTTAATGCCAAAAAGAGTTAAGTTCAGAAAAGCGCACAGAGGCAGAAGAGCCGGTAAAGCTACGCGCGGCTATACAGTTTCATTCGGTAATTTCGGATTGAAAGCTATGGAACCGGCATGGATAACCCAAAGGCAGATAGAAGCGGCGAGAGTTGCTATTACCAGGGAAATGAAGCGTGACGGAAAAGTATGGATAAGGATATTCCCCGATAAGCCGTACACAAAGAAGCCTTTAGAAACACGAATGGGTAAAGGTAAAGGCGCACCTGAATTCTGGGTAGCTGTTGTAAAGCCGGGTACCATTATGTTTGAGGTTGGCGGTGTTACAAAGGCAATAGCTGAAGAGGCTATAAGGCTTGCTGCACATAAGCTTCCAATCAGAACGAAGTTTGTTGTCAGACACGATTACGCTGAATAATAATAATTTTTTATATAGTTTTTTGAGGCAATAACAATATTTATTTAGAATGAAATACTACGAAATAAAAACAATATCGACTGAGGATCTGAAAAACAGACTTAAAGAAGAAAATGAGGGTCTCGAGAACCTTAGGTTCCAGAAATCAATTGGTCAGCTTGAGAACTTTAAAGGCATTCAGAACACCAAAAGGATCATTGCCCGTATTCACACAGTTCTTAAAGAAAGAGAATTATCAGATAAAAAGGATAAATAATTAACTAATGAGCGAAAATTTAGAACAAGTTAATACAACTGACGCTACTGCGGTTGCAGCAGGCAGCGAAAATGTAAACGGTTCTTCGGTCAAAAGAGGCAGAAGAAAGACACGTATTGGTAAGGTTGTAAGCAATAAGATGGATAAGAGCATTATTGTTGCAATTGAAAGAAGGATCATTCATCCTATCTATAAGAAATATTTCAAGAAGACAACAAAGTTTATGGCGCATGACCAGAATAACGTTGCTAATATAGGTGATATAGTCAAGATCATGGAAACCAGGCCGCTTAGCGCCAGGAAAAGATGGAGACTTGTGGAAGTAATCGAAAAAGTAAAATAATATTATATCTAGGATTATAAAATGGTTCAGGAAGAAACAAATCTAGTTGTTGCTGATAATTCCGGTGCAAAAAAGGTAAGATGCATAAGAGTATTGGGCGGTTCCGACAGAAGGTATGCCGGCGTTGGTGATCTTATTGTTGTATCAGTTAAATCTGCTATACCGGGCGGCAATGTTAAAAAAGGCGAAGTATCAAAAGCTGTTATCGTCAGAACAAAAAAAGAAACAAGAAGAAAAGACGGATCTTATATAAGGTTTGATGAGAATGCTGCAGTTTTAATTAATGCAGAAAATGAACCCCGCGGAACGCGTATTTTCGGGCCGGTTGCAAGAGAGCTCAGGGAAAAACAGTTCATGAAGATCATATCATTAGCTCCGGAGGTATTATAATTATGACAAAACTCAGAAAGAACGACAAAGTAAAAGTTATTGCCGGCAACAACAAAGGAAAAGAAGGAAAGATCTTAAAGATCTACCGCTCAACCGATAAAGTGATAGTAGAAGGTGTTAATATTATTAAACGCCATACACGCCCAAGCCAGAAAAATCCTCAGGGCGGTATCACACAAAAAGAAGCGCCGATACAGGTATCAAATGTAATGCTTATAGACCCCAAAGCAGGTGAACCGACAAGACTGGGTATGCAGGTAATTGAAGAGGCTGAAGGTAAAAAGAAAAGAATGAGATACGGTAAAAAAAGCGGCGAAATTATTATAAGTTAAAAGTATAAATTATTCATATAGATGGCTAACGAGAAAAAAGAAAAGAAAGCACCTAAAACAGAAAAACAGGAAGACCCGAAGGGTAAAAAATCCTCAAAGAAACCTGAGTCTAAGGAAGTATTTGTAGAGGAAAAAATTCCTGTCAGGCTGCAGGATTTTTATAAAAGTGATGTTGTAAAAACACTTTCAACCAGGTACGGATATAAAAACCCATACCAGGTACCTAAACTTGAAAAGATCTCAATTAACGTTGGTGTAGGCGCTGCAACACAGGATCCCAAAATAGTTGACGTTATTGTTAAGGAGCTTGAAAATATAGCAGGTCAGAAACCGGTAGTAGTGAAAGCTAAAAAATCTGTTTCTAATTTCAAGTTAAGAGAAGGAATGAAGATCGGCTGCAAGGTTACATTAAGAAAAGCCAGGATGTATGAGTTTCTTGACAAGCTGATAAATATTTCCATTCCGCGTATCAGGGATTTCAAAGGAATTCCGGATAAATCGTTTGACGGGAACGGGAATTACACACTGGGATTAAAAGAGCATGTTATTTTCCCTGAAGTTAATATTGATAATGTTACAAAACATTTCGGTATGGATATTACCTTCGTTACATCAGCTCACACAGATGATGAAGCAAGAGAGCTTTTAAGGGCATTCGGTATGCCGTTCGTAAAAAGAGAAGTATCACTAAATTAAAAAGAGAACTAATTTACAGGAGCAAATATTGGCAAAAACATCACAGGTAGCCAGAGAGAACAAAAGAAAAAAATTAGTAGAAAAGTACGCTGAAAAAAGAAAAGCGCTTAAAGCATCAGGTGATTATGATGCATTAACAGAGCTTCCGCGTAACAGTAACCCTATAAGGCTTCATAACAGGTGTGCTGTAACAGGCAGGGCAAGAGGGTTCTACAGGAAATTCGGCATCTCCAGGCTGACTTTCAGAAAAATGGCGCTTGAAGGTAAGATCCCCGGCGTTAAAAAAGCAAGCTGGTAATAAATTTAAAAGTTAAATTAAAGTAAATAATGTACACCGATCCAATATCAGATTATTTAACAAGAATAAGGAACGCACAGAAAGCCAAGAAGAAATCTGTCGAAATACCGGCTTCCAAAATGAAGCTGAGAATTACAGAGATTCTGAACCGTAACGGTTTTATTGGCGATTTTAATGTTGTTGAAACCAAAACAAAACAGGGAAGTATTGTTATTAAATTAAAATACAATAACAGTGAAGGCGTCATTATAGGTCTCGAAAGAGTTAGCCGTCCCGGTATACGTAAATATGTTGAAAGTACCGCAATTCCGAAAGTGCTTAACGGCCTTGGTATTGCTGTTGTTTCCACATCAAAAGGTTTAATGACAGATAAAGAAGCCAGGAAACTTGGTGTTGGCGGAGAAGTTGTCTGCAGTATTTGGTAATTTTATAATAAGTTTAAGAGATAAAACATCAGAAATAAATGTCAAGAATAGGTAAAAAACCGGTTAAAATATTAAAAGGCGTTAAAGTTGAAAAGTCAGGCGATAACATTACAGTTAACGGCCCAAAAGGTTCTTTAAGCCTGTATATTAATCCAGTGATTAAATCAGAGATCAGGGAAGACGAGATCGAATTTTCACGCGGATCTGAGCTGAAGAGGGAAAAATCACTTCACGGGCTTTATGCGATTTTGGTTAAGAATATGATCAATGGCGTGACTGAAGGCTTTTCAAAAAAGCTGGAATTAGTAGGTATTGGTTACCGTGCTGAAATTAAACAGGGACATTTATACCTGAGTCTTGGGTTTTCGCACCCTGTAATTTTTACCCAGCCTGAAGGAATTAAAATAGATGTGCTAACTGATACGTCTATTCAGATATCAGGAATTGATAAACAGCTGGTTGGACTTGTTGCTGCAAAGATCAGATCACTGAAGAAACCTGAACCTTATAAAGGTAAGGGAATCAAGTATGAAGGTGAATTCATTAGAAGAAAAGCAGGAAAAGCAGCTGCTAAATAGTAACAAATATTTAAGTAAATCAGAAAAGAAATTAATTTTTATCTATAATGCCGACTAAAACAAAATTAGAGCCGCGTAAGAAAATAAAGCTCAGAATAAGAAAAAGAATAAAAGGTACTCCTGATATCCCAAGACTGGTGATATTCAGAAGTTTAAGCAATGTATATGCTCAGTTGATAGATGATATAAACGGTAAAACAATTTGTTCAGTATCCTCAATCGCTAAAGATGTAAAAGGGGAAGCATCAAAAGCTTCAAAGACAGAGAAAAGCAAATTGATCGGCAAAAAGATAGCTGAAAAAGCAGCTGAAAAGAGTATCTCAAAAGTTGTTTTTGATAGAAACGGCTACCTTTATCACGGTAGGGTAAAAGCTATTGCAGATGCTGCCCGCGAAGCTGGACTCAAGTTCTAGTCTTTTCGCAATTAGCGGCCCTAACTCCACTTGAATTATTAATTTAAATTCTCGGGTCGTCTAATGGCAGGACAGCGGCCTTTGGAGCCGTTAGTGGAGGTTCGAATCCTCCCCTGAGAACACAAATCATTAAAAAAGTAGCATATTGTGGATTTTTATATTTTTTTTATATATATTTGTAATTAGAATCGTTTAGGAAAATATCGTTTAATGGCAAAAAAAGTAAAAGCAGGCGAATTACAGTTAAAAGATAAGCTAGTCTACATTGGCAGGGTAGCTAAAGTTGTTAAAGGCGGAAGAAGATTCAGCTTTACATCAGTTATTGTCGTAGGTGACGGCAACGGGCATGTTGGTATCGGTTTAGGCAAAGCCAACGAAGTATCCGCGGCAATCGCCAAAGGTTCAGATGACGCAAGGAAGAACCTGGTTTATGTACCTTTAAGAAAAGGTACCTTACCGCATGAGGTTATCGGTAAATACGGCGCAGGGAAGGTTTTATTAAAACCTGCTACACCGGGTACCGGATTAATAGCAGGCGGTGGAGTCAGAGCGGTTTTAGAGGCAGCCGGCATTCAGGACGTGTTAACAAAATCATTAGGATCATCCAATCCGCATAATATGGTTAAAGCTACAATGAACGCATTAAGAAACCTGTTTGATGCAAAAACTCTCTCAAACAGAAGAGGCGTTGATATGCAGACAATTTTCATGAATTAATACAAGTTTCGGGTAAAAATGGCAAAGATAAAAGTAACGCAAATAGCAAGCACAATAGACAGACCCATGAACCAAAAAAGGGTGATCGAGTCATTAGGGCTTGGTAAGATCTCAAAAATGAGAGAACATAACGATACACCTCAGATAAGAGGTATGATCAATAAGGTAAAACATTTAGTAAAAGTTACTAATTAAAGATAATTCATTCAGGACGGAATTTATCATGAAAGACGTCATCGTGATAAAGTACAGATTGAGTGATATAAACAACATTAATAAACATTATAGGAGGAAAAAAAGTAATGTTAAAACATTTTCTAGCAGTTATGTTACTGTTTGTTTTAGGCGTGAGTGCTTACTCGCAGTCTATTCCAAGCGGAACTGGTAGACACACAGCTTTAGGCAATTCACCTTTCATACTGGATGCTTCAACAGATATCTTCAATAATCCGGCATGGAATAATTATTACAGAAATTATGCTTTTGCTGATTTAAATCAGTTCGGTGAAAGTAATGATTTCAATGGCAACGCCGGTGTAACTTTCGGTGTTGGAAAGAAATGGAATCTTGGTATGATCATTAACAGAAGACAGGACAGCTGGAGCGAATTCGGCAGGGATACATTAGGACCCCAGAATTCACCAATCGTTCCGTTTATGGGCTTGATCGGAACATCATTCAGCAAAAACTTTCATTTTGGTTTAGCTCCATACGTTTCAATGGGCAAATCAGAATTCACCGATACAGCAGGTAACTTTGTAAATACAAACTCTTCATCATCACTCGGTGCTAACCTTGGTTTTATCTATATGATAAAAAAAGGTTGGGTAGAAGGTGCTGTAAAATTCAGAATGAACGGTTTCAAAAACGAAGCTACATCAACAGGCGCTTCAACAACCATCGATAACGATGGCGGTATGGAAATCGCTGCTAACTTCAGAGGATGGATCTATCCTACAAAAGGTAGCAAAGTTGCTTTAGTTCCCGTTTTAGGTTTCTATACATATAGTTTCCAGCCAAAAGGAAATGTTACCTCAGGTGGCACTTCAGTTAGCTTCACAGGCTTAAACTATAGCTGGATGAGAATAAACGCTGGTGTTGGTTTAAACTGGCCTATCATGGATGATATCCAGATTGCAGGTGGTGTTACAGCTTCTTATAACACATTTAAATCTGATAGCGGATCCGTTGAGAACAAAGGAACAGATTTTATTGCTCCTGCATTCAATATGGCTTTAGAAACCAGAATTACTGACTGGATTACAGCCAGACTTGGTTTCAATAAATCAATTAACACAAGCAAGTTTGAAAACACAGCTCAGTCAGTTACAAACCTGGTTTCAAACGATGCAGCTTCAACAATAAATTTAGGTGCTGGTTTCCATTTCGGCAGATTCAGCATAGATGCTACAGTTAGCGAACAGTGGCTTAAACAGGGTCCTAACTTTGTTTCAGGTCAGAACACTGATTTATTCGGTGTAATTTCAGCATCATATAACTTCGCTAAGTAAGCAAATATTTTTATATTAACTTAGACCCCTCGTAGAAATACGAGGGGTCTTTATTGTAAGACTTTAGGAAAAGATAATGGACGTTTTAAGCAATTTAAAATACGCAGAAGGCTCAAAGAAAAAGAGAAAAAGAATCGGAAGAGGTGTTGGTTCCGGTCATGGAAAAACTTCAACAAGAGGTATGAACGGTCAGGGTTCAAGATCAGGCAGCGGAGTAAGAGCCTGGTTTGAAGGCGGACAGATGCCGATTCAGAGAAGACTCCCGAAATTCGGGTTTACTAATCCCGGCAGAATAGAATTTCAAGTTTTAAATCTTGGCAAGCTTCAGAGCTTTTTTGATAAAGGCAAAGTGAGTGACCAGAATTTAAATCCTGAAACACTATATAAATTAGGGATTATTTCCAACGGGAAAATGCCGCTTAAGATTTTAGGTGAAGGTGATTTTAAACAGAAACTTGAAATTAGCGCCCATAAATTCAGTAAAACTGCGCTTGATAAGATTGAAAAAAGCGGGGGCAAGGCAATCACTTTATGAGCAGTTTGGTAGATAGCTTCAGAAATATATTTAAAATTCAGGAACTAAGGCAAAGGATAATATTCACAATATTACTCCTTATTGTCGTTAGAATAGGTGCCCACATAACATTGCCCGGTATTGATACCGGTTTACTTGCAGAGGCAACCAAAAATCAGGCTGATAATACACTTTTTGGATTATATGATCTTTTTGTAGGCGGCGCTTTCAGTAATGCAGCTTTATTCGCATTGGGAATCATGCCGTATATCAGCGCATCCATTATAATACAGCTCTTAGGAGCAGTTGTTCCTTACTTCCAGAAGCTCCAGAAAGAAGGAGAAGCGGGAAGAAAGAAAATAAATCAGCTTACAAGATACGGAACAGTGCCGGTAGCATTAATGCAGGCATGGGGCGTAAGCGTTCAGCTTAAGAGCAGGAACGTAGCAGGTGTAAGTATTGTATCACCGGATGTATCACCGGTTTTATTCGCGATATCTTGTATAGTGCTTATGACAGCCGGTACAATTTTTATGATGTGGCTGGGTGAGCAGATAACCGAACGCGGAATTGGTAACGGTATTTCTCTTATCATTTTCGTTGGTATTATTGACAGGCTGCCGTACGCATTCCTTGATGAATACCAGGTTGTAGCTTCAGGTGCAAGAAGCATTATTGTAGAATTGATAATTATTGCGGGTCTCGTATTCATAATTGCCGGGGTCGTAATGGTTACACAGGCAATGAGGAGGATTCCCGTACAATATGCAAAACGTGTTGTAGGAAGAAAGATCTACGGCGGTGTTACACAGTATATTCCGCTTAGAGTGAACCAGGCAGGTGTTATGCCTATTATCTTCGCTCAGTCAATTATGTTCGTACCAAATACCATATTGACATTCTTTCCTGACAGCCAGTTTATGCAGGATCTTTCAAAATATTTTGATCATACAAGTTTAGTATATGCATTTCTTTATGGTACGCTTATAGTATTCTTTACGTATTTCTATACTGCTATTGCGTTCAACCCTAAAGATGTTTCTGATAATATGAAAAAACAGGGTGGTTTTGTACCCGGTGTAAGACCCGGTAAGGCTACATCTGATTTTATCGATAACATTTTGACGAAGATCACTCTGCCGGGTTCAATATTTTTAGCTATAATTGCTATTATGCCCGCATTCATTGCCCAGGCAGGTGTTACCCAGGGCTTAGCCCAGTTCTTTGGAGGTACCAGCTTACTTATTGTGGTTGGTGTTGCACTTGATACTCTTCAGCAGATAGAATCTCATTTAGTTATGAGGCACTATGACGGCTTTATGAAGAGCGGTAAAATAAAGGGCAGAAGAGGATAGGATCACAAATTGTTGATTAAAACCCCCGGCGAAATAGATGCCATAAGGGAAAGCAGTTCAATAGTAGCAGGTGTTCTTTCTTAT
>JAUQWQ010000051.1 GCA_030835085.1 Ignavibacteria bacterium
ATTTCACAGGACCAGCTTAAACGTATCAACGAAGATTTCCAGGGAAGCTTTGAAGGTATCGGGGTTGAGTTTGATATAGTTAATGATACAATTACCATTGTAACTCCAATTTCAGGCGGTCCCTCAGAGGCTCTTGGAATACTTGCAGGTGATAAAATAGTAAAAATAGATGGTGTTAATGCCGTTGGAATGACAAGGGAAGATGTTCCCAAAAAGCTTCGCGGACCCAAAGGCACTAAGGTTACTGTTTCAATTTCAAGGGGCGGAAGTCCGAACCTGATAGATTTTGAAATTACCCGCGATAAAATTCCACTATACAGCGTTGATGCATCTTTTATGATAAACAACGAAGTTGGATATGCAAGGGTAACCAGATTTTCTGCAACTACATATGATGAGTTTGCCAAAGCGCTGGGTGATATGAAGAAACAGGGAATGAAAAAACTTGTTTTAGACTTAAGGAATAACCCGGGCGGTTATCTTGACCAGGCTTTCAAAATGGCAAGCATGTTCATTGAGCGCGGTAAAAAAATTGTATATACAAAAAGCAGGATACCTGCTTTTAACGATGAATATATTTCCGAAGGCGGTGAATATACTGATATGCCGCTTATAGTTCTCGTCAATGACGGCTCAGCTTCTGCAAGTGAGATAGTTAGCGGAGCTATTCAGGATTGGGACAGGGGACTTATAGTAGGTGAAAATACCTTCGGTAAAGGACTTGTTCAGAGGCAATATGATCTTTCAGACGGTTCGGCAATGCGAGTAACAACATCAAGATATTATACTCCTTCAGGCAGGCTTATACAGAAACCTTACGAAGGCGGTGAGTATAAAAAAATGCTGACTAATCCTGAAGAAGGCGATAACCTGTACCATACAAATGACACGAAAGATACCGCAAGACCTGAGTTCAAAACAATGGGCGGCAGGACTGTATATGGCGGCGGCGGAGTAACACCGGATTTTGTTATAAAGCTTGATACACTGACCGATTATTCAGTACAGCTTCGCAGGGTGAATATATTTCTTGAATTTGCCAATAATTACTACGATGCTAATAAAGATAATCTGAAATCAGGTTACTCCGATTTTCTGAAATTCAGGGATAACTTCCAGGTTACACAGAATATGCTTGATGATTTTAAGTCACTTGCAGCATCAAAGAACATTTCATTCAATGATGAGCAGTATAACCGCGATCTGGATTTTATCACTACAAGTATAAAATCAATTATTGCAAGGGATATTTGGGGCAATAACGGCAGCATGGCAGTATGGCTTGCTACCGATAAGCAGTTCGAAAAAGCTATGACATTATTCCCCGAAGCCGAAAAGCTGGCTCATTTAAGATAAAGTAAAATAACTGATGAGAGTTTCCGAAAAGATCAATGCTCTCAAAACATAAAAATACAGTTTTAACATTAGTCTTGCTGCTTACATTAAGCAGCAGGACTTTTTCACAATCAGAGGTTTTTTTCAGCGGAGAAGAGCTCTATTACGAAGTAAATTATTCGTTCATTAATATAGGCTGGGCAAAGTTCACCACCGAAAAAGTAGCAGGTAAAACAGATCAGTATATATGCCGTGCAAAGCTGAAATCGAACAATTCACTTCCGCTGATTGATGTTGATTTTGATTTCATAAGTGAAATAGAAATTAAAAATGGTAAAATAGTACCGCATAGATTTACATCATACCAGTATAAGGATGGAAAAAAGAGTTCTGAGGTTTATGATTTTCTCTACGATTCATCACTTGTAAAAATTAAAAGAACGGGTTATGATGGGAATATTGAAGCTGATAAACAAATTAAGTCATCAACCGTATTCCAGGACGGGCTATCGATATTCTATTTTGCAAGGGCAAATACAAATAAAGATTTGACTGAATATGTACCGGTTCTTATGCAGATGGATACTTCATTGATGAAAATTGATTTTTCATCAAAACGTACTGGAGTTGAAATTAGTGAGTTTGATGGCGAAATTGCATCTGTGTATCTCGAAGGGTTTTCATACTTTACGGCAGTGTTTGGTTTAACCGGCGAGTTTTCCGGATGGTTCTCGCAGGATGCAGCACGGATACCTCTCAAAGCAAAGCTGCAGGTTGAAATAGGCAGCATTACACTTGAGCTGAAATCATGGAAGCACGGGAATTGGCAGCCGCCGAAATATTAATTTTTAATTGTTCATTGATAATTGTTAATTCAAAAATTGTTAATTGAATTATGATTCTACCATATCAAAATAAATATCCAAAGATCCACGATTCCGTACTTGTAGCCGAAGGCGCGCATGTAATTGGTGATGTTGAAATCGGTAAAGATTCCAGCATTTGGTTCAATACTGTTGTAAGAGGAGATGTAAACTATATAAGAATAGGTGAGCGGACAAATATTCAGGATCTATCCATGGTTCACGTTACTTATAAAAAATTTCCCACATTCATCGGTAACGATATATCTATCGGTCACAGTGCCGTGATACACGGCTGTAAAATTGATGATTTTGTACTTATTGGTATTGGAGCTAAATTGCTTGATAACTGCCATGTGAACTCATTTTCGCTTGTTGCAGCAGGTTCCGTGGTAAAAGAGGGCTTTGAAGTCCCGGAAGGTACACTTGTAGCGGGAGTTCCGGCAAAAATTATCAGGGAGCTTAAGCCTGAGGAGACAGAGAAAATACGCCAAAATGCTAAAAATTACCTGTTTTACTGTCAGCAATACAAGGAATTCAACAAAGGGCTTGGTTTTCAAGAAATTTTGCCACTTGACAAATAATAAATTTCTGTATATTTTTAAGTGTCGTAAAATAAGAAGTTTTGATAAGATGTTAATGTTACACTTTAATTTTATTGAATTTAAGTTAAGTTTTATTGCGTAAGGTTAAGAAAAAAGAAAAATTTCACACTAAATCTTTAATATTGATAAATAATTCACACCCGTCTTATAAGCTTCCAATTTCACATAAAAATGTCAGGGAATCAGTATCTAAAGTAATGGATGGAGAGGATTGCCGTTTTAATGAAATAATCGTAAATTTCGTTAATGATAGTGCGATCAGAAAGATAAATATTGCCTATTTGAATCATAATTATAATACTGATATCATTACCTTCCCTTACAGTGATAAAAGCAATGAAATAGAAGGTGAAATATTTATTTCCCTGGATTCTGTTAAAAAAAACGGGATATTCTACGGTTCGGGATACAAAACGGAACTCAGGCGTGTTATAATACATGGAAGCCTCCATTTGGCAGGATATAAAGATGCTACAAAAAAGCAAAAGGAACTAATTAGAAAGAAAGAAAATTTCTACCTTAGCTTATAACAGGAATAAATAGACTATAATAGATTCAAAAAAGGGGAAAGATACATCTAATGTTATACGAAAAGATAATTGAAATTATTGTATATCTGCTAAGCGAGCTTAAGAATAACAAACAGCTTGCTGAAGTTGATATGGATAATCTTGCGAATCTTGGTTACACTCAGAACGAGATAAATACCGCTTTCAGCTGGGTATATTCAAAAATATACGCAGGTGAAAAGATTTTTCTTGATCCGAACTCAGATACACGCTCGCAGCGGTTTTTACACGATGCCGAGCAGAATGTGGTATCACCTGAAGGGTATGGATATCTTGTGCAGTTAAAAGAGCTTGGTTTGATAAACAATATGGATATTGACCTTATAATAGATAAAATTATGGTTTCAAGCTACAGCAATGTTTCAAAAGAAGATATGAAATCAATAATAGCTTCATACCTGCTTGATATTGATGAAATGAATGATACAAACAGCAGGGTTATGATAAATATTAACGATACGATTCATTGATCGCTCAAACTTAAAATAAAAAAGAAACCGGAACAGGCAATAAAGAATAAATGGCAAAATCACTAGTAATTGTTGAGTCACCATCAAAAGCGAAAACAATAAATAAGTACCTTGGTAAAGGATATAAAGTTATTGCATCGGTGGGACATATTAAAAATCTGCCGAAGAGTAAAATAAGCGTGGATTTTGAGAACGGCTATGAGCTGACATATGAAACAATTCCAGGCAAGGAAAAAGTTATCGATGAAATGAAAGAGCTTTCCGAAGGAGCTGAAAAGATATTCATAGCAACAGATCCTGACCGCGAAGGCGAAGCCATCGCATTTGATATTGCCGAAGAAGTAAAAGGCAAGAACTCCAATATATACCGTGTACTTTTTAATGAAATTACAAAAAAAGGTGTTGAAGAAGGTATTAATAATCCGCTGCAGATCGATGAGAAGCTTGTTAGCTCTCAGCAGGCACGCAGAGCTTTGGACAGGATTGTTGGATACAAGGTCAGTCCTTTTTTATGGAAAGTGGTTTATTACGGCTTATCAGCCGGAAGGGTACAGTCAGTTGCGCTCAGGCTAATATGTGACCGTGAAGATGAAATTCGTAAATTTGTACCAACGGAATACTGGAGCATACTTGCTAATTTCAGTGATAGAGATAAAAATAAGGTCTTTGAGTCAAAACTTATATCACAGAATGATTCTTCATTTAAATTCAACGGTGATGATCCGAAGATAAATGATGAAGCTCAGGCAAATGAAATTGTCAATGACCTGAACTCGAAATTATTCAAAGTTTCAGATATCATCAAAAAAGAAGTTAAACGTAATCCTTACCCGCCGTTCACAACATCATCGCTTCAGCAGGATGCATCAGTCAGGCTGCGCTTCGCGCCCAAGAAAACCATGATGCTTGCGCAAAAGCTGTATGAAGGTATCGATATCGGTGAAGAAGGATTAACGGGTCTTATTACATATATGAGAACTGACTCCACACGCCTAAGCGAGGATGCAGTTGCAGAAGCACGCGGTTACATTAAAGAAACTTTTGGCAAAGAGTTTTTGCCGAAAGAAGCTAAAGTATATTCCAAGAAAAAAGAAAATACACAGGATGCCCATGAAGCTATCAGGCCAACATCAGTCTGGAGAACCCCGGAGAGCCTTAAAGATGACCTGACACCCGACCTGTTGAGATTATATGACCTCATATGGAAAAGATTTGTTGCCTGCCAGATGCAGAATTCAGTAAGTGACCAGATAACCCTGCTGATAGATTCATTCTCAGAATCTGAGAACGGAAAGAAGATAAACACATACCAGTTCCGCACAACTGATTCCACTATAAAGTTCAAAGGTTTCCTTGCATTATACGATGATGTATTTGAAGAAGAAGCCGAAGATACAGAGGATGAGTTTGCAATTCCCGAAGGAATTGAGATCGGCGACCTGCTTGATATGAAAGATATTTTCAGGAAGCAGCATTTTACCAATCCGCCGCCAAGATACACAGAAAGCAGCCTGATTAAACAGCTTGATAATCTTGGTATAGGCAGGCCTTCTACTTACGCTATGATAGTTTCCACCATTATAAACAGAACTTACTGTGACTTAAAGGAAAGAAAACTCTACGCAACTGAGCTTGGCGAAACTGTAAATAAGCTTCTTGCCTCGCATTTTTCTGATGTGATAAGCGTTAAGTTCACCGCGCAGATGGAAGAAGAGCTTGATAAGATCGCCGAAGGCGACTTATCGTATAAAAAAGTGCTTGATGATTTCTACCTGCCGTTCAATCTTGACCTTGAATTCTTAAACAAGAAAACAAAGGAAATTAAGGAATCACTTATTGAGCATACCGATATTGTTTGCGATAAATGCGGCGGAGCAATGCTTATAAAGTGGGGCAGGAATGGAAGATTCCTTTCATGCAGTAAGTATCCCAAATGCAAAAATGCACAGCCGCTTCCGGGTGAGCAGGAAGAGCACCAGGAGCTTGCAGAAGGCAAGATCTGCGGTCTTTGCAATGCGCCTATGGTTGTAAAATCAAGCAAGTACGGTAAATTCCTGGGATGTTCAAGATACCCCGAATGTAAGAACATTCAGCCTATTACACTGGGCATTAAATGTCCTAAATGCAATGAAGGCGAAGTACTCGCACGCAAAGCGCTGAAATCCAAAAAAGTGTTTTACGGATGTACAAGGTATCCTGATTGTGATTTCATATCCAACAGCAAACCCCGCGAAACAAAATGCGAAATGTGCGGCAACAGCTACATGCTTGAAAAGTACTCCAAGAAAAAGGGTGAGTATCTTGAGTGTCCCGAGTGCAAGCATAAAGTTGAGCTCGAATCAAAAGATGCCGTTGAAACTTCGGGATAAATTCTTTATTTTGCAGTTCAACTTCATCCGAACTTAAAATGAAAAGACGAAATTTTATTAAATGCTGCTCTATGGCTGTGCCGGGAGCAGTTTTTGCTAATTCTATAGGGGGTAATGTTTTGGGCTCCACAATTGAAATTTCTGTGCCCAGGCATAGAATGTATGATGACGAGTATATTAAAAAAGTTGCTGATACTGTCCTGTTTACCGCTAAGAACAGCGGGGCTTCGTATTCAGATTTCAGGCTGAGTAATTTCCGCTCGCAAAACGTTTCAACCCGTGAGCAGGTGATACAGTCAATAAGAGATAACGAAAATTTTGGCTTTGCTGTAAGGGTTATAATTGAGGGCACTTGGGGATTTGCAGCAAGCAGCACTTTCAGTGAAGATGAAGCAGTCAGAATGACGAAAATTGCCTGCGAAACGGCAAAGGCCAATAAACGCATACAGACTAACAAAGTGGAACTCGTTCCAACCCCTTCATATAATGAAACATGGACAACGCCGATAAAGAAAAACGCCTTTGAAGTCTCAATAGATGACAAAGTAAATTTCCTGTTTAACATTAACGAAAAAGCAAAGAATTTAGGCGCTGATTTCTGCAGTTCATTTATCTGGGCGGTTAATGAATGGAAGTATTTCGCATCTTCAGAGGGCTCATACATTAAACAGGACCTGCACAGGTTATGGTCAGCTTTTGACCTGACAGTGGTTGATAAGGAAACCGGTAATTTTGAATCACGTGACTCATTTACCGCTCCTATAGGCAAGGGATATGAGTATGTTGAAGAATATGATTACATGAAAGACCTTGAAGAAGCTGTTGAACACACAAAAATGAAACATAAAGCTCCTTCGGTTGAGCCTGCCAAACGCGATATTATTCTTGATTCAAATCACCTGTGGCTAACTATACATGAATCATGCGGTCACCCTACGGAGCTTGACAGGGCGCTGGGATATGAAGCAAATTACGCAGGTACAAGCTTTATGACACCAGATAAGCTTAATAAACTGCAGTACGGCAGCAATGTTATAAATATAAAAGGTGACAGAACCCAGAAAGACGGCCTTGCAACCCGCGGATTTGATGATGACGGAGTTAAGACCACTGAATGGGATATCATTAAAGGCGGCAAGTTTGTGGGCTACCAGACAACCCGCGAAATGGCAAAATTCATAGGCGAGAGCGCTTCCAATGGATGCGCTTATGCAGATAGCTGGGACCACTTCCCGATACAGCGTATGCCGAATGTTTCGCTTCAGCCGGGAAAAAATAAACTTTCACTGGCTGATCTTATTGCAGATACCGAAGATGCTATATTTATCAAAGGCAGCGGAAGCTGGTCAATTGATATGCAGAGATATAATTTCCAGTTCACCGGACAGGAGTTCTGGGAAATAAAGAACGGAAAAATTACGGGTATGCTGAAAGATGTTGCATACCAGGGCAACACAGTTGACCTGTGGAACTCATGTGACGCTGTGTGTGATGAAACCGAATACAAACTCGGCGGCTCATTTTTCTGCGGAAAAGGAGAGCCCGGACAGGTTTCACCTGTCAGTCACGGCTCATCGCCGGCAAGATTCAGGAAGGTTAATATATTGAATACATCCAAGGAGGCAGGAAATTGATACTGAGTGAAAATGAAGCAAAGAATCTACTGACCAAAGTACTTGCTAACTCCAAAGCTGATTCAGCCACCGCAACACTTGAGGGAAATAATACATATAATATCAGGTTTGCCCGCAATTCAATTTCAACCAACGGATTTTCAGACGGGCTTTCTGTTTCAATAACCAGTAACATCGGCAAAAAATCGGGTTCTGTTTCAACCAATAAATTTGATGATGCATCCATAAAAGATGCGGTCAAAAAATCCGAAGATATTGCCAGAGTTTCGCCGGAAAATAAAGAATTCATGCCTCCTCTTGGAGCGCAAAGCTACATTGCCGCTACTAATTATTCATCTGATACAGAGAATCTGACAGGTGAACAAAGATCAGATAAAGTTGCCTATGTTATCGAACAATCAATTAAGAACAGTGTTACATCCGCAGGATATATGGAAGATGGCGTTGCGTTTTACGCCATTATGAACACAAATGGTTTGTTTGCCTATAACAAAAGCTCTCTTGCCAAACTTTCTTCAACAATAAGAACAAATGAAGGAAACGGCTCCGGCAGGTTTGAAAAGAATTATGTTGATGTGAATAAAATAAATGGATCCGGACTTGCTGATTGGGCTATTAACCGATCAAAGCTTTCTGTAAATGCCCAGGAAATTAAACCCGGAAGATATACAGTGATATTGGAACACGCCGCAGCTGCAGATATGTTGAGTCTTTGCATAAACTTCATGGGTTCACGCTGGGCTGATGAGGGCAGAAGTTACTTTTCCAAAAAAGGCGGGGGGACTATCATTGGCGAGACTATTGCCGATAGCAAGCTGAATATTTACTCTGATCCGAATGATCCCAATGCGCCTGCATCCCCATTTTCTGAAAGCGGCGAGCCGCAGCAGAAAATTGTATGGTTTGAAAACGGTACATTAAGGAATCTGCACCGTAACCGGTATTGGGCTGAAAAAACTTCACAGCCATCTGTTCCGTATCCTTCAAATGTAATTATGCAGGGCGGCAGCAAGTCTGTTGAGCAGCTTATCGCTGAATCAGATGACGCTATACTTGTTACAAGGTTCTGGTATATAAGGACAGTTGATCCCAGAACAATGCTGTTTACCGGGCTGACCCGTGACGGAGTATTTGAAGTAAAAAACGGAAAAATTACACGTCCGGTTAAGAACTTCAGGTTTAATGAAAGTCCGATGAATATATTTAAGAATATAATCGAGCTTGGCGCGTCCGAAAAAGCTGTAGGAAGTGAAACAGGGGACTATCCAATTTATGTCCCGGCTATAAAAGCGGCCAATTTTAATTTCTCAAGCTTATCTGATGCGATATAAAATTCAAACATGAATTTAATCCACGCTATCGATAAATTTTCGGCTTACCTTATTAACGAAAAGAATTATTCAAAACATACCCTTATGAATTATATCAAGGACTTAAACGACCTTTACAGCTTTATTGCCAAAAGCCTTGAAGATACTACACCAAAAATTGAATTAAAGTACATTGATGAAGCTACGTTAAAGAGCTTTATTGCGGCTTTTGTGCTCAATAAAGAGCTCAAGTATTCAAAGCGCACCATTTCACGGAAGATATCTACTCTTAAATCATTCTATAAATTTCTAAATCGTAAAAAATTGTTTGCGGAAAATCCTTCTCGTAATCTTGTATTCCCTAAACTTGGGCGGAATCTGCCAACGGTAATTGAGGAAACATCGTTAACGGGTCTTTTGAATTCAGATACATTTAGCAAGGATATATGGGGAGAGCGTGACAGGGCGATAATTGAGCTGTTGTACAGCTCGGGCATCCGCCTAAATGAGCTTATTGAGCTCACAATTGATAAGATAGACCTGGATAACTTCACGATCCGTGTAAAAGGCAAAGGTCGGAAAGAGCGTATTATTCCCGTTGGCACTGTTGCTGTTGGCGCTATTTCATCATATCTTGAAAAGCGGGAGGTTTACTTTGCCGAAAAGGGAGTAGAGTATAATAATGGTGTGATATTTAATGCTAAGAACGGAAAAAAACTCTACCCTGCACTTATGAACCGTATCACAACTAAATACATTTCAAAAATATCTGAGCTTAAGAAGAAATCACCCCACGTTTTGCGGCATTCATTTGCCACTCATTTACTTGATCACGGAGCCGATATAAGAGCTGTTAAAGACCTATTAGGACACTCCAGCCTGAGCACAACGCAGGTTTATACACATGTATCAGTTGATAGACTCAAGAAGGTTTACCAGAAGTCACACCCGAAGGGTTAGATAAGGTTAATCAAGAAACATGACATTTCATTAATCCCTATTTATTGTTAAATTTGTAAAATTCGTTAAATTATAAATTGAGATTCCTCTTTTCAGGGGAATGGTTGATCAAAATGCCAAAAATTCAGTTAAAAGAGATATGTCACGGCCGTTCAGGCGATAAAGGTGATGCAGCAAATGTGGGATTGATCGCATTCAAAAAGGAAGATTATGCGGTAATTAAAGAAAAGGTGACAGCCGATACCGTAAAGAAGTACTTTGAGGGCATTTGCGAAGGTAAAGTTGAGCGTTATGAGCTCCCAAACATATATGCGCTGAATTTTATTCTGCACAATACATTAGGCGGCGGAGGTACGGTATCCCTTAAAAATGATGCCCAGGGCAAGACACTTGCATCGGCATTGCTGATGATGGAGATTGACTATTGACCCTGAATGAAATGCCTGCCTTAAAACCGCGAAACGGGAGGAAGGAAGGGTCTCATTCGGTATGCATTAATTTAATTATTCGCATGTAACCATCATATTTACAAAACAATTAACATCACTTTTGAATTAAAAATATAGCGTCTATTAGTGAGATCCTTCACTGGCGTTCAGGATATTAGAATATGTTCGATTACAGTAAATCAGAATTAAAAAAGCTTAAGACAAGGGTTGATAACCTAAGGAGGTTCCTTTGAAATAGATGAGAAGGCAGCTATTGTCTCATCATTGCAGGAAAAGTCCCAGGAATCAAACTTTTGGGATGATAACAATGAAGCACAAAAAGTTTTACAGGAAATAACCCGCCATAATGAATGGATCGATTTATGGAAAAACCTTGAAAATAAGTATAACGATCTTGAATCAATAATGACTTTAGCAGAAGAAGAATCCGATATAACCCTTGAGGAAGTAATAGAAAAAGACATTGAAAAGCTCACAGTTGAAGTAGAGAATGTTGAGTTCAAAAATATGCTTCGCGATGAAGATGATAAACGCGACGCCATATTGAATATCAATTCCGGCGCCGGAGGCACAGAAGCACAGGATTGGGCGCAGATGCTTATGCGTATGTACCTTAGGTATTGCGAAAAGCAGGGCTTTAAAGCTGAAATTGTCGACCTGCTCGAAGGTGACGGAGCCGGAATCAAAAGTGCGACTATTGAAGTGCACGGCCAGTATGCCTATGGTTACCTTAAAGCCGAAAACGGTGTTCACAGGCTGGTCAGAATATCTCCATTTGATGCCAACAAAAAGCGCCATACATCATTTGCAGCTGTATTTGTTTATCCCGTGGTAGATGATAACATCGAAATTGAGATAAATCCCGCTGAAATAAGGGTTGATACCTTCAGAAGCGGCGGCGCAGGCGGACAGAACGTGAATAAGGTGGAAACAGCCATCAGGATTACACATATTCCCACAAACATAGTTGTACAGTGCCAGAATGAACGCTCACAGCACCAGAACCGCGCCAATGCGATGAAGATGCTGAAATCCAAGCTCTACCAGCTTGAAAAGGAAAAAGAGCAGGCTAAGCTTGATAAGATAGAAGGCTCAAAGAAAAAAATTGAGTGGGGCAGCCAGATTCGTTCATATGTATTCCATCCGTATAATATGGTGAAAGACCACCGGACCGACCATGAAACAAGCAATACACAGGGAGTGATGGACGGCAATATACAGGAATTTATAAAAAGCTACTTAATGGAATTTTAAATAAATAACTTAAGCTCTACTTGGCAAACTTTTTTTTAGCAAAAAGATTTTTGAGATCCAAAAAGGAATCTAGTTTCATTTCCTTCATCACAACTATATCAGTTGCGGGGATTGCCATAGGCGTAGCTGCATTGATCATCGCAGTATCCGTTTTAGGCGGATTTGAGAGAGAAATTACCGAAAAAACCATATCCCTTTCATCACATATTCAGGTAACATCATTCAAAAAAGAGGGAATTGCGGACTATAGCGCAGTAATAGCGCAGCTTTATGATACCTCCAACAATTTGTTCGTAAAGGAAGCGCACCCGTTTGTGCAGCGCGAGGCTGTAATTAAGTTTAAAGACCGCACAGAAGGCATATTGATCAAAGGTGTAAGGAATGAGGACAGCGTTTTTTCGAAACAGAGAAAGATAGTGCAGGGAACCGGTACCTTAGGGATAGTTGATTCAAGTGTATCAAACATAATTGTAGGTAACAAACTGGCAGGTAAGCTGAATATCACGGTTGGCAGTAAAGTATTCATAATTGCAACAGTCGGGATTCCATCAGCTACAAATACACCTGCTGTAAAAGGATTTAACGTAGTTGGTATATATGAATCAGGTTTGAAGGAATATGACGATGTGCTGTTATACACAGAAATGAAAGATGCACAGAAATTATTCAGTATGGGTCCCTATGTTACAGGAATCGAGGTATTTCTCACAAATACTGATAAAATAAGGAAAGTTACCAATGAAATTAAGGCTCAGATTGATTATCCAAATAATAATGCCCGCAATGTATATCAGATATATAAAGGTTTATTTACATGGGTAGAGCTGCAAAAAGAACCTATACCGGTAGTTTTAGGGTTAATAATTATAGTTGCGGCAATCAACATAATCGGATTTTTGCTGATGTTGGTACTGGAAAAGACTGAAACTATCGGAATCCTGAAGTCACTTGGCGCAAAAAACACCGATATAACGTTCATTTTTTTCTTCCAGGGTATGCTGATATCACTTGCCGGTATTATTTCAGGTAATATCCTCGGGTACGGGTTGTGTTTTCTGCAGTTGAAATATAATCTGGTGACTATCCCGGAAATTTATTATATGTCAGCGGTACCATTAGATATTGATATTAACACAGGCGTCGTAATTACCATAATTGCAGTACTGTTAAGCATTTTGGTGACAGTAATTCCTTCCTACATGGCATCAAGACTTAATCCAATTACTTCTCTTAGATTCAAATAACATTTATTTACGAAGAACGTTAGTGATATTACAATCCTCAAAAGGCATTTAATGAAATATACAAAGAATAAAGAGTTCATAGGTAACATGTTCGATGAAATATCACCAACCTATGATAAACTTAACCATTTACTCAGTGGTTACCAGGATAACCGCTGGCGCAGGGGCGCTGTAAAGTATCTCGCGTCAATATCCGGTAGATATGATAATATCCTTGATCTGGCATCCGGTTCAGGTGATCTTGGTATGGAATTCCTTGAACTGAATCCAAAAAGAATATTTTCTGGCGATCTTTCACTGGAAATGCTGAAAATTGATAAGGAAAAGCTCCCGAATGATATCAATCAACCTGTGAAAACTGAAGCTGAGCATTTGCCTTTCAAAACAGGGTATTTTGATCTTTGCGGTATTGGGTTTGGGGTACGGAACTTTGAACACCTTGCAGAGTGTATAATGGAAATATCACGGGTTTTAAAACCCGGAGGCAAATTTGTTACAATTGAGATGTTTAAGCCATTAAAGGCAAATATTGCCAACAGATCTTTCAGACTGTATTTTGAGAAAGTACTGCCGAAAATAGGTAACAGGATGGCTAAAAGTGAGTATGCTTACAGTTATTTATTTGAATCAGTTGATAATTTCATCAATATTGCTGAATACTCGGCAATATTGCAAAAATGCGGATTTAAGATCTTAAAAACTAAAAACAATTTTCTAGGTATTGTTAACAGTGTTTTCGCCGAAAAATTGTAATAAATTGTATAACTTGTTGTGAATTAACGAATGAATAATTATATTTATACCAAATTAAACTATTATCTATGAAAAAAATGAGCAAAGTTGTTACAATTCGCATCATTACAGCATTAATGCTGGTCTCGCTTACGCTTGTAGGCAGTGATTGCGAGGATATAATTAACCAAATAAACACCGGAAATTGCTCTAATCCCCAATTTACGGGTGATTGGACATATATCTACAATGCAGGTACATTACGTGATATATGCCCGGGGGAAAAAGTATCTTTCCCAAGTTCTACCGGGGGGACTGCAACGTTAACTTGTCCGAACCAAACACCTTTGCAGAGACTTTATACTGTTTCAGGAAATGTATTAACTTATACCGAAACATCTACAGAGTACAATATCAGTTATGATGAAGCATGTAATTTGGTCCTCACAGGTATTAATAATGCCAGGATTCTGTATTACAGCAGTACAATTTCCGATAAAACGGGAGAAAACGTAGTTTCGGATAAAAATGCAGTTTACTATAATTCCTCAGAAATAAAAAAATAAAATTATATGAAAAGTACGTACAAAATAAATTTAATTTTTGCTGCAGTATTTCTCTGTGTTATAGTACTGGCATTTTCAGCATTTAACATTGAAGAAAATTCCGTGGTAATAAATCCGGAAAATACTGTTTCAAAACACAAAAATGCAGCTTACGATTTAATCAAGAATGTTTCTGGTTCGGCTTCATACAAAAGCTATAGATTATTCACAGAGAATTTATCATACAATAAGGCAGAAGTTAATAACTTTGCCTCGAAGTCAAAGATACTTACTTTGGATAAGGCTTCTGTAACTAATTTGAACCGGAATAAACCTGAAAATTTAACTATTTCGTTGCCAAATCCGCAAAACGGAAGTTCATTTGAGTTATTGTTGAGTAAAATTGATATATATTCAGAAAATTTCAGTGTAAGAGAAATTGGCAAAAATGGTATCAAAAATTTGATTCCCAGCAAGAATCTGCACTACCAGGGTATTATTAAAGATAACCAGAATTCTATTGTAACTTTTTCAGTTTTCGAAAACAGCGTTATGGGTATTATTTCGACTGATAACGGTAATTTTGTTTTAGGACCTGTAAAAAATGAAAATAAAGAAATTACGGACAGTTATATTATATATAATGATATAGATGTAATAAATAAACCCGGGTTTGAGTGCGGTTCAGGTAATGGTTATGATAAGTACTATTTAACACCAAAGAATTTGAATGTCGTACCGTCAGGAGACAGAACAACATCCCCCGTAGATATTTACTTTGTTTGTGATTATCAAATGTATCTGGATGCTGGGAGCGATACTACTAACGTATTAGCATTTGTTGAAGGCGCTTTTGTTCACGTTAAGACACTATATCAAAATGAAGGACTTACTGTAAATATCCAACAGATTGATGTATACACTACAGCAGATCCGTACAGAAGTTTAAATTCATCAACCGATATTCTCGAAACATTTGGTGATAACACTCAAGATAGTTTTCATGGTGACCTTGCGCATTTGCTTTCTTCCGGGCATGGTCAGCAGCTTGGCGGAATAGCATGGATCAATGCACTTTGCACAAGTTATGAACCATCGTCACACTCCGGGCGATATGCTTTTAGTAACATAGAAGGTGATTACTTACCTTATCCCACTTACTCCTGGACTGTAATGGTAATTACGCATGAAACAGGGCACAATTTCGGTTCACAACACACTCATGCTTGTGTTTGGCCTACTGCCAGCGGTCAGATAGATTCATGTTATACTTCCGAAGGCGGCTGTGTTAGCGGAACGACACCAAATAACAATGGTACGATCATGAGCTATTGCCATTTAAACGGAGCAATTAATCTGTTGAGAGGATTTGGTTCTCTTCCGCATGATACAATAGTAGACAGATATGATAAAGCTTTGTGTTTGGATAATCCGCTGAATTCATCAGAATTTCCATTGGATTTTAATCTGCTTCAGAACTATCCCAATCCGTTCAATCCTTCAACGAACATTAAGTTCGCGCTTCCGCAGGATGGACTTGTAACACTGCGAGTATATGATTTATCCGGCAGGGAAGTTGCAAAGCTTATTAACAGTCAGTATTATCCCATCGGGATATTTTCATACACGCTGGATGCATCAACAATGAACCTGGCTTCAGGCGTGTATCTGTACAAACTTGATGTAAGCAGGGATAATAATTCGGTTTATTCTGAAATTAAAAAAATGGTACTGGTGAAATAATGAAAATAACAGCGATACTTTCAATTGTACTTGTAATAGTATTTAATTCCTGCTCAGGCAGCGATACGGAAAAAACATTAACGCTTAAAACTGGCAAGTATAACTATACTTTAACCGATAGTGCCGGTACCATTCTGGTCGATGGTGAAATGATGCTTGATAAAATAACCAAACAGAAGGATGTACCGGATTATATGGTTACCGGCAGTTACACTATTAAGACTATGACAACAGATACAAGCTACCATGGTTTTTCAACTATGTCAGGGGGGGAGCTTACAGGGTATTACAGTGATGAAAAGAAATTTCTTAACATCAACACTAATCCAAGAATAGCTGACGCTAATGTGTTTATCAACGTCAGTGTAAAAAGCTCTTTGCTTGAAGGTTCATGGTATTACTCAACATTCAGGGGTATGGATAAAGAAGGCGGCTTTTTTAAAGCTGCCAGGATAAAGAAATAATATATTTAGAATATCAGAAACAAAAAAGGCTCAGGATTTATTTCCTGAGCCTTTTTTAATGATAAAAATCTATCTTTAAAATTTTACATTCGCGTTTCTTTCAGCCCCTACACTTACGAATTTGATTTTAACGCCAAGGAATTTACCGATGAAATTCAGGTAATCTCTGCATTCTTTGGGGAGTTTGCTGAATTTCCTGATGCCTGAAATATCCTCTATCCATCCCGGGAATATTTTATAAACCGGTTTAACTTTTGCAAGCTCTTTATAGCCGCAATCAGAATAATGTATTTTCCTGCCGTTCAAAGTGTAACCTGTGCAAACCTTTATCTCAAGCAGTCCGCTTAATATATCAAGCTTGGTTATTACCAATTCATTAACATTATTGATCTTGCACGAAAACCTTACAGCTTCAAGGTCAAGCCAGCCGATCCTGCGTGCCCTACCTGTAGTTGTACCGTATTCACCTCCGCGCTCCCTGATAGCATCAGCAAGCCTGCCATGCAGCTCCGTAGGAAGCGGACCGCCGCCTACGCGTGATGTGAAAGCCTTAACTATTCCTATTACATTGCCTAACTGCCTGTAAGCGAGTCCCGAGCCGGTATTAACCGAGCCTACAACGGTGTTTGACCCTGTTGCAAAGGGGTAGGGAGACCAGTCCAGATCAAGCATAATGCCGTGAGCGCCTTCAAAAAGTATTCTCTTTCTTTTAGCCGCTGCGTCATTAATCATCTCGAATGTATCTTTAACGAACGGCATTATCCTGCTGCGCAGTTTCTTAAGCTTTTTCAGCTCAACGCTTATGTTTACAGGTTTCACACCGAAAGTCTTAAGTATTTTATTTTTTATCTTCGCCTGGAAAGTGAACTTCTCTGTAAAATCATTCCAGTCAGCAAGGTCATATACTCTTAACCCGTTGTAACTTACTTTATCTGAATATGCCGGACCAATGCCGCGCTTTGTGGTACCAAGTTTATTCCTGCCACGCGCATTTTCGTATGCTGCGTCAAGATTTTTATGATAGGGGAGAATTAAATGGCATCTTGGCGAAATGAATAGCTTATTTTTAAGGTTTAATTTTTCTTTCAGCAGTATATCCATTTCCCTGACCAGTACTTCAAGATCAATAATAACACCGTTGGAAATAAGTGCTTTGGTATTTTTATGAAAAATGCCGCAGGGGATAAGATGAAAAAAGTGTTTTTTACTGCCTACAACAACAGTATGGCCTGCATTATTGCCTCCGTGGTATCTTACAACATAATCAGCTTTTTGGGCAAGAAGGTCAACAATCTTTCCTTTTCCTTCATCACCCCATTGCAAACCAAGAACCGACTCAGCAGGCATACTCTATCGAAATTAAATATTATAAACTAAAATCTATTTGAATCTTTCCTATGCTTTGGTAACGGCTACCTTACGTGTTCCCGCAGGAGTACGTTTCTTATCAAGGTAACCTTTTGCGTCAACAACAAATGCACCCGCAACATAAATTGATGAATATGTTCCGGTGATAATACCGATTAAAAATGTATAAGCAAAACTCCTGTTCACTTCACCGCCGAATATCAAAAGGATAAGTACTGTGATAAATACCGTACCGTTTGTTATAATGGTTCTGTTAAGGGTATAATTCAAACTTTTATTCATAACAGTGAAGATACTTTCACTCTTAAACAGTTTAATATTTTCCCTAATCCTGTCAAAAACTACCACGGTATCGTTTACCGAAAAACCGATAAGCGTTAAAAATGCCGCTACCATACCCTGGTTAAGCTCAAGGTTCATAGAAGGGAACAACACCCCCGTTAACGCCACGATACCAAGAGTAATAAGTACGTCATGCAAAAGAGCTACAACAGAGCCCAAAGCATACAGGAACTCAAACCTGAATGCAAGATAGATCAAAATTGCTATGAGTGAAAATATTGTAGCATAAATAGCCGAGGTTGACAGTTCTTTTCCGATCTTCGGTCCCACCTTATCTATTCTCAGGATCTCAAAGTTATTCCCTGGGAAATTCTTAGTAAGACCTTCTCTTATCCTGTCACTGACCGAAGTACCTTCGCCCGGTTCAGCAGTTCTGATAAGAACATCTCTTTCATTTCCAAGAGTTTTAATTTCAGAACCTGTGATACCGGAAAGATCCATTGCCGACCTGATATTGTTTATTTCAACATCATTCTGGAATCTGACAAGTACTTCAGTTCCCCCGGCAAAATCGATACCGATTACCAGTCCTTTGGCAAAAAACGCTATCAAGCCAACAACTATAATTGCTGTTGAAGCAAGGTAGAACAGTTTTCTCTTGCTTAAAAAATCTATATTTGTACTATGAAAAAATTGCATTATAAAATTTTCTTTCTAAATTATCCGAAGTTAATTGTGGATTTGCCTTTATCGGTCATTATATCAAATACTATCCTTGTCATAACAATAGCAGTAAATAAGTTTGCAATCAAACCGATAAGAAGTGTGAGAGCAAAACCCTGGATAGGACCTGTACCAAACTGGTAAAGTATTATTGCCGTTATTATAGAGGTAACGTGACCATCTAAAATAGCGGAGAATGCTTTTTTGTAACCGATCTCAATTGCGGTTTTAATAGGTTTACCGCCTGCAAGTTCTTCACGAATACGCTCGTAAATCAGAACGTTTGAGTCAACTGCCATACCAATAGAGAGGATAAGACCTGCAATACCGGGCAGCGTTAATGTTGCATGAAAACTTGCCATTATACCCATGATAACAACCATATTGAAAGCCAGAGCAAGATCAGCAACGCTGCCTGCGAAGCGGTAATATATTACCATAAATATTGCAACAAGTATTAATGCTATGATTGATGAATAAAGTCCTTTCTGGATCGAATCTTCTCCCAGTGACGGTCCGACAGTTCTTTCTTCAATAATTGCAAGTGGAGCGGGGAGTGCACCTGCTTTGAGAACTATCTCAAGAAGCTTTGCTTCCTGGATATTTGCCATACCTTCAATTTCAGAATTACCGCCGGTGATTTTACCGCGAACAACAGGTGCTGAATAGACAACGTTATCAAGAACAATAGCTATCTGTTTGTTTATGTTTGCACCGGTTATCCTGCCCCAGTCAGCAGCGCCTTCACTGTTCATTTCCATGTAAACAACAGGCTGGTTGCTTGTGGGATCAATATTTGATCTGGCATTTGTAACTACGCCGCCTGTTAATTCCGGGTCCTTTTTAAGAATATAGAACTGGAATATTTTTTCACCGTTATCAACAAAGGTAGAGCGGTTACTGAATGCAAAACTAACGTCGGTTGGAATAAGGTCCTGAATTTCTTTTTTATCCAGTACTTTCTGGACTTTGATCTTGTCGGTTTCACGGACAAACCAGGCAAGTGACCCGTCTTCAAACTGCTGCGGGCGAACCAGATAGAACCACGGGTTCTTTTTCTTGAATTCTTCCTCGCTTAACTGCTGGTTAGTATCCAGCGGATTTCCGTTGCTGTCTGTTAAACCTGAGAGATTTGAATCTGTAGGTTTGATAGAATCCTTTGATGTTATTTTCTTTGAAGTATCTTTTTTGGTGTCTTTTTTAGTTACATCTTTTTTAGTTGTATCTTTTGTCTTAGAAACTGTGGTAGAATCTTTCTTAACGTTCTTATCAGTCAGCTTTGTAGTATCTTTTTTTGTTGTATCAACTTTAGTGATCTTGCTTAAAGAATCAGCCTTGATCAATGAATCAAGATTACCCCCGGCCATGAATGTATTGATCTTTTCCATCACTTTAACAGCTATCTGCGGATCAATTACAAGTTTAAATTCAAGTAATGCCGTTCCCTGGAGAAGTTTTCTTACTTCGCCAACATTGCTTACGCCCGGAAGCTCAACAACAAGCCTGCTTGAACCTTTTTTCTGAATGACCGGCTCAGATACTCCGTACTGGTCAATCCTGTTCCTTACAACCTGGATAGCTCTATCAATAGCATTTTCAACTTCTGATTTCAGGGTAGATTTGATATTTGCATCATCATCCCTGATCTCTCCGTAATATGCTTTCAGTGAGAGACCCTTTTCTTTCAGTTTCAGATCAACAACATCAACAAAATCCTCATCCGAGGTTTTAGTCTGTTCTGTAGCTGCTGCAAGAACCTGGTTAAGTGTTTCATCCTGCTTTTTGGCAAGATCATGCAGAAGTTTAGCGATATCTACTTCCATGATGACATACATTCCGCCCTGCAGATCAAGACCGAGTTTAATTCTGTCCTCACGGGCTTTCAGTATCTCAGTGCTGTATTTATCAAAAAATGCAGCGCTATCCTGCGCATTTGCCAGATTTTTTATATCTTTATTGAACTGATAATCCTTATATGTAGGATATAAAAAGTATAGGGAAAGACCTATAAATAGCAGTGTTAAAATAATTCTGAACCTGTTTTTTCTCAAGCTAATCCTCTGTAATTTTGGAAATTTCTTAAAAAAACTAAGAAACAAATATAATTTTAAAGTCTTTAATAATCAATGAAAAATAGCAGTTAACCAGGGAGTTTCGGGTTGTTATCTGCAATGTTTGCGGTTATTTGGGGTGAGCGAGGGGATTCGAACCCCCGACCCTCAGAGCCACAATCTGATGTTCTAACCAACTGAACTACGCTCACCATAAAACTTGTACGCCCATCAGGAATCGAACCTGAAACCTACAGCTTAGAAGGCTGTCGCTCTATCCGATTGAGCTATGGGCGCATAAAATAAACTTACCTGGAAAAAAGAACCTGAAACCTATCCCGCCAGAGCGGGATCGCTCTATCCGACCAGGCTATGGGCGCATAAAATAAACAAACCTGGAAAAAAGAACCTGAAACCTATCCCACCAGAGCGGGATCGCTCTATCCGACCAGAGCTATGGGCGCATAAAATAAACTAACCTGGAAAAAAGAACCTGAAACCTATCCCGCCAGAGCGGGATCGCTCTATCCGACCAGAGCTATGGGCGCAAATAAGTTATAATTTTGCTGAAATTTTCAATAACAAGTTACAAATATAAAAATTCCGCAAATTAAAAGAAATATAAATAAATTTCGCTATTTATACTTAATTTTCAATATAAGGATTATCGTCATAAATACAATTGAAACAGTATTGGCAGCAATTATCGGCACACTGCTGATCAAAATTCCGTAAGAAAGCCATGTTATTAAACCTAATTCAAGCATAATTACCATTGGAAAGGAGATATCCTTGGTGTGCCGGGTTTTAATGGCTTTTATTGATTGAGGCAGGTACGCAAATGTTGTTAAACATGCTGCCAGTAATCCCAATACCAAAGTGAATGTTTCCAAATTACTGGATCTGCAGTCTAATATTCAAACCCGCTTCGTTCGTCGTCCTGGTTGTAATCTGCAGGTTTGAACCGGTTGGTTCAATTTTGGTATACTTATAGAAGAGCTGCATTGTAACGCTTCTGGAAAGATTATACTGAATTGATGGATTAAGTGTTGTTGATGTTGAACCATTTTGCGAATTGGATTCCCAATAAGGTTCCAGGTAAGACCAAACCTGCGGATCATTTTTTGTCCTGGTATATGAAAATGAAATTGTCAGGTTATTTTCCAGAGATAACCCGAATAACGGCAAAGAAAAACCTGATTTTGTAAAACTGGCGTTAATCGCAATATCATTGGTTGCGGTATTTGTCAGTTTGGCATTGGTAGGTTCAAAAATATAATTATTTGTATTGCTTAGTTTGAACGAAGCTGTAAGGTTTCCGCCTGAGAGCTGTTTGAAAGTAAAATTAACCCCAATAAGTGGTGTGAATCCGGATGTAAGTGCCTGCGCGCTTATATACTCCGGGGATGTACCATTGTATGAAATTACTTTCCTGTACTCGCTTGAATAACCGCTTTCAAGAGTAATTGTCTGCGCAATGTTCTGGAACATTTCAAATTTTTCTATGCCCGATAATGAAAGTGTCCAGCTTGGGAAGGGGAATGAAACCATGTTCTTTTCAAAATTTTCAGAAAAATATTGTGCCTGTGTAACACCGGTAAGTGTATCTAAAAAGTAACTGCCCATTTTCTCCGGAATTACGCCTTCAGTAACAAAAAAGCTTGGCCTGCTTATTGTGCGGTTCTCAAGTGTGTTTACCGGTGTTCCTATAAATCCCGATGAATCAGTATTATACGTTAATGAATTAACCGTACCGGTGGTTGTTTTATAAGTGAAGTTGAGCTTCAGATTATCCGGAAAGATCGGGTTAATGAAAGTATTAAAAGTATATGTGTTATTCAGGTTATAAATATCAACCAGGTTCAGCAATGGTATTCTTTTTCCCGGGTCAGTTTCCCAGCCTAACTGGTACATCCTTGATGGTCCGAGGTTTTCCTGTGAATTGAACTGCATCCAGAAATTTCCAAAACCGGGTCTGCCCTGAATAGCAG
>JAUQWQ010000052.1 GCA_030835085.1 Ignavibacteria bacterium
TTCGTCTGATACAGGATATGCTGTAGGTAAAAACGGGACAATTAGAAAAACTTCCAATGCATTGACATATATTCCAACAGTATCAAATATTATACCGGAGAATTTTTCACTGGAACAAAATTATCCTAATCCGTTCAATCCTTCGACAAAGATCAAATTCAATATTCCCGCTGATGGAAATGAATATGTAAATTTAAAGATATTCGATAACCTCGGAAAAGAAGTGCGCACACTTGTTAACGGGAATATGAAACCCGGCGTTTATGAAATTGATTTTAATGCTGCAGATTTGCCAAGCGGTGTGTATTTTTATAATATTCAGGCAGGTAAATATACTGATACAAAGAAAATGATACTGGTTAAGTAAGCATTTCTTCGCTTACATCATCTATATCATATGTCGGGAGTGATATAATTTTTTTTGAGTCCCACTTGATGTATTTTGAATTCGGTTCTTTGCGCACACCGCACTCAGGCATTGTGCAGATATGGCAGCATCGCGGGTTACACGGGTCTAAATGAATCAGTGATTCCACCTGCTTTGTGCCAAGTGAGTCAATTATCCTGCGTTCAAGAAGGTCAACTGTTTCATGGCTTTCACTGACCGATTTATAATAAGGGACTATCAGATGGAAATCGACCATATACTTATCCCCTGATTTCCAGTACCTGAGCCTGTGAACATCAATCCAGTCAGGGTGTTCTTTGCGTTGTGACTCCAAGCCCGAACCTATATCACTTATTATCTTGTCATCATTCTCGTTCATCAGTCCGCCAATGGATTCACGCACAAGGTGTTTGCCGGTCCACAGAATATTCAGTGCAAGTATAATAGCAACTACCGGATCAAATAGTTTTATATCAGTAATTAATACAAGTACCAAAGCCGCAACAGCGCCAAAGCTGGTTACGGAATCAGTCATAACATGCTTGCCATCTGCGATCAAAATCAGACTCTTAGTCTTCTTCCCTGTTCTTATCAGGTATAATCCAAGCAGTAAATTTATAACACTTGCCGCTGTGATAATTCCCGCACCTATATCAAGTGATGAAATTTCCCGGGGATAAACAATATCCCTGACAGCATACGCAATGATTGAAAATGCCGCAATGATGATCATTGCACCTTCAAATCCCGCTGAAAAAAACTCGATCTTTCCGTGTCCATAGGGATGCTCTTTATCAGCAGGCTTTGTTGATAAATGCAGGCTGTAAAATGCGAACGACGTTGCCACAATGTGAACAACCGATTCAAGGGCATCTGAAAGCACAGCTGCAGAGCCTGTTAACAGGTATGCTCCTATTTTACCGAAAAACATCAGGAATCCGATCGAAAGGGATATCAGCGCTGCTTTTTTCTTCAGGTCAATCTCTTTTTTATCCACTTACACAAATAACTGAATTTCAGTTTCCAATATTATACAAATATATGTTAAAATTCCGTTAATTTTCAGAATATTAATTTAACACTTGACAAATTAGTTTCCGTTAATTATTTTGGAAACTTAAGAAACGAAAATAGTTTCCAATCCCCAAGAATAGATCTGGAATGGCAGAAGTTACGGAAAAAGAGAAAATACTGTATTTTACACACGCAAAGTTCATAACGGAGGGCTTTTATAAGACCACTATGGATGAAATTGCCCGTGACCTGCAAATGAGCAAAAAGACCATTTACAAGCATTTCGATTCAAAAGAAGAGCTGCTTGAAAATGTCTGCGGAATGAGAATGAACCTGATGGAAGAATTCCTTGAAGAAGTAGCTGAAAGTGAAGATGATGCTATAACAAAATTCCTCAAGATAATTCACAAGCAAAAGAGCATGTCAATGAACTGTTCACCAGTATGGTTCCGCGATCTTGAGATCCATGCTCCTCACTTAAGCAAAGAATTTGCGAAAGTTAGGCAGGAAAAAGTTACCAAGATCATGTCAAAACTGCTGGAGCAGGGCAAGAAAGAAAAAGTTGTAGAACACGTTCCGGTAGATATTATTATTACCGCGCTTAACGGCGCAATTGAAGCTGTTACCCACGCTGATTTTGTCCTCAACAGCAAATATTCTTTCCATGAAGCAATGAGAATTACCGCGGAAATCTTCTTTAACGGCTTTTTAACCGAGCTGGGTAAGGAAAAATTTTCAAATACAAAAAAACTGTTTGAAAATGTTCTGCACAATTAGTACCAATCAAAAACAATTTTAATAATATCATAAATTAATTTATGAATAAACTAATCGCCGCCTTGATCCTTTTTACTGTGTTTGCCTCTGCGGCATACAGCCAAAGCGTAAGAACGCTTACGCTGTATGATGCTATAAACCTTGCAAAAAGGAACAATTCAGATTATGTAATTGCCAAGCTTGATAAAATGAAAGCTGATAAACAGGTCTCCGAAGTTTACAGCGAAAATTTACTGCCAAGTTTAACGTTAAGCTCAAGATATGCCAGGTCGTTCAGGAAACAAACGATCAATATCTTCGGGCAAAACTATGAGATAGGCTCGGATAATAGTATAACTACTACATTGGACGTCTCCGAGCCTATTCCTTTTTTAGGTACTCCCGTTTTTAACGGCATTCGCATAGCTGAGTACTATTCACGCATCCAGGAAGAGAATGTAAAAAGCGTTGAAGTTAAAATTAAAACTGATGTAAAAAAATCGTTCTTCAACGTTCTGCTGTTAAAAGAAGTAATAAAGCTGAATGAACAGAGTATCGATAATGCCACAGAGAACTTAAGAGTGGTTGAAGCCAGGTATAAAGCCGGCGTTGCGCTTGAGTATGATTATATAAGAGCAAAAGTTAAAGTAGAGACTTTAAAACCGCAGCTCACCCAGTCACAAAATAACCTTGAAATTGCCAAGAAATTCCTTAAAAATAATATCGGACTTAAAGATGGCGGTGATATTGATGTTGTTGGCGCTCTGAGCTATGACAGCACAGAAGTGTGGGGCTCAACTGACGACCTGATAAAAAAGATAAGTGAGAACAATGTAGCTATACGCCAGCTGAAGCTGAGCAAAAAAATAAATGAACAGCTTGCAGAAGTTGATTATGCTAACTACCTTCCAAAGTTCTACGTCTTCGGGCAGTGGCAAAGCCAGGCAAATGAAAATGACGGCAGGTCATTAACCGGTTACAGGTTCTATAATTCAATTGTTGCCGGTATCGGAGTTAACTGGAGCCTCAACCTTTTCAGGAATTCATACAAAGAGGACCAGTCATTAATAGAAATAAAAAAATCAGAAGAAACTATAGTTAAGACAAAGGAACTCCTTAAAACACAGACACAAAGCGTTATACTTAAGATCGAAGATGCAAAGAACAGGATAAAGTCTCAGGAAGAGATAGTTAATACCGCGCAGCGCGGTTACGATCTGGCTTTGATAAGTTATAAAAGCGGAGTGCTTAACCAGATTGATGTAGTTGATGCTGAACTGGCTCTCAGCCAGGTAAAGCTTGCATATATACAGGCTATATATGATTACCTGAATGCGAGAAGCGAGCTTGAACAGCTTCTGGAGAAATAAATAAAATGAGAGAGAAATTTTTAAACATACCATCCATGACTAAAATTAAATTGATTTTACCCGTCACTTTACTGATATTATTGATATCAGTGATAATAACAGGCTGCGGCAAAGGCGGGGGTGAAACAAAAGACCAATCTAACGAAAAGAAAATACCGCTGGTAAAAGTAAGTAATGTGGAGTACAGCACCTTTTCGGATAATTTTAAAGTTGCCGGCGTTATAAAACCGTTTACCTCGGCCAAAATATCTTCAGAAGAAGGCGGTCTGATAACCTATCTTACTAAAGATAAAGGAAGCTACGTTAGCAAAGGTGAAATTGTTGCAAGGATAAAAAAAGATGTTGAGAACGCGACTTTGGAGCAGACAGAAGCACAGATAGAGCTTGCGCGCATGAATTACGAAAAGCAAAAGCAGCTTTATGAAGATAACGCAACTACTGAAATGCAGTATCTTACCGCCAAATGGCAGTATGAAGCCGCAGTCAGGGGAGCTGATATTCTGAAAACAAGGTTAAAGACCGGTTTTGTGCGCTCACCCATAAGCGGAGTAGTGGATGATAAGTTCATGAACAAAGGCGAAATGTCCGCACCGGGCTCGCCGATATTCAGTGTAATAGATATTTCCACAGTAAAAGTATCAGCCGGTGTACCTGAAATGTATATAACGAAAGTTAAACAGGGACAGAGCGTAAAGATCACAGTTGATGTGCTGCCCGGTGTGGAGTTTGAAGGCAAAATAAGTTATATAGCCCCGGCGCTTGCAGGTACAAGCAGAACATTTGAAATAGAAATACTTATCAATAACCGCGATAAGACCCTGAAACCGGGAATGAACGCAAATGTGCAGATCTCAGAATTCACAAAGGAAAACGCGATAGTAGTATCACAGGACCTGATAGTTGATTACGGTGAAGTGCAGTATGTATTTATACTAGATGGCGATATTGCAAGAAAACGTGAATTAAAACTTGGCGGAAGAAACGGCAACCAGGTATTGATAGACAGCGGTCTGAATGCAGGTGATAAGCTGATTACAGACGGATTCCAGGCTTTAAAAGATGGCGATAAAGTGCAGGTTGTTCAGTAAAAATCTAACTTAAACCAGAGAACATGAAATTTTTCAAATTATTTGTAGATAATAAAGTAGTAGTATATATCTTCACTTTTATAATAGTGCTGGCCGGTATATCTGCTTATGTCGGGCTTCCCCGGGAAGCCTCTCCTTCTATCCAGATTCCGTATGTATTCATTTCTACGGTTTATGTCGGGGTATCACCTGAGGAAATAGAAAAGCTGGTTACTATGGAAATAGAAAAACAGGTTAAGGCTATTTCCGATATTAAACAGATAACATCTGTATCACGTGAGAGTTTTTCTTCAATTACCGTTGAGTTCAACCCTGATGTGAAGATAGATGACGCTCTTCAAAAAGTGCGTGATAAAGTTTCTGTGGCAAAAACCAATATGCCGAATGATATTGAAGAACCTGTCATTGCAGAGGTAAATCTTTCAGAGCAGCCTATTCTATATATTAATATTGCGGGCAACTACGGACTTTCAAAGCTGAAAGAAGTTGCCGATAAACTAAGCGACCAGATAGAAGGTGTACCCGGCGTATTAAGCGCAGAAGTTGTAGGCGGACTTGAACGCGAAGTAAAAATTAATGTAGATGCTGACCGCCTTAAATATTACAGCCTTGGTTTAAATGATATTACCAACGCCATAAGCGCTGAAAACCTGAATATTCCCGGCGGAAGTGTTGATATAGGTGACCTGAACTATCTTATCCGCGTACCCGGTGAAGTAGAAGACCCGCGCATTTTTGGCGATCTTATTGTGAAATCTGATATGAAAGGAAATCCAATATACATCAGGGATGTTGCCCAGGTAATTTACGGATATAAAGAAAGAACAAGCTTTTCCCGCGAGAACGGCGAAGATGCAGTAACAATTATAATAAAGAAGCAAAGCGGTGAAAACCTTGTCAGGATAGCTGATGATATTAAAGAGATAGTTAAAGTTGAAGAAAAGAACATTCCTGCCGGAATGAAGATCAGCTTAACCGGTGACCAGTCAAAATCGATCAAGAATACTGTTCATGAGCTTGAAAACGGCGTAATAACAGGTGTTGTGCTTGTTGTTTTGGTGTTGTTCCTGTTCCTTGGCTTCAGGATCGCTTCACTTACTGCAACCTCAATACCGCTTTCATTCCTTATTTCATTCATTGTGCTGAGCGCTATGGGTGTTACGCTGAATATTGTGGTTTTGTTTACGCTAATACTTGTGCTTGGTATCATTGTTGATGATGCTATTGTTGTAATGGAAAATATTTTCAGGCTTCAGGAAAAGGAGGGATACTCGCCGTATGATTCCGCGCTTGAGGGTCCCCGTGAAGTGGCATTCCCTGTAACTATTGCTACATTAACAATTATCGCTTCATTTTTCCCGCTGTTGTTCTTCCCGGGAATAGTTGGTGAGTTTATGCGTTACCTGCCTCTGACACTTATTGTGTGTTTGTTCTCTTCATTGTTTGTGGCAATGGTGATCAGCCCGGTACAGGCAGCAGTCTTCATTCACGTTAAGAAGCAGAAAGAAAAAGACGCGAAGAAGAAGTTCAGACCAATAAGCCGCTTTATTGAACACTTTGACGAAAAGTTCTTTTCAACAGTACTTGGCATGTATGAAAAAACTCTTCGCTATGCGCTTAGACACAGGGTACTTACAATAGGCGGAACAGTTGCATTGCTGATAGTTTCATTCATAGTGTACGGAATGTTCAACAATGGTGTTGAGTTCTTCCCCAATGTTGAACCCCGCCAGGCAAACATAAATATTGTTATGCCAAGCGGAACGAATATTGATAAGACCAATGAGTTCACAAAGCTGCTTGAACAGAAAATAAAGCCTTTTGATGATATAGAATACTATGTTTCAAATGTAGGCTCATCAAGCAATCCAATGGATTTTGGCGGCTCTGTTTCAAACAAGAGCACTATTACTATCAATTTTTACGATAAGCTTGATAGAAAACGCAGTTCATTTGAAGCGATGGAAGATATCCGTACGGCAATTTCAGGAATAGCCGGCGGAGATATTGATATTCAGAAACAGGCCAACGGTCCGCCGACAGGTCCCCCGGTGAACATTGAGATCACGGGCGATGATTTCGTAAAGCTGGGCGCACTGGCTGACCAGATAAAAGACCAGATAAAAGATATCCCCGGGCTTGCGGATCTGAAGGATGATTATATTGAATCAAGACCCGAAATCAAGATCACTATCGATAGGGACAGGGCTGCACTGTATAAGCTCAGTACAGCATCAATTGCAGGTACTATCAGAACAGCAATTAACGGTACTGAAGCCAGCAAGTTCCGTGTAGGCGAAGATGAGTATGATATTACTGTTAGACTTGATAAGAAACAAAGGGATAATGTTTCATCAATTGAAAACCTGTTCATCACAAACAGGGATGGAGCAAACATTCCGTTGACCTCTGTTGCAAGCATTCAATTTTCGGGCGGACTGGAGAAGATCAACCGTAAGGACCAGAAGCGCGTTGTTACAGTTTCTGCAAACGCTGAAGGCAGGCTTGGTAATGATGTTTTAAAGGATGTACAGGCAAAGCTCAAAGATTTTAAGATGCCTGATGAATACACAATAAGCTACACCGGTGAAAATGAAGACCAGAACGAAGCATCAGCATTCTTAGGAAAGGCTTTTCTTGTATCGCTGCTGCTGATATTTTTGTTCATGGTTATGGAGTTCAATTCATTGAGAACACCGCTGATCATCATGTTTTCAGTACTGCTTTCACTAATAGGTGTGTTCTTCGGACTTCTTGTAACGCAGACACCGTTTGGTATTATGATGACAGGTATAGGTGTAATTTCACTTGGCGGTATTGTGGTCAGGAATGCTATCGTACTTTTGGATTTCCAGAAGGAGCTTGTAAAACGCGGATTATCGCGGGATGAAGCCCTTGTGCAGTCAGGTGTTATCAGGTTAAGGCCTGTGTTCCTGACAGCTGTATGTACTATACTAGGGCTTGTACCTTTGACAACAGGCGTTGATTTTGACTGGAGAACTTTAAGCTGGGTTATCGGCGGAGAAAATACCGCTTTCTGGAGACCGATGGGTGTTGCGATCATATTCGGACTTTCCGCGGCAACATTCTTAACTCTGGTTGTTATTCCCGCAATATTCAGCTGGGTTGATGATGTTATGCTTAGGTTAACAGGTAAAAGGAAAAAAACAGAAGTGAAGCCCGTTGCAGGCGAAGAAGCACCGGCAAAAGCTTAGGTATTTTTTAAAAAATTTTGTTAATTGTTATTTGTTAATTGATTTCATTACCTCCGTTTGATTAAATGCTCTTTGATGGTTAGAGCAAATGTTAATTGAACAATAAAGCCCGGCTTAGTTTTGCCGGGCTTTTGTTTTTTTCAGTATTACGGAAAGTTTAGACTTATTTCAGCTCTTCAGTTTTTCTGATAAGCCATTTCCTGTTTGCAGTCACAGGAGTTTCTTCAATTTTCTTCAGCAGTTCATCTTTACTTCCCTGAAAATTATCTATCCTTCCTTTTATTAGGTAACCCATCAGGGATAGAAAATTTCTGTTCTTTTCCCTGTACTGCTCTGTGAGAGTCTTATTGTTTGCCAGCAGCTTTTTAAAGCTTTCAATTGCTGCAATTGCTGTTTCAAAATGAGAGAGCTCATAAAGCGCCATCAGGCTAAGCATTTTTACATCAATTTTATAAAAGATCTGCGATGTCCTTACCTTCTGAAGATGCTTAAGCGTTTCCCCGAAGTTCCTTTTTTCGAAATTAAGCTGCGCCATTGATAGTTCTTCAATGCTCTGCCTGTCCTTCTTCTGCAGCTCATCCCTGTAATCATGTATAAATCTTTCTGCCCAGTCAAATTTCCCTGCCTTCAGCGCTGATAAGTAAATGTTACGGTATTTCATGACTGTCATTGGCGCCTGTTTGGAAGGTTTATACATGTCATTTTTCAGTTCATAATCATACGTTTCGTGAAGGTCGTTATAGAATTCAAGCTTGCCTGAGTTTATCTTTTGTGCAATGATTGATTCCAGAAGATGAAGCAGGTGCTGAAACTCAGTTTTAGTCAGTTTCTCTTTGCTGCTGAAGAGCAGCTCTTTGAATGAGATGTAAGCTGAATTATCATTTACATTCAGATTGCAAAGCATTGCGTAATAAAGAAGCTTAATATGAATACTGTGCTCAATGTTGTTTGTTTCCATGTAAGCAAGTACTTTGTTCATATCCAGGTTCCTTATCACATTATCCAGAAGGTTTACATCTGAACTGATGTTAAAAGAAAACTCGTTTATCCTGTTGTTTATGGATAGCCTTAGAAGGTGTTTAAGGAAATAATGGACCAGGTATTCCCCGGCCTTAAGAATATGTACTGTAGCTTCTGCCTGCCGGTTATTTATAATGGCATTGGTGAATCTTTCTTCTTCCATCCTGTAAAGCAGCAGGTGCAGCTCTTTAACCGCTCCCGGGTTATCCCTTGCAAGCAGTTCAACTGCCAGTGTCTCCTTATCAAACAGCTGACCCGCATCGCGGGTTGTAAGGTTCGTTATAAGCATCAGCGTTTTTTCAAAACTCTCTCTTTCCAGCATATCATGAGCAAGGAATTCTCTTTCAAGCTTAAAAAGCTCTGTGTTCAGGTTTTTGATAACCTGGTCATTATAGGGTTTGCCTTTAAAAAGTTTATTATACAGTCTTTCTTTTGTGATGCTCTTTGAAGTAAAACCGGGGTAATCTTTCCTTAATTCATCAAAGAGACTGACCACTCTTGTATTTTTATTGAAGTACGGCGACCTGACAAAATCACCGAAGCTTTTCATCTCCGCAGCTGAAAACGAGGAAAGCAATAACACTGACTTACTTTTGTGCATATGATAAATTTACCTTTTCTAAAGTTACTTTTTGCGGAGTCCAAATTCAAGGTAATTGATTAATTATATAATATTTAACAGGCTCAATAATACAGAAAAACAGGTATTCTGGTATTACTGTCTTTCTTAAATATCCCTGATGGTAATATGTATTATTTTTCCAGATACTTTTCCCCATTTAAACAATTTATAAACAGCTACTTAATTCATGAATTCCGCAGTTATGACATGGAAAATATTCATTTTCAGTATTATTCCCTCATTTTCATTTCTTTTTTTCCCCTCATATGCATGAATATATTTGCATTGTCAGAACCAGACTGGAATGAAAAAGAAAAAAAATGTACTGCCAAAGAGCAGAAGTTCCTTTAACAGGAAAAAAGAAAACGGCTCACTCTTAAACAGTGACGTTCTGATCAGCAGGCTTTTGGAACCTTACTTTGACAGTGAATATGAAATATTACCGGGATTAATGAATTCAGAAAAAAATAATTTTAAACATATTAAACAAAATAAAAAAAAGGATAAAAAATGAAAAAACTTAAATTTTTAATTGCAGCATTTATATTTACTGTTGTATCAGTTTACGCACAAACTGATGCGACAAATGAATCAAAGCTTAACCAAAGCTCATTCAGGAACGTTTCTCCAAATGAAATTTCTGCGGAGAGTTTACCCCGTAATATTACTATTCCTGCGGCATTGTTAAACAGCTATAACGCTGCGATCGACAGCAGGAACCCGGAGATGAAAAAACAAACGGCCGCTGAAATTGAAAAGTATTTGACAAAAGCAGAATTTACCGCCGAACCCATTGAAGTCGAGATAACCAAAGATCTGAATCCGCCTTTTATCAATGACTGGTACGGCTCTGATGTTCAGGTAACAAATTCCAGCGTTGCTGTTACAGGCGGCTACAGGCAGCTTGATCTTAAAAAAGGCGAAGATGGCTGGATGTACCTTGCTGTGAACAGGCGCGGTATCCCCGGAATAAACGGGCAGATAACTGTATACCGCTCCGGCAACGGGGGAGCTGAATGGAGTACAGTGGCAAACATTACATCAATCACAGGTTATTTCGGGTCAATAACTATGCTTGTTGAAAGCAGAAATGAAAATGTGCCTGATTCAACAAGGATACTTGTATATGCAACATTAAGTGCAAATTCAAACCTGAATGATGCATACCTTGTGTGTTCCTCTTTCAGAAGAGACGGCTCTGCTTCAAACTTCTTTAATGTTGCAAATCCTTCTGCAGGCAACAGGTTCGTTTATCCCTCGGCATGCAGCGATGGTATGTTCTGGTCCAGCCTTACATTTATGCATGTAATTTTGAGAGAAGAAACTAATTCCGGCGCTTTTGTTTCTATGCATCATTTCCGTTCCACCAGCTGGGGTGCAGTACATACTGTAGGGACCAACAGCAATAATGCTTTCGAAGACAGGTACCCGGCTGCTGCCTTTTCCAATGAGGTCGGTAGTGATTCAGTTTACTTTGCTGTTGAAAGGGAAGTAGCCAATAACGAACACGAAATAAGGCTTTTCGCAACGATGGAATTACCGTCAAACAATTTCAGTATAAGGTATATTACCGATGCAGCCCCGGGTACCATTTACGAAAGACCCGCAATAACTATTCAGCAGAGGGATTTTTCGCTTCCGCAGAGGATACTTGTAACATGTACCAAAAATGACAGGGCAGTTTATCACTATTCCATCGATGGCGGAGCATTGTGGAATATAGATTTTGGCCTTGGACTTGCTTCTATGCCTGTTGATTTCACTTCATGCAGTTCAGATACATCAACTGCAAACGGCAAAGATTTTATATCCGCCTATGTTGATCTTAACGGTGATTCAGTGACTGTTAGACACGGTGAGCTTGGAAATTTGGGCACACCCATGTATAAAAAGAACGGTGTCGTAAGCACCGGTTCACTTGCACCTGTTTCAGCAATTTACTCCGAAGGAAATACAAAATACTCTGCATTTGCATATGCAGGCCTTGGACCTGCAGGAGTGTACTACAATATGGAATCTTTAGTTACAGGAATTACACCTGTTTCAAATGAAGTTCCTAATGCATTCAGTCTTGAACAGAACTACCCGAATCCGTTTAACCCGGTTACCAACATTAAATTCGCAGTTGCGAAAAACGGATTGGTTACGTTGAAAATTTACGATATTTCCGGCAGGGAAGTAGCTCAGCTTGTAAATATGGAGCTTAATGCGGGCACTTATAACTTCGATTTCAACGCTTCGCATCTGGCAAGCGGAATATATTTTTACAGATTGAATTCAAACAATTATGCCGATACCAAAAAAATGGTATTGGTTAAATAACAACCCCAATTGATTAAAAAGGCGGATAGAAATATCCGCCTTTTTTATTTCAGACTATACCTGAACAGATAATTATCATATTTTTTTCTAAGCGTAATCATTGAAATCAGTTTGACGCTGTATTATTTTGAGATAAATTACTTAAAATGCCATGAAGTCAATAAACAGTTTTTTTTATTTTATTGCCTTAATCAGTCAGTGTGTTTTCTCGGGTAGTTTTACAGTAAACAACGTAACACAGTTTCAGTCAGCTTTAAATTCTTGTGCTTCAAACGGGCAGAGCGATACTATCAATGTTCTTGCAGGCACATATAATGTAAATCCTTCTCTCACATTTATATCCAATGAAAATTATTCCCTGTTCATAAGAGGTACAGGCAGTCCGGTGCTTGATGGCGCGAATTTAAGGCAGGTACTGCAGCTTACAGCAAACTCACCTGCTGCTGATATTATTATAGAAGGTCTTACTATCCAGCACGGAAAGGCAGATTATGGCGGCGGCCTGAATATCCTGACCCAGGAGGCTGACATTATAGTAAGAAACTGCAGCATTAATGATAACACATCTAATTATGTTGCCGGCGGTGTTAACCTCTTTTCAAATACAGGTTCAGTTTCGGTCAGCTCATGCTCTTTCAGCAGAAATTCATCGCCGAATACTTCGGGGTATCCGTACGGTAATGCCGGGGGCCTCTTCATACAGACTGATGGCAGCGGAACAACCATCTCACTTTCAGGGTGTACTTTCACACAAAATACTTCGCAGCGCGATGCTGCCGGTGCAATGCTTTATCCTCTCGGAAGTAATTCCACTGTTATAGCGGAGCTGAATACTTTTGTTTCCAATACTGCAAAAGAATCCGGGGGTGGCTGCTGGATCAGGTGCCCGGGCGGTAATTCTGCAGTAAGATACAGAAGCAATGTTATGAACGGGAATTCATGCACTATTGGCGGCAACGGGGCAGGGACATATATACAGATCACCTCCGGCTCAATAGAGCTTTACGATAATCAGTTTACGGGGAATAACTCTGTTTGGCAGGGAGGAGGATTGTGGGTTGAGCATAGCGGCGGCACAATGAATGTTTACCGGAACAGGTTTATTAATAACACTGCCGGTGAAACAGGCGCGGGGGCAAATCTTTTTCTTGATTACGGAACCGCTAAGATATATCACAACATTTTTAACCGCAACCGTTCTGGACTTGCCGGCGGCGGAATAAATTTTTCCACAAACACAGGCAGTATCAATATTTTTAATAATACGTTATTTTCAAATACAGCTTCCGATGGCGGTGATGTGAATTTGTACTTTGATAATTCTTCGGCACGATCATTTTTTATTAACAATATTTTATATAACAGCACTGAACCCGCCCTTTCATATTCAGGGCAGCAAACCGTAACCGCGCGATATTGTGACATTATGGGAGGTACCGGCCAGCCGTGGTTTGGCACAGGGTGTTTTGACCGCTACCCTTATTTCCGTGATACCACAGGCGGTGATTTCCACCTGCAGGATTCAGTTCATTGCGGCAGCCCACGCTACTCACCCTGTATCGATGCAGGCAATCCTGATATTACCGACAGCATTATCAATTGTTCATGGGGTTTGAATCTTGCAAGAACAGATATGGGAGCATACGGGGGAAAAGGTAATATTCCTATAGGAATACACACTATTAACACAAATATTCCCGAACAATTTACCCTTTACCAGAATTACCCCAACCCGTTCAACCCGGTTACAAAAATTAATTTTTCTGTTCCTTTTGCTGCATTTGTTAAGCTGGCAGTTTATGATATCCTTGGTAGGGAAATTACTGTACTTGTTAATGAAGCATTGCTGCCGGGAATTTATAATGTAAATTGGAATGCTGATAAATATTCAATCGGCATATATTATTATAAACTCGGGTCATTCAGTTTTACAGAAACAAAGAAAATGGTTTTGATCAAATAATTTTCTATTTTATCGATAAAGAATCCTATGCGAAATATAAATAATGGTGACCTGGATGCCCTGATTGAAGCCGCTCCTTTGGGAATTGTTGTATTCGACAAAAATGCAGTTATCACAAGATGGAACCCGGCAATGGAAAGGATATTTGGCTGGAAAGAAAGTGAAGTTACCGGGAAAGCTTATAACCCTGTGCTCCCGGAGTCTGATGATTCGGTTCATAAATTAATGCGTGAAAAGCTACTGAGCGGCGGCAGCCTTAATGGTGAAGAATGCTTAAGGAAACGTAAAGACGGGAAGTTCATTAATGTTAAGACCCATTCTTCCTTATTAAAAGATATCTCCGGTAATATAACAGGAGTCATTGGTATTTATGATGATATAACCGAAGAGAAAAAGGAACATGAGAAGCTTATATGGAATGAACTGATGCTTCGTGAAATGGCTGAAAGTTCACGCAGCGGCTTTTATCTGGTAGATAGCAGGGATGATAAAATTCTTTATTATAATAAAAAATTTATTGAACTCTGGGATCTTGCTGAAATTGAACCTGTTAAGGACCTCTCAAATTCTGGATTAATGAATATTTGCTCTGAAAAAGTTGAACATAAGGAAAAATTTGTTTCATCGCTTAAACTGTTGATGAATATAGATAACCAGGCAGTTTACGAAGATGAAATAATATTCAGGGATGGAAGGATATTCAGTTATTATACAACTCCGTTAATTGATGATAACAGGAATTATCTTGGAAGGTTCTTCATGTTTGAAGATAAAACAGAATCGAAATTATTTGAAGCTTTGCTTATAAGTGAAAATGAGTATACCAGGTCTGTTGGTTCTTCAATTGATGCGATTATTCTTGCCGATAATTCAGGAAAAGTACTTATGGTTAACAAGTCTGCTGAAACGTTATTAAAAGTCAAAGCAGATAAGCTGTTAAACACTAAAATGCATGACTTTCTGCAGGTTGATGATTTTTTGACTGCATCAATTTTAACTTACGGCAGAACCGAAACAATTTTAAGAGAGATTAAAGATATAAACGGAGAGACCAGGAATCTGGAATTCCATATCAGGCTGCACTCACACAATAAGATACAGATATCTGTATATGATGCCGGTAAACAGGTAAATAAAAGCAGGTCCCAAAGCAACTTTGAAGCCCTTCAAAGCCGCTTCATTTTTACAAGTGATGAGATGAAGAAGCTGAATTATGAAATAACACGTCTTGCAAATCTTGATTTTGATGTGCTGATTGAAGGTGAAACAGGCGTTGGCAAAGACCTGGTTGCATCCCAGATACACTCCCGAAGCTCCAGGAAAAATAATATATTTCTGCCGGTATCTATCTCATCCCTTAGTGAAAGTCTAATTGAATCAGAATTATTTGGCCATGAAAAAGGAGCTTTTTCAGGTGCTGACAGGCAGATCATCGGTAAATTCGAAGCTGCAGATAAAGGGATATTATATATCCCGGAAATTTCCTCATTACCTGAAAGTATACAGCTTAAACTTCTTCATTTTATGCAGTATAAATCAATTACAAGGGTCGGGCAGGATGCAAGAAAGGGTGAAGTAAATATAGATGTCAGGCTGATCATGGCAACTAATGAGAACCTTGAAAAGCTGGTAAGCTCCGGCAGACTGCGAAAAGATTTTTACTACAGAATAAGCGGTACTTCCTTAACTATTCCGCCTCTCAGAAAAAGGAAAGATGATATAATATCTATTGCTGAGTATTACCTCGGGAAGTTTAAAACCGGTTTCCCCGGTAAACATTTTGAATTCTCGGATGAAGCAAAGAATATGCTGAGGGAGTATCCCTGGCACGGAAATGTAAGAGAGCTGGTTAGCTGTGTAAAAAATGTTATCTCATTTAACACTGAATCCGTTCTTGAGCCGCATCATTTCAGATACCTTCTGAGAAAGCATGATGAAGATACGGATATAAATAACCCCGGGAATGAAATTGATTATATTACAGCTGAGAATGATTTCAAGAAAAATTACTTTAAAAAACTGCTTAATACTTCCAATAACAGAATATCTGAAGCCGCAAAGTCTGCAGGTATGACACCGCAGGGACTGCGAAAGGCGCTTAAAAAACTGGGGATGTGATACCTCTTACTTAAGTAAAGATTTAAAAATTCATGCGGAAACTTCTGTTTCCGCTGTTTCCCGTTAAATGGAAACACCTGTTTCCCTTTCTATATAAAAATCATGATTAAAAAAAATTTTCACCGAATAATTATTGGCACGATAATTGCTTTTCATAGAATATCAGAAGTTAGTGTAAACTATGAAAACCAAATCTGTAAATAAAGAACGATATAAATTATGTCCCAATTGCGGTAATTTTATGTCAATTAGTGAACAGGATACGTATTGTTACTTATGCGGAGTAAAAATGATCGATTCATGTCCTTCTTGCAATGAACCCATAATTTACCCGACTTCTGTATTTTGCCCGGTTTGCGGAAAAAAACTTGTTGCGTTAAAGAATGAATGATTCTGTTTGAAAATCTAATCCCTGAAATTGATATATATTTTACTAATAACTTAAAATCTAATATCATGAATAAAAAATTAGCATTTGCATTATCTGTATTTCTGATTTTACTGTGGAGCTGTAATGATGATAACGGTACCGGTATCAATCAGCTGGGGACAGGCGGAAATGTTACTTTCACAATGCAGGGTACCGGTAACCAAACCTCGTATGACTTCTATTTCAAACCCAGTGTAGATGTTAAGATAGATAAAATTATCGCGTTATTACCCGCGCAGAATTTTACTGATACTGCTGCGAATCCAAATACAAACTATGTTTTCAGCAAAGATTCCAGTTATACGTGGTACTCATACACCGGTGTTACATCAGCTCAGCAATGGACATTCCGTTTTTCAGGCGTATTGGTAAGTAATAACAATCCATTTAACGAAAGCGCTGATTTTACTGTACCGTAATATTGTTATTTGCATAACTTCATATACTTTTTTAAAATATTCCAAAGGAGAAAAAAATGAAACAAATGAGTAAAATTGCAGCAATATTTTTTATTTTGTCTTCAATATCAGTATTTTCACAGCCAAGTATTGAGTTAGGACTTGAAGGCGGCCTGAACCTGGCTAATGTTTCAATCACCCCCTCGCAGACTTCAAACTCACGTACCGGCTTAATAGTTGGCGGTGTTATAGATATTGGTATTTCCAATAGTATTGGTGTTACCGGTGGCTTAAGATATATTATGAAAGGCTTCCAGGTTACGAACCAGGGGTATACATTTACCGATAAGCTGAATTATTTAGAAGTTCCGGTTCTGTTGAAAGTGAAATTCCCCCTCACTGAGATAAAACCGTATGTAATTGGCGGACCGGTTTTAGGTATCCGTGTTTCTGCTAGCGAAGAACAAAGCGGAGGCGGGCAGAGCGCAGATGTAGATGCTTCAAGTGCCTATGAATCTATTGATTTTGGCCTGTTATTTGGTGCCGGAATGGATTTTAAAGTTGCCCCTAAAACAGATCTGTTCTTACAGGGTGGTTATGCATTCGGTCTTTCGAACATCTGGAAACAGACTACTACTGTGACAGTGAAAAATTATGGTATTCAGATAACCGGTGGAGTAAAATTCAAACTTTAAAGAAGAACTTATCAAAAACCGCTTGCTGATTATAACTATTATAGATTTATAACTTCTTCCTATATTAATGCCGGTACTTTCTTTTGTGAAGTGCCGGCTTTGTTTTAATTGCCAGATGCTGTTTCATCTTCACTCTCAACAACCGGGTGAGCATCGAAATTAAGAATATCATACTGATCTGCGATAACATATTTTGTTACAATTTGTTAAAGATAGTTAATGTTTCTTCAGGTTAGATTGAGTATTTTTGAAGTATATAATATCAGGAGGGCAAAAAATGGAATTGAATAAGAAATTCAATAAACGCGCATTCATAACTTTCGGAATGCTGGCTTCAGGAATCGCGCTGCCTGTTTCCGGGCTGATGAATCATTATCTGGCATTTGATCTTTTAACTATCAGCAGGCATTTCTGGATGTCGGTTCACAATATGCTTGGCATAATGTTTACAATATTTTCCATCTGTCATATTGTACTGAACTGGCGGTCGGTAAGAAACTATTTTACGAGGCTTAAAAAAATATCCATAAGCAAGGAAGCGCTGGCAGCCATATCCATTGTAGTAATAATTACAACCTTTTTTGCAATGCACGCGTACATTGCGGGTTAAATAAAGTTCAGATGTAACAGTCTTTACTATAACAAAGAGGCAGATATATTATCCGCCTCTTTTTTTTGAAAAAATTTGAATCGTTGAAAAAACACCCGGCATAAGAATACTTAACTGAATCTATTTTACACTCTCAACTTTATATCCCGCTGATGTGATAGCTTCTTTTATAGCATCGGGATTTGTTTTCGCTGGATCAAAGGATGCCTTAACCGTATTTGATTTAAAATCAGCCATTACATCTTTTACTCCATCAACTTTCTTAACCTTGCTTTTAATGGTGTTCTCACATCCCGTACATGTCATTCCAGATGTATGTATCTCAACCGCCTTATCTGTAGCTGATACTTCAAGAGTTTTGCTCTCGTTTTTCTGTTCAGTGTTTGTTGTCTTGTTATCGGTTTTGGTTTCGGTGGTTGATTTGTCATCTGTTTTACCGCAGCCAATTATCAGTACAGCAATAAACATGGCTATAATAGAAGTGAACTTGGTTTTCATGGTATTGTTTAAATGGATTTATATTCAGGCAAAAATAGAATAAATTTATCGTTATTAATAACTATATATATAGTATAATAATTTCAAATTGAAAATTACAGTCAAAGTTAAGCCGAATTCCAGGGAAAATTCAATAAAACAGGTTGAAAGCGGTATTTATGAAGTTAAGGTATCCGTTCCGCCTGAAAAGGGAAAAGCTAATCAAAAAGTAATAGATTTGCTTGCAAAAGAGCTTAGAATTGCAAAATCCCGGATTAGCCTAATTAGAGGTGAATCCTCCAGAGAAAAAATATTCACAGTAGAAGATTAAAACAACTTACAGCTTTTTCTGCTATAACATTATTCAATTAACCCTTTTAGTTATTAAAATACCAAATATATATACTTAATTATTCATATATTTGTTAATTAACCCGCAAATTTTAAATTTATATCACAAATGAAAAAAATATTTCTGTTTCTTTTATTGACTTCATTTATTCCTTTGCTTACATGGTCGCAGGATGATGGTGAAGGCAACGAGACACCCGAAAGAATCAAGCAGCGCGAAATGTTCATTCACGAACGACGCGCAGGCGGTCCGCATATGCTCTACACCCCAAACGCATATGAAAATGCTTTGTTCCAGAAAAGTACGATGATGAAAGATAAGGACCTCGAGGGAAGCCAGACCAGAATGATCAGCTGGCAGACTGCTAACCCCAAAGGTTTGTATTATTCAAGGACCGGTAATAATTATATTTCAGGCAGAACAAATTCAATAGCGTTTATTGTTGGCCAGCCGAACATTTTTTACATTGCTGCTGCACAGGGCGGCGTATGGAAAACACTCAACGGCGGTGTGAACTGGATAGCGCTCACTGAAGATCTTTCAACCTTAGCATGCGGCGATGTTGTTGTTGATCCTGTTAATCCGAACGTAGTATATCTTGGTACCGGTGAGCTCAATTATTCAGGTGATAGCCAGTATGGCGATGGTATATTCAAATCAGCTGATGGCGGCTTAACCTGGCTGCAGGTAGCCCCGGGAAGTCTTGTGGGCACAAGATGTTCTTACATGGCTGTTGACCCGGTGAATAACAATAATGTTTATTTTGCAGGAAGCCTGGGCGTTTTTAAATCAACAAACGCAGGCATAAACTGGGTAAATATGAACAGCGGTACAAATGCGAATTGCCTGATTATCGATCCGCTTGCTCCGCTTACAATATATATTACAATCGGCGGTACAAATGCCGGTGCTGTAAAAAAATCAACTGATGGCGGCACTACATGGGTTACACTTGCAGGCGGCCTGCCGGGAAGTATGGGCAGAATTCAGCTTGCTATGGCACCCAGCAATTCACAGATATTATATGCCAGTATTGCAGCCGCTTCCGGCGGTTCATTGCTGGGACTTTACAGAACAACTGACGGCGGAACAACATGGACCTCACAGGCAACTTCACCAAATTACCTTGGTTCACAGGGATGGTATGATAACGCTGTTATTGTTCACCCCACTGACCCGAATATTGTAGTGGTCGGCGGTCTGGACCTGTACGTATCAACAACCGGCGGTACCGGACTTGTACAGAAAAGCTCATGGTCAACATCAAGCTCACAAAATATGACTCATGCTGATATACACAGGCTTGCATATAACGGTACAAATCTGTACTGCATGTCTGATGGCGGAGTTTATAAATCAACCAATAATGGAAACAATTGGATCGATCTTAATTACGACCTTTCAACGCTGCAGTATCAAAGCGCTGATTATGATATAACTAATACCGCGATGTTACAGGGCGGCACGCAGGATAACAATAAGATGACCTCTACCAACGCGGGGGTTGACTGGAACCAGAGAACAACTGGCGATGGCGGTTACACAATTGTTGACCCGGTTAATACAAATTATGTTTACGGACAGTATGTAAACGGTTCAATTCAGCGTTCTACAAATACAGGCGTAGGTTTTACAAATATTACACCAAGCGGTTCCACAGGCGGTTTGTTCTACAATCCGTATGAAATGGCTCCGGGTGACCACAATACTATAGTGTTCGGAAGAGCTGATATATGGAAAACCTCCAATGCGCAGACAGCAACTACTACAAGCGGCTGGACGCAGATTGCAACAACAACAATTGTTGGCGGAAGCGTTTCGGCAATTGGTATCAGCTGGATAAATACCGGAAAGATATATATTGGTACATCTAACGGTAGAATACTCACAACAACAAATAACGGCACTAACTGGGCAACACAAACAGGTTTTGCTTACGTAAGCGATTTTACCGTTGACCAATCCAACGATAATATATGCTACGCAACACTTGGCGGCACAGGAGGTACACATGTTTTAAAAACAACCAACGGCGGCACGAACTGGGTGAATATCACAAGCAACATGCCGAATATTGCCGCAAACTCAATTGTACTCAGAACAGCAGCTCCACGAATGATAATAGTAGGTACTGATATCGGTGTATTCCAGTCAGTGGATGAAGGCGCAAGCTGGGTTTCATTTAACAGCGGCATGCCGGTTAATGAGATTTATGACATGAAATATAAACAGTCTGCTGGTATTATTCTTGTTGCAACTCACGGCAGGGGATGCTGGACATTTGACCTTGGCTCTGTACTTGGTACTGATCCGTATTCAGTAATTCCAAAAACATTTGAGCTCAGCCAGAATTTTCCCAATCCGTTTAACCCGGAAACTAAAATAAAATTTGCATTGCCAAAAAATGGTAATGTGAAAATATCTGTATTTGACGCATTGGGCAAACAGGTTGAAGAACTTGTCAATTCTGATTTCAATGCAGGCACTTATGAAGTTACATGGAACGCCTCAAATTATTCCAGCGGTGCTTATTTCTACAGGCTGGAAACTGACGGCTTCGCTGAGACCAAACAAATGATACTTGTAAAATAAACTAAAAATTGAAAAGGACGCTTAAAAGCGTCCTTTTTTATTATATAATAATCTGCAATATTTGTATGACTTTAAATTTATAATATCTTAAAATTATGAAAATATTATCCCTGCTTATTTGCCTCATACTCTCCAATCAGTCAGTTAATTTATATTCCCAATTTACATGGCAGCAGTTAAACGGCCCGCAAGGCGGAATAGTATCTGAAATAAAGAGCAATTCATCAGGTACTCTGTTTATGGGCTCTTTGGGCGGCGGTGTTTTCCGTTCAACTGATAACGGATTAACATGGAGTCAGAAGATCAATGGTTTTCCGTCCCCGGTTTTTGATGATGGCACAGTTACCCTTGCAATTGCAAATGATGGTGATGTATTTGCATCTTGTTTTAATAATGGAGTCTTCAGATCCACAAATAATGGCGAAAGTTGGATAAATACCAATATTCCAAACTCATTCATAACAGGAATAGTAATTGATCAGTATAAACGTGTTTATGCAGCTGCCGGCGGCGGCGGAGGTGTATTCGTGACTACGAATAACGGATTGAATTGGGTGCAGAAAAATAACGGTTTGCCTGAATCTATACATATAAGAACAATATGTCTTACAGCAGCCGGTGAATTAATTATTGGCTCTACATCCGGTAATAATTTATCAATTTACATGTCAACAAATTATGCTGAAAGCTGGATTCCCGGTACACAGGTAAATACATATCCGGATCATATTGTCTCTTATGGAAGCTATATTTTTTCGGCATCACATGGTCTGGGTGTATTCAGGTCAACTAATTCCGGCGCAAATTGGATTCCTGTAAACAGCGGATTAACGAATAATAAAATCAACCGTTTGTTTATTAACAATAGCCAGATATTGGCAGCATCAGATTCCGGTGTGTTCCGTTCAACTAACTATGGCAATAACTGGGTTAAGATTGGATTTAACTACAACAGAATAACTGAAGTGAACATAACCCCATCCGGTGTAATTTTAGCTGCAGTTACAGCGGAAGGAATCTTCAGGTCTTCAAACAACGGCTTAAACTGGGTAAGTTCTTCCGCCGGATTTAATTGCAGCGGTATAGCATCGGTTTCCGTTTCAGGAAGTAACCTGTTTGCAGGTACTGCGTATAACGGATTGTTAAGGTCCACAGATAATGGAAATTCGTGGCTTAAACTCTCGGGCGGCTTTAAGGGGTCATCATGCGAACTCATATTCACAGCCCCGGGGAATGTTCTGCTTGCACAAAGTGATTCTGGTTTTTTCCGTTCAACAAACAACGGCAGCAATTGGCAAATGCTAATGAGCGGGTATATATCTTTCAATAATATTGTGAGCAATCAAAGCGGTATGTTGTTTGCATCAGGCTCTTACCCTTCATTTGGTGTATGGAAATCGACTAACAACGGGCTGAACTGGGATATGACAGATCCTAATTTTATGTCTTCGGTCTATTCACTCTGTGTTACACCAAACGGGAATTTGTTTGCCGGAACGGCGGGCGGCGGCGTTTACCGTTCAATCAACAACGGTACCAACTGGCTGCAGGCGCACCCATACGCATCTGTTGTTTCACTGACAGCTGCTCCAAATGGTTACGTTTACGGATGTTTTAACAGTGTTTCAGGTGGTCAGAACGGTATATACAGGTCAACAAATTACGGAGTGAGCTGGAGCATAGTAGGTTTGCCTAATACCGATTATTTTTATGTCAAAAGTAATTCAGCCGGTCATATTTTTGCCGGCGGGTTCTATGGCTCGGGAGTATTTAGATCCACAAATAACGGGTTGAACTGGTTCGAAGTCAATTCGGGTATCTATAATAAGATGATTACCGCTGTACATTTTGATAATGCAGGATTTGGATATGCCGGCACTCATTTCGGGGGATTGTATAAAACCAATATTTCAACGATCGGTCTTATAAGTATATCAACGGAAGTTCCGGATGAATTTTCACTCTCACAAAATTATCCAAATCCGTTTAACCCTGTTACAAATATTGAATTTGTGCTTCCTGAAAAGTCATTTGTGAGGCTTGCTGTATTTGATATTACCGGAAGGACAGTTGAAATACTTGTAAAAGAAGAGCTTTCAGCAGGTACCTACAAAGCCGACTGGAATGCTGCAAACTATTCCAGCGGTATTTACTTTTACAGGCTGGAAACCGATAATTTTTCTGAAACTAAAAAAATGATTTTGGTTAGATAATATTGAAGGTCCGGCTGGATGTCAAAAATGATGCATAATTCATTATGCATCATTTTTTATTTATTGTTCTGAATTTCGTTTATCTTTTCTATGAACCAGTCTTTATACAGCACGTTTTCTGAGCCTTCTACATCTGTTTTCAGGCCAATTAGCTCAAATTCATTATGATCCTCTTTCAGTTTCAGCAGCCGGGCGTATATATTAAGCATCTTTAAGTTCTTAACTCTTTCATCTTCGGTCAGCTCCTTATTGCTGTTCAAAAACTCCCTGAATGAGGCAATAAGTGATAAAGCAGATTCAAGAAGGTTCAGCTCATAGTAGTTCAGCAGCTGAATTTTTCTTACATCAAGCTTGTAAAGGTTTATATCATATTTTACCCTGTTAAGATAGTCCAGTGATTCCTCATATTTTTTTTCGAAGAACTTGTTGTAACTGCTAAGCAGGTTAAACAGGTTTTCCCTGTGTTCAGGGGTTACTTCATTTATATATTTCTTAAGGAATTTTCTCATCCATTCATACTCTTTAAGCCTGGTAGCAGTCAAAAAAACTGCCCTGAATGAAATAGCGTCAAAGTAGCTTTTATCGCTTTCCCTGTAGATCTTTTTCTTCAGTCTGAAATTTATGATATCAAATGTATCCCGGTAGTTTTCAATCGCTGAATTGTGCATCATCCGGAATGAAAACAACCCGTATAATGCGTCTGTGACCTCGAACTGGAAAGCCTTATCGAATTTATTGATGTTTTTGAATACAAACTCTTTTGCCTTTTTGAAATATTCATCGTTTTGGGGTACCCTGAATGACATAAGGATATAATAGAATATCGCAACTATCTCATGATCTTTGCTCTTCATACTCTGCATTTGCTCAATTGACTGCTGTACCAGCCCGGTATCGAGCTGTTTCCTGATATGAGCCATTGCGGGATTTTCGCTCTCATTCAGATTAAAATTCATACCAAGGCTTTCAAAATCAAATCTCTGCCTGAAGGCGTGTATGAAATAGTATTTCAGAAGCTCGTTGCTCTCTTCATTACCTGTGGAATTCAGCTTTGCGCGCCTGCTTCTGTGATAGAGGAAATTCCTTTCAATTAATGCCAGCCGGAATTTATGCAAAAAATTTGTATCACTGTATTTTGTTTTGTTAAGTTCTGCCCTCAGGTTTTTCAGCTCAATTTTGAAGAGCTCATCAGCCCTCATTGATTCAAGCTTTTCTATCATATCAACACGGGAAGTAAAACCGTTTGTTCTGTAACTTTCCACCGCAAGGAATTCACGCGCATGCAGGTACAGCTCAGAGCTAAGGTTTTTGTATACCTGGATATTATATTTGCTTCCGGGATAAAGACTTACATAAATTTCCGCCTTTTTTATTTTTTTCTCATCAAATTCCGGGGCATGTTTTATGAGCTTATCGTACAGCAGAACAAGTTTGCTTTTGTTATTGAAATAGGGCGAGCAAAGAAACTCCCTGAACCTGGTTTGCTCCTTTTTGTTCAGCCTTCTTAACAGCAGAATTATTTTACTTGTAACCATATTAGTTACGTAATTTACAAATTTTCAGAGAAATAATCATTATTAATATTAGTTATTTCAGGTTACCATTAAAAAAAAATCTTTTTGCCTTATAATGGAATGAACGTTATAATTGCCGTGTAATATGTTACCGGTGAGAGAATATGATAAATAATATTTGTCCTCTCACCGGGCATGGCCGGGCTTAAAAGAGTGCCCCTGATTCCGGATTAAGGAGCACACTTTGCCGGCCGATCCATAAAAATTATCGTTTTACAAAAACAATATAAAAGGAGCTTTAAAATGAATTATCCAAAAGTAATTTTTATGTGCCTGGCAATTATTTTTTTATATTCTGCCATATTGGCACAAACTGATATTACACCTGAAACGAAGATGAATCAAAGCAGCACAAGGAAAGTTTCAGGCAATGAAAATCTATATCCCGGCTTAACCAGAACTTCAAATGTTCCGCAGCAGCTTTTGAGTGAATATAATGCGGCAGTTGATGCCGGCAATGAATCAGAAAAAGAGAGGCTTGGCATTGAAATGGAAAAATACCTGGATAAGCCTTCAGTATCCAATATTGACCCAAATACATTATTTATCCCTGAAAAAAATAATGAGCCACCATTTGTAAATGACTGGTATCTGAATGATGTAATGATAACAAATTCTGATGTAGCAACTGCCGGAGGCTACAGGCAAATTGACCTGAAACAGGCTGAAGATGGCTGGTTGTATATGGCTGTTAACACAAGGAATCCAGGCGGCGGATTTAACGCTCTGGCTAGAGTATACCGCTCAAGCAATGGCGGAGCAAACTGGGCATTTGTTCAGGGATGGCAATCAACCAATTACTGGAGCTCAATATCAATGCTGGTGGAAAGCAGGAATAATAATATACCAGACTCGACAAGGATTCTGCTTTATGTAACTTCCAGCCCGAATTTAAATTTTAACGATGCGTTTTTAGCCGTTGTAAGCTTTACAAGGAATGGAACAGGAACTTATTCAAATGTTGTTGCTAACCCCAGCGCCGGAAACCGATTTGCAACCGTATCAGCCTGCAGTGACGGGATGTTCTCTTCAAGTACAACTTATATGCATATTGTTGTCAGGGAAGAGACCAATGGTGGCGGGGTGTTTACCGCTTTACATCATTTCCGCACTATAAACTGGGGATTTGCACACACAAGCGCTTCGTATCCTCTGGCATTTGAAAATTACTACCCAAGAGCTGCATTTTCAAATGAAACAGGAAATGACTCAATTTATATCGCTTTTGAAAGAAGGGTTGCAAATGATGAATGGGAGATCCGCCTGCTTGCTACTAGCGAAATTCCTTCAGTAAGTTACCAGCTGCGTTACATAACTGATGCCACAAGCGGCACACTGTATAAAAGACCCGATATCACTATTCAGCAGCGCGATTTTAATCTGCCGCAGCAGATACTTGTTACCAGTACAAAAAATGACAGGGCAGTGTATCACGGTTCAACTGATGGAGGTGCGAGCTGGAATGTTGATCTATCCCTGGGACTTGCAAACCAGCCGGTTGATTTTACTTCCTGCAATTCTGATTCAATGACAGCAGGCGGCGGGTATTTTATAGCAGCGTATGTTGATCTAAACGGTGATTCTGTAAATGTACGGCGCGGCGTTATAGGCTCAATGGGAAATATTTTACACAGAAGGAACAGCCTGCAGAGCACCGGAACGCTTGCACCGGAATGCGCAATTTACAGGGAAGGCAGCACGAAATACAGCGCTCTTGTTTATGCCGGGTCAGGCCCGACAAGCGTCTATTACAATATGGAAAACCTGGTTACCGGTATTCAGCCGATAGGAAGCAATATCCCGGATAAATTCGGTCTATCACAAAACTACCCCAACCCGTTTAACCCGGTTACTAATATTGAGTTCGCAGTTCCGAAGTCATCATTTGTGAAACTTGTTATTTATGATATTACAGGCAGTCTTGTAGAAACATTGGTGGCTCAGCAGCTTAACCCCGGTACTTATAAAGCTGACTGGAATGCATCAAAATTTTCCAGCGGCATCTATTTCTACAGCATTCAAACAGATGGATTCGCTGAAACCAGGCGGATGGTACTGATCAAATAATCTGATAGTTACTAAACAGGTTGCTTAACAGGCATTAATAATATCAATGCCTGTTTTGATATTTTAAAAAATTATACACAAAAAAAATTTGTAAATAATTAAATAATATTAAGTATGCTGAAATTCCTGATTGCAGTTTTTGTTCTTTCCTCTTCAGTCCATTTATTCGGGCAATGGCTGCCTGATTACCGGTTCACTAACCATCCTGATAGCTCATTGACTTCGCCAAACAATGCACGATGCATTGCTGCTTCAGGCAATATAATACATGCGGCATGGTATGATAACCGTGACGGCAATTACGAAATATATTATAAACGCTCAAGTGATGATGGTGCATCATGGGGTCCCGATATAAGACTTACTGTAGATAACGCCGTTTCGCAAAGACCGTCAATTGCGGTCTCAGGAGATTATGTACATATTGTATGGAATGACAGGGTGAGCAATGAAGAAATTTATTATAAGCAGTCAACAAACAGCGGCATTAGCTGGGGAGCAAATATCAGGCTCACAAACGATCCGAATCTCTCCACCTATCCATCTGTTTCTGCTTCCGGAAATGTTGTTATTGCCGCATGGAGCGAGAACCGGGATGGTAATTATGAGATATATTGTAAGCGCTCAGCTGATTTCGGCATAACGTGGGGGGCTGATACGCGGCTTACAAATGATGCCGGTGTTTCTTTGCAGGCCTGCTGCGCAGTAACGGGTTTAATTGCTCATGTTAGCTGGCATGATAACCGTAACGGCAATGATGAGATCTATTACATGAGGTCAACTGATGGCGGACTAACATGGGGAGCAGATACAAGGCTTACAACATTAACGGGAGTATCATTTTTTGCCTCCATGCAGGCTGCGGGTCAGTTTGTCTTTGCAGCGTGGGTAGAAAACACTGACGGAAATCCGGAGATCTACAGCAAGCGTTCAACCGATGCCGGACTGACATGGGAAGCCAATGTGCGGCAGACTAATAACCCTGCAATTTCTATAAGACCCACTGTGAGTATTTCAGGCAGTAATTTCCATATTGTATGGCAGGATAATGTTGACGGCAACGATGATATCTACTACAGGTATTCCACAAACAGCGGAGCAAGCTTTTCATCCATTGAAAGATTATCCAATGACCCGGCATTTTCGGTTTACCCATGTCATACCGTTTCATCGGCGGGGATACACTGCCTTTGGCGTGATTTCAGGGATGGTAACTGGGAGGTTTATTACAAAAGAAATCCGACCGGCAATCTTGTTAATGTTGTATCTATTTCAGGTGAAACACCATCAGTATATTCGCTTAAGCAAAATTTTCCAAACCCTTTCAATCCGGTTACAAATATTGTTTTTGAGCTGCCGGTATCTTCACAAGTCAGATTATCTGTATTTGATATCACCGGAAGGGAAGTTGAAGTAATTACAAATGAACTATTATCTGCGGGTTCTTACAAAATGGATTTGAATGCATCGTCTTATCCAAGTGGTGTATATTTTTACCGGCTTAAAACCAAAGACTATACTGAAACCAGGAAGATGATTTTGGTGAAATAATTAAATTTATTTGTAAAAAGCGGGTTAAACCCGCTTTTTTGCCCTCTAACCCTTTTCGCTATGATTAACATTACTTGATTAGATGTACAACATCTATGTTTAATTATTGCATTTTCTATACAGTGCAAATAGTCTAATTTTGCAGTAGAATAACTCTACTGCAATTTTGAATACTAAAAGCTTACAGGAAAAACTTAAATCAATTGGATTCAGGGAAAATGAATCCAAGGTTCTTTTTGTGCTTTTAAAAGGGGTTCCTTTAAGCGCTTCACAAATAGCTAAGGAAGCAAAAATAATCCGGAATTCCATTTATGATATTCTCAAAGATTTCGTATCAAGAGGGTATTGCAATGAGATAGAAACAAATACTATATTGAATTACCGGTGTATCGATCACCAGGTATTATCTGATAAGATCGAAAAAGAATTCAACGAAAGCAATAAACTGAAGATTTTTACCCTGCATGAAACTATCAAAGAAATAAAAGAACATTACAGTAAGAACGTAAAACCTGATGAGGTTTTTAACAGTGATGTTAATATAGAGCTTGTCAGGGGATTTAATAAACACAGGATGGAAAAATACATTGAATACCTTAAAGCTTCCGGAAAAAGTGTTTTGGGAATGTACAAGCTTCGGGGGATTGTAAGCAGCAAGCTTGATGAGATTGCAAAAGATTTTTTAAAACGCGGCGGCAGCTTAAGATCTATCTACAGCGTTAATCTTGACTTTAAGGTAATCAAAAACGGGAATGCAGTTCCTGCTTCAGGAGATGATCTTATTAAAGTGTGTGAAAGTTTTCAAAAAGCCGGCGAACAGCTCAGATTATGCGTGATGGATATACCTAATATGACCATATTTGATGATGAGACCGTTTTCAGCAATATTACCGATAAAAATATACCAAGAAGTAAATCAGCCGATATAATTGTTAAGAATAGAAGTAACGCAAAATACATGACTGACCTTTTTGAATTTTACTGGAAGCAAAGCATGACACTGGAAGAGTTCAAAAAGAATAGAAGTGAATAAAAAATCATAATAAAATGAAAACAAAAAAAATTAAATTGTTTTCCTTCATCCTTCTGATCCTTATATCAACCAATATATTTTCACAAACCGGCTGGGTTCAGCAGAATTCAGGTACTACCAGCCATCTTTCATATGTTGAAATGATTGATCAGAGTACGGGTTTCATCTGTAAACCATTTCTTAAAACTACCAACGGCGGAGAAGGCTGGGAAACCCTTATTACACCAACATTTACTTCTATAGAAATGGTGAATGCCAATACGGGATATGCCTTAAATTACGAAATATATAAAACTACCAACGGGGGAAATAACTGGAGTACTGTTACACCCCCGGGCAGCCCGCTGTACTGGTACGCCTCTTTCATTAATGCTGAAACGGGATTTGTCGGTGGTATGCAGGATCAGTTGACTCTTTTCATATTACGTACAACCAGCGGCGGTTCTTCATGGACATTTGGTACCGCATTAACGGCATCTGATTTTCCTAATCAGATGCACTTCAACGACTTAGAAACTATAAACCAGGAAACTGTATACGGTACAATTTACTATTATGACGAGGTATACCCGTATGAAACAATATACTATTTCAGAAGATCTACCAATGGCGGAATATCATGGAGTACGATCATGCAGTCTCAAAGTATTCAATATTATGATATTTCTTTCCCTGAACCAAATACAGGATACGTAACAGGTCAGTCAAGCGGTAATTATTATATATATAAAGGTGTAAATAATTCATGGCAGCAATCCCTTAATGTAAATTCAGCAATTATATCTATTGATTTCCCGAATTCTCAAACTGGATTTGCTGTTGGGACAGGTGGAATAATTCACAAAACCACGAACGGGGGAACGAACTGGTACACAATAAATTCAGGCACAACAGAAACAATAACAAATGTCAAGTTTATCAACTCACAGACAGGTTGGGTAATAGGACGAAACGGTCTTATTCTCAAAACTACTACAGGCGGCGAAGCGCCGGTTTTAAATTCAGTTTCAGGTACTATCCGTTACCAGGATAACAATGACCCTGTTACCAGCGGGTATGTAAAAGCCCTGAGGTATGATTCTTTAACTCATAATATTATAACAGTTGATTCGGCGCAGATTCAGCCCAATGGTGCTTACACACTGCCTAACTGCCCGCCTGTTTGGCTGGATATTATGGCATATGAAAATGATGAAGAAGAGCTTTCATTTGTTCCCACTTATTATGTATCAACAATTAACTGGCAGAGCTCTACTAAGGTAAAACCGGATTCCAATTTGACGAATATTAATATTGCAGTTAAAAGAATAGTCAATCCCGGTGATAACATGCATGTATCAGGATACATATACACAAATAATTCAGCCGATCTTGCAGCATTAAAGGATGCTATAATTTATTCAAGGTCATCAGGGATATTTAAGAGCCATTCAATTTCCATGCAAAACGGATATTACTGCGTTGATTCACTTTCTGCGGGAGTTTATGAATTTATTGTTGACAGGATAGGATATGTTACGGAAACAATTGTTGTTTCATTGACAAATTCCAGCCTGAATAATATAAACATTTACCTCGATGATATTCTTGTTGCAATAAATCCGCCGGGTATGGATATTCCTTCGGAATTTGTTTTGCGGCAGAACTTTCCAAACCCGTTCAACCCGGTAACAGGTATTGAATTTTCTTTGCCGCTGGATTCTTATACAAAATTAACTATTTATGATGTTCTGGGAAGGGAAGTTGAAGTAATTTTTGCTCAGCAATTGAAACGCGGAATGTACAGGGCAAACTGGAACGCATCAAACCATCCAAGCGGTGTATATTTTTACCGGCTTACATCAGATGGTTTTACTGATACAAAACGTATGGTTTTGGTGAAATAGAATGTTTGAAATAGTGTTTATCCTAAAAGCGGTCAAAATGACCGCTTTTTTTTATGGAACATTTCTGTTAGAATTACAGTAAAAATATAAACAGCCAAACTAAACTTCAAAAAAGCCATGAAAAAACACGCAAAAAAACCATTTTTACCTTTGCTGGCAGTTATAACCATTTTAACAGCATTATCTGTTTCAGCTTATCTTGTATTTTTTAATACAGGTGATCCCGTTAAAGTGCAGCAAACTAATGCCAGGAACATAAACACAACTCCGCAGGCTAACGGAAAAATCGGCAGCGGACCCATCAAGTTCACAAGTTCACTTGATAACAATTATTTTTACGATAAGAACAGCGTTTACCTTTATATCGATCTTGAAGCCGATAAGATAAGCGAAACCAAACAAAGGACCCCGATGAACATTTCTATAGTTATAGATAGAAGCGGCTCAATGGGTGAAAAAAACAAGCTTGAGTATGTAAAAAAAGCTGTTGACTACCTGATAGATGAAGCAGGTACAGATGATTACGTCTCAATAGTTACTTATGATGATTACGTGGACGTTCTGCAAAAATCAATGATTGTTCGTGAAAAATATGAGCTCAGGGAAAAAATTAATGCGCTTCAACCCGGTGGATTCACAAACCTGAGCGGCGGTATGTTCGAAGGATATGACCAGGTGAACAATAACTATATGCGCGGGTATGTCAATAAAGTATTCCTGTTAAGTGATGGGCTTGCTAACCGCGGAATAACTGACAGGTACAAACTTTCCACAATGGTTAAGGAAAAAAACCGCAGGGACGGCGTGACTATATCTACATTTGGTGTAGGCACTGAGTTTAACGAGAACATGATGACCGATATTGCCGATTACGGTAAAGGTAATTATTACTATATTAAGAATTCCAGCGATATCCCGGAAATATTCGCTACTGAGCTTCGCAACATGAAGAATCTTGTCGGGCAGAATACAAAAATGAAGGTTCGTTTCCCGAAAGATAACCTCAGAGTAAGCAAAGTATTCGGCTATCCTTATGATGTTGAAGGGGATGAAGTTACAATAGACTTTAAAGATGTTTTTTCGGGTCAGAAAAAATCGGTATTAATAAAATTTGATATTACACAGACAATAAAACGGAAGCTTGTTTTTGAAAATGAGCTTACTTATGAAGATGTTACCGCTGATTTCCGCCTGGTATCAGAAAAGAACACAAACAATGCCGAAGAAACTTCAAGTATTGATAAATACAACAGCAGCAGGAATGAAACAGTCATTCAGAACATAGCAATGTTTGAAGCCAACGAAATTATGGAAGAGGCTCTGAAGAACGTAGACGAGGGAAATTATGACCGCGCAAAAGAACTTATGAGCGGAGCCAGGACCTATATGGATGAACAGCTGAAAACTGTGAATCCCTCCCCCGAAATGAAACGCCAGTCAGAAAATATTGACAGGTATTCAAAGGATGTGGAATCTGTTGAAACAAAATCAGAAGAAGAGCGGAACGAAATGCAGAAATCAGGCAAATACGATAATTACAATACCCGTAAAAAGAACTGATAAATGCAGAAACCAAAATTTCGTTAGCTTATTTTAGTGAATAAATATTAAATTAACAACTTATCCGGTTAACAAGCGAAGCTATCTGCTTCGCTTGTTTTATATAGTTCAATTTTGTTATAATATCATTATAATATATTATTCCAAAAAAATAATTCAGGAGAAAAAAACATGAAATATTTATTCACTGCTTTATTCTTCATTGTATTAATTTCTTCCGTTGTTGTTTCACAGGATATGAACCCTGTTGTGTACGATCCGCCGATTCCTTATTCAGGAGAGATGGATTCCTGGGGAACCGATTATCTTGTTTCAGCTACAGAACCGCTTGGAAGACCATCCGGTGTTTACAGGACTACTAATAATACTATTTATGTTGCAATTCCTGATACAAATATTCAGACAGGCAGAAGCCTTGTTATTCTATCAAGTTCCAATAACGGCGCTAACTGGTCAACAACAGGTACGCTTACTCCGGGAGGTGTAATAATACCTAAAGCCAAAATGGTCTGCAGAACCGGTTCTGATTCAGTATACTGTTTTTTTCTTGTAGGAAGTACCGTTTATTGCTGGAATGTTATTACTAACAATTTTAATTCTTTTACTGCTTATACAAATGTCAGGGATTTTGATGCAACAATGTCTTCAACCAACAGTCTTTATCTTATCGTAGATCTTAACACAAATAATGATGTCAGATTCTACGGTTCAGCTAACGGCGGTGTTTCCTGGGCAGGTGCGGTTTTTCTTTCATCTGCAGCCGCAAGGCCTACTATTTATATGTCCGGTTTAGGTGATACTGCTTTAATAAATTATATTACCCCGATTGCTGATACCCTGACAGCACAGATAAGAAATGTACGATACAGGGAAAGTGCCCCCGGAACACTTGCGATAGTTGGTTCTTTTACCACACCAATTCCTGTTGGTGTGCCAAAAGACCAGTTCATGGGTGTAAGGAACGGCATGAACGCATGGATATTCTACACAACAGGTTTAACCGGAAGCATAGACCTTAATTGTATTACCAGCGTTGATGGCGGAACAACATACGGTGCTCCTGTAACAATAGGCTCACTTCCGGGCAGAGATGAATATTGGTTTGATGCAAAACATTACGGCTCAGGGGTTGATCTTATTTATTATTCGGATAGTTTACAGGGGGGCGCTCCAACAATATCATCAGATAAGTTATTTAATACCTATGCTTCCAATTCCACTCCCGGCACTTTTGTAACACCAGTACAGTTAAATGACCGTCCTTTGGAATGGTCCGCAAGGGGCTATATTCCAACATTAATTGAATACAATAATGCGGGTTCTGATGCAGGAACTATTTGGGTCGGAATTGACGGAGCAAATAAAAAACTGTACTTTGACAGGTTCGGTGCTGTTACTAGCGTAAATACCAATAACAATATTCCCGAACAGTATTATTTGAGCCAGAACTATCCCAATCCGTTCAATCCGAATACAAAGATTGATTTTTCAGTTCCTAAGAATTCATTGGTAACAATTAAGATATACGACGTTGTAGGTAAAGAAGTAGCTGTACTTGTTAACAGGGATTTCACAATCGGCAGTTACACCATCGATTTTAATGCAAGTACACTCACAAGCGGTGTGTATTTCTATAAAATTACAGCAGGTGATTACACGGATACAAAAAAACTTGTACTGGTTAAATAATTAATTTTTTTAATAAAAATAAGGCGGGGATAAATACCCGCCTTTTTTATTTTGCTTCAAGCTCAGCAATTTTTTCAAGCAGCCAGCTTTTGTTTATCAGGTCAGTTTTTTCAATTATGTCACTTTTCAGCCGGGCAAGCTTTTCAGAATTACCGTTTTCCTTTATTGCCGTCAACCGCGATGTCATGTTCAGGAATGAGGAATAAATACTTTTTCTTTCATCCGATATCCCGGTGTTATTTTTAAGGAAATGCCTGAATGTATCGATAACTGAATATAACTGCTCATATGCATCAGTTTCATAATACATCAAAAGGTACATTGATTTAATATCTGCTTTAAGCATTTCATCCGCGCTTTTTATTCTGCTGAGATATTTTCCGATCTTTTCAAACTCTCCGCGCTTGAAGGCAATATGAGCCTTAACATAATAATAGTTCGAAACTCCTTCGCCGGGCAGGAACTGTTTATAATCATCTGCAAATTTTTCTGCAAACAATATTTCCGATAGCTGAAGCGCGGTAAATACAATATTCCTGTATAGAATGACTGATATTCCGGTTTCCGCTGTATAAGTCCTGCCTGAAAGCTCTAACTTGTATATCTCAAACAGTTCGCCCAGGTATTCATTCCTGTTGCTTCTTATTTTCCTCATGCAGTAGTTCTGCAGATTGATATATATGTTATCAAGTTCTGCCCCTGAAATAGCTTTCTCATTTTCCGAAAGCAGCTTTTTGCTTTCAAAAAAATATCCCTCATTCAAAGGTTCCTTTAACATCTTTATTATATTATAGTGTATCTTTAAATAGGAATGTTTGGATATAATTTTCTGATCAAATGAATTGATAATATTCTCAAAATAGGCATCATCAATTTCTATATTTGCCATTCTCCGGGTATTAAGGTAATACTCATATAGATTCATTACAGATGAATAATAATGGCCAAGCAGGTATTCAAATGGTTCAAACAGATCGTTTTTGCCTGCAAATTTTATAAAATCAACATTCTTATGTTCAGCTCCGTATGCAAGGTACCTGTAAGAAGATAAATAGCTGTAATAAAACTGCTCTGAACTCATATGTTCATTATTGTTCCTCGAAGCTGATACATTTTTCCAGGTTTTTAAAAAAAGCGCAGAGCTGTTCCTGGTATAATATTGGTTCAGAAGTACATCGTTTACCGCGGGCAGATTTTCCGTAAAACCTTTAATTGAAATATAACTTTCTGCAAGCTGGAAGAGTGTATGCATAATTTTTCTCATAAACCCGTCGTTATATTTTGTACCTTTAAAAATCCTGGAATAAACATGTTCTTTTTCAATTTTCGCTTCAGGAAAATCCGGGTAATACTTCCTGAGAAAATCGAATAATAGTACAACACTTTCATTCTTATTAAAAAATGGAGAAGTTACCAAATATTTAAACTCTTTCATTTCTTTAGGTGAAAAAGCATTAAATATTTCTATCAGGTTGCTGTTTTTCAACTTATTTAAAAACTTAGAATTATGAAAATTTCCGTGAATTAAAGATTAAAATTAATCTTTTTTTGTTTTAAAAACACTGCTTTACAAAACATCCCGGAAAAAATTTCTGATGCTCTTTTTTGCGGGAACACATCAACCGGAAAGATTTATATTTTTGAAAAATACTCCCTGTTTACACATTTCCTCAGAGAACAAATATAAAAAACTTTCTTTTCCTAAGATACGCTGATACTGTTATTATTGCTGTGTGAGAAAACAGGTATGAAAAATAAGGCAATTAATTCAAACCCTGTAAGCGGCTTGACCGCTGCTGCCGGTGAACTGACAGGTGAAGTGATACTCAAATGGAAAGCTGTCAAAAACGCATCCGGTTATACTGTGGAAATAAGTAATGAGAAAGATAATGAAAATTGGGAACAGGTCGATTTTGTTAAAAATCCAAAATGTATAATTACAGACTTATCACCGGGACACAGTTACATTTTCAGAGTATCCGCTGTTAGCGGCTCAAGCCGCAGAAAACGGAGCGGTACATTAAATATAAAATTATAAATTCAAATTAACATAAAATGAAAAAATTTAAATTATATTTACCTGTATTTCTTTTATTTGTATTTATTCAGACTTCTTTCCCGCAGGTTTATAAGCAATGGGATAAAACTGTGAACGGTTCCATAAACAACGAGGATTATTTCACGAAATCCGCAGTTGATGATTCAGGTAATGTTTACCTGACGGGTACAATCTACAATTCACCTACCGGGAGGGATATTATGTTCAGAAAATACAACTCCTCCGGTGAGCTTGTTTGGCAGCACGATTACAGCTCAGCTACTCCGGATGGTCAGGATGGCGGTGTAGGTATCTTATATAAAAATGGTTATGTATATATTACCGGGGATGTTGAAACCACATTGAACGTTAAGGATATAATTGTTATAAAACGGGATGCGGTATCCGGGAATTTGATATGGAGCAAAACTTATAACGGAGCAGGCAACTCTAATGATCATGTTTATACATTTACACTGGATAATGCCGGTAATGTATATATATGCGGTATGAGCAGTAATGGAGCTACAGATTTTGACATGCTAATTGTCAAATATAATTCTTCAGGCGGTTTTCAGTGGGACTACACCGGCGGCGGTAATGGATTTGACCGCGGTATAGATATAGAAATTGATAATTCAGGGAATGTATTTGCCTGCGGAACAGATGTTGCATCAAATGTGTTTTCGGAAATTGTCACTCTTAAATTTCAGCCTGATGGTTCAATGATGGCGGAGGTGTACCTGGAAAACGGCGTGGATAGCAACGATGCCGCAAGCAATATCGCAATAGACGCACAGGGAAATGTGTACACAACGGGTTATGTGGAAACCCTTAACCAGCAAATGAATATAGCTTTGGTTAAGTATAATAATGCGGGTGTGCAGCAGTGGGTTAGATATTACAACGGCACATCTAACGGAAGTGATGCTGTTAGGGATATGAAAATTGATGCAGCCGGAAATATTTGCCTGACAGGTTATTCATTCAGTTCTGTTTCTAACCTGGATTATATAACAATTAAGTATAATCCTGCAGGCAGTTTACTTTGGGCAGCAAGATATATAGGTGATTACCTGGCTGGTGATAATATAGCTACCGGCATTACCCTGGATGACTCTGCTAATGTATATATAACCGGCGGTTCGAGGGAATCCTCAGCAGGTTCTGATATCGTTACCGTAAAATATAATACTGCGGGCTCACTGCAATGGGTAATGAAACAAAATGGCAGCGTTAATACTTCTTACCAGGAATACGGACGCTGCATAGCAGTTGATAATATCAATAATGTTTTTGTTGCCGGCGTTAATGATGCCTCTGACGGTATTCTTATCAAATATGTTCAGGCGCCAATTGGCATTCAGCCAAACGGAAGTGAGATCCCGAACGAGTTTGTGCTTAAGCAGAATTATCCAAATCCTTTCAATCCTTCAACCAACATTGAATTTTCTGTTCCGGAATCGGGTATTGTAAAACTTGCGTTGTATGATATTCTCGGAAGGGAAGTTTCTATCCTGATCGATCAGCATATGAATGCCGGAAATTACAGCTACCGCTTAAATGCTACCGGATTTTCATCGGGTGTATATTTCTGCCGCATGGATTCGGGTAATTTCACTGAAATTAAGAAGATGATCTTGATGAAATAATCCGGTACAGCTTTCCTTTCAAAGGCGGATTAAACCCCGCCTTTTTTATTTAAACACATGGACTTAAATTACGCTATTCATAATTTAATATTAATAGTATGAAATCATTGAAAATCATTCTTTTAGCACTTTTCTTTGTTTGCGCTGTGAGTGTTTATGCTGATCCTGTAAAAGTTTATATTGAATATGAACATTCAAACAAAAGCTCCGCAAACAAAATGACATTCAAGCTCTATAAAGATGGTGATAAATATAAGCTGGTAAGGAAACTGAGCGACTCACCAAATGAGACCGGAATTGTCACTACTTATATAGATGTAACTGCCGGCACTTTGGTAAGTGTAACCGAAAAAGACGGCGTTAAGAAAGGTCTGAAAGCTGCATGGGATGATGATTATTCCGCGCTGGTCATTCAATTCCCGGTTTTGTTTAAGGGGATACCTCCGGGGAAAGCTTTTAAGAGCTATAAAAGAAATGATGGTACCGAAACTGTAAACGGTAAGGATTGTAATGTTTATCAAAGTCCGATAAGTATACTTGGTGCGGGCACAAAATATTACATGTGGGATGGTATAATGCTTAAATCCACCGCCCCCGGCACTGAAACGATATCAACTGTTATCAACGAGGACCCGGTATTTACAGCCGATGAATTCACTGTTCCCGCAGATGTGCAGTTTTAAATCTTAAATAGTTATGCCATGAATTGTATGAGATCAGTATTTATTATGTTTTATTTTTTTGTTTTACAGGCGTGTTTGTTACCTCAGGAAGTTACCTCTGAAAATGAACTTTCAGGTTCGTTGCTGTGGGAAATTTCAAGAGATGACATTGCATCAAGATCTTATATATTCGGCACTAATCATTTAATCAGCAGCAGTTTCATCGATACTTCTGCTGTAATACTGAACTGTATTAATTCTGCTGATATTATCATTACAGAAGTTGAAAGTATGCAAATTGATACAGCATTCCTGATGAATGCGATGAAAATGAAAAAGGATGAATATTACAGTTTTTCTGAATCAGAAGATGAGGAATATCTGGTAAATTTTTTCAGGAATGATTCCATGCTAAAAGCCTTTGCTGATATTTACTTCATTTTAAAACCAATGGCATACTGGCTGATATATTTCTACAGTAAATACATAACAGATACTCCATACGGCAATACTGGTTTTACAACACTCGATGGTTTTTTTATGGCTGAAGCTCAGAAGAAGAATAAAGAATTGATAGGCCTTGAATCAATGGAAGAGCAGATAAGCTATTTTATGGATAGTATTGCAGTTAGTACTCAATTAAAGATTCTTCTTGGTACTATAAGGATCAATCCGGAGGATATGGATTTAGCAAAAAATCTTCTGGATACTTGTTACTTGTCCCAGGATCTTACATGCATGAGTTCTTTCTGGGTTTTTGGAAGTAAGTTCAAAAAAGAGAACATGATGTTCACAGATAACCGGAATTTGTTATGGGTTAAGAAGCTTCCTGCTTACATTAACTACAAATCAGCAGTGATAGCTGTTGGAGCAGGACATTTACCCGGTGAAAATGGCTTGATCAGCCTGCTGAAAAAGCAGGGTTATAATGTTAAACCCCTTCGATTTTAACAGTTTTGCTGAAAAATAATGAATTTTTGATAATTATCCCTAAATTCTTCCTTGACTTACTTAAAAAAATCTCGTTATTTACAGGAAATAGAAAGGGAATTATAGAGTAAATTCTTCTGTTTTAACTATTATCCAATCAAATATTCGCAAAATAATGCAAAAAACAAAAATTGCTTCCTTAATGAATCACAGAAGAATTCTGTTCCTTCTATTATTTTTTGCTTCATCAGTAAATCTCCTTTCACAGGGTACAGGAAATAAGTACGCAGGTGAGTTCCTGGCTATTGGCGTTGGGGGCAGACCCCTTGGCATGGGCGGAGCTTACGTTTCACTGGTTAACGATGTAACCGCAGGTTACTGGAATCCAGGTGCGCTTGCTATGATCAATTACCCGCAATTTTCATTAATGCACGATGAACGCTTTGGCAACCTTGTCAATTACGACTATGGTTCCGTGGCAGTTCCCTGGGGTGTTAACGCGTCACTTGGCTTAAGTGTTATTAGGCTTGGTGTTGATGATGTGCCCAACACTAAAGGTGCATGGGTTGACCTGAACAATAACGGCTATTTTGATAACGGTGACAGGCTTGACTACAGCCAAATAAGATTTTTCAACGCGGCTGACTGGGCTTTCATTGCAACTTATTCCAAAAAACACAGCGATAAGCTTTCATATGGTGTGAATTTGAAAGTAATTTCCCGCTCTATTGATGATGGCTCTGCATGGGGAATTGGCTTTGATGTCGGTGCTATTTACAGTGTTTCGCCTAAGTTCCGCATAGGCGCAAACCTGCAGGATATTACCACAACACTGCTTTCATGGAGCACTGGCCGCAGAGAGCTGATCACTCCAACTGCGAAAATCGGCGGCTCATACGATATTCCTTTCTTCAAAACCGGCAGGATAACACCGGCCCTGGATTTTGACGTAAGGTTCGAGAACAGAAAATTCGCTTCGCTGGCTTCAGCCGGACCCGTGAGTTTTGATATGCATGCAGGACTTGAATACGGTTTTAAGGACCTTTTCGCTTTAAGAGTAGGTTACAACGATGTTAAACAATTAACATTTGGCGCAGGTGTAAAATTACCCAAGCTTAATTTAGATTACTCATTCGCCAAATTCGATGGCTCTGACCAGCTTGGCAATACACACAGAATTTCAGTCACTTTCACGCTTGATGATGAGAAGTTCAAACGCAAAGGTGAAAAATAAAATTTATATCATAGAATTTTGAATAAATGTCCCGTAATTTTGCGGGACATTTTTTTTTGGAAATAGTGTTCGTGCCGGCTTCTCGTGCCACAAGAAATTTTAACTCCTGTATCCCAAACCCCGGTTTGGGATACTAAAACAGCAATGCAAACCAAAAGATACCAAAAAGTAATATACTCTGTCATACTCGCCATATCAATTTTATGGTGCGGCGGAATTATAATAGCTCCCTACTGGGCGGGCAATGAAGGAATTACAGGTGATATTTCCGAAGGAATTTATTCCTTCTATTCAAAGTCATGCCACCAGGTAAGCGAGCGCTCTCATCATCTTTTCGGCGAAAAGCTCGGCGTATGCTCGCGATGCACAGCTATATATTTTGCATTTTTGCTTGGAGTGATTTTATATCCGTTCATCCGCAAGATGAGTAATATCGATCTGCCTTCTTTGTTCTGGTTGTTTATACCTGTCGGACTCATGCTTCTGGATGTTGGGCTCGATATTGCAGATGTACAGAAGAATTCATTCATTACCCGTGAAATTACGGGCGCAGTTATCGGTGTCGTGCTGCCGTTTTTCATTATTCCGGGAACCATCAGGGTATTTTATGAGTACTTCACTCCCCCTGATGTGATACCGAAGAAGTAAAACTGCTTTTTTATATAAACAATTTATCCCACATAGCCCCCTCCGGCGCAGTCTGCCGTCCCGCTTTTCTGCTTAGCGGGATTGTAAGTAGGAGAGGGGCTGGGGTTGAGGTCCAAAATATGAACCATCCAAGTAAATTTACACCTGTTTTGATCAGTTCTTTCCTAATGGTATTCATTTCCATTTTTCCTGTGCTTAATATGCTGAACCTGTTATGCTGCGCGGGAATTATCCTGGGCGGTGCCGCAGGCACGTGGTATTACGCGCGACAGCTTGAAAAATCAGGACAGTTCATCCAGAACAAGGACGGTATCATGATAGGACTCTTAGCCGGAATAATTTCCGCCATCGTGTACGTGATATTTTCAACCACAATTATGATGATCGCCAAACAGAATCCCGTAGAGCTTGTTTATAAAATGACAGAGCAGTGGGGCTTCAGTATTCCGCCTGAATCAGAAAAAATGCTCCGCACAGTGTATGAAGATTACCAGAAGAATGGTTTTAGCCCCATTATGATAGGTGTCGAATTATTTTCGCGCATAATTTCGCATTGTATCTTCGGTCCAATTGGCGGCCTGCTTGTCGCATCAATATTTAACAAACGCCGGAACAAAGTATAAATACTTTACACATATTTGATTGACATTGTTAAATTCCCCTCTTGAGAGGGGTAGCGCTTAAGCGCCGGGGTGTGTTTTATAATATTAAATTCTTTTTGAAATAGTCTATTTTGTCCAATAACAAATATTTCTACATATCCCAAACCACCCCGCAGCAAAGCAGAAAAACGATCTACATACTTTTGCTGCTCATGGCACTGGGATTAATTAACGTATACTTCGCGCCCTTAAAATCATTTTTAAATGATGTTGCCGGTGTTGAAAGTGTTAACGGCTGTCCCTTGTTAACGTTTACAGGTGTGCCTTGTCCTTTTTGCGGAACCGGCAGAGTGTTTTCCTGCATTACTGATATACCAAAGGGGTGGCATTATTTAACACTAAGCTTTTATTACAATCCACTGGGATTAATATTCTATCTAATCTTTGGTTTCTTTTTCTTTACGGTTTTATTTCTTGCTATCTTGAAAAAGAAAATAGTCCTCAAAAAGCCCGCACTTAAATTATGGTATATTCCCGTGTTATTTCTTGTATTAATGTGGATTTTGAACATATTATACGGGCATCACCACTGATTTTGTCACCACTCATTAAATTGAAAAGACCCTAAATTTTAGCTATATTTGTAGATAATCAAATAATTTAAAGGAATTTCTTATGAAAATATTCATTGATACCGCTAATTTAAACGAGATAAAAGAAGCTGCAAGTTTTGGTATTCTGGATGGTGTTACAACCAATCCCTCATTGATGGCCAAAGAAGGACACAAAGATGTCCGTAAGACCTATGAAGAAATATGCAAAATGGTAAGCGGTCCCGTGAGCGCGGAAGTTGTTTCAACAGATTATGAAGGAATTTTAAAAGAAGGCAGAGAGCTTTCAAAGATTGCGCCCAACATTTATGTTAAGGTTCCGTTAATAATGGAAGGCCTCAAAGCCGTAAAAACATTTGCAGATGAAGGCATACGCACAAATGTAACATTATGCTTCTCGCCATCGCAGGCAGTCTTGGCTGCAAAAGCGGGCGCTACTATTATCAGTCCGTTTATCGGCAGACTTGATGACATCTCAACCGATGGCATGCAGTTAATTGAGCAGATAGTACAGATATACGGCAACTACGGCTATGAAACCGAAATTCTTGTTGCAAGCGTTCGCCACCCTATGCATTTTGTTGATTCATGTTTAATTGGTGCTGATATATGCACTATACCGTTCAACGTTATTAAACAGCTTGTGAAACATCCGTTGACCGATCTCGGTCTGGAAAAATTCCTTGCTGACTGGAAAAAGAACCAGGGATAAAAGTTTTCAATAATTGAAAGTTAAAGATATTATCAAACTGGTTGAAAAAGATGGATGGTTTGTTGTGCGGATAAAAGGAAGCCACAGACAATTCCATCATAACAGTAAAAAAGGGACAGTAACGATTGCCGGAAAACCAAGTGTCGATATGAACCCAAAAACATTAAATAGTATTTTAAAACAAGCAGGTTTAAAATGAGAGTGAAGTACCTATATATCATTGAACAGGGCAAAAACAATTACAGCGCATATGTACCTGATCTTCCGGGATGTGCAGCCGCTGGTAAAACAAAGACTGAAACAGAGAAGTTGATCAAAGAAGCTATTGAATTTCATATTGAAGGTATGATATTAAATGGCGAAAAGATTCCTGTTCCTACGACAATGAAATCGGGATATTTCAGTATTAAGCCCGCAGTAAAATCTAATTCAAAGAATAAACAAACAAGAAAGAGAGTCACAGTATAACTTTGGCTAAACAAACAGCTTTTTACGATTTACACAAAGCATACAATGCTAAAATAGTGGATTTCGCCGGCTTTGAAATGCCCGTACAATATGACGGGATCATTGCCGAGCACATGGCAGTTCGCAACTCAGTTGGCGTATTTGATGTTTCTCATATGGGCGAGTTCTTCGTTAAGGGAAAAGATGCCCTCGCATTCATACAGAAATGCACAACTAACGACGCTTCAAAGCTTACACCGGGCAAAGTGCAGTATTCAGCAATGTGTTATGAAGATGGAGGCGTTGTTGATGACCTCCTGGTTTACTGCTACGGCGATTTTTTCATGCTGGTGGTAAATGCTTCAAATATTGAAAAAGATTTCAACTGGCTTGCTTCAAACAAAGCAGGATTTGATGTTGAGCTTACTAACCGCAGCGATGATTTTTCGCTGCTTGCAGTTCAGGGTAAGAATGCAATTAAAACACTGCAGAAGCTTACTGATACAGATCTTACCCCGATGAAATATTACACTTTCGCCGAAGGCAAAATTGCGGGAGTTGATGCGATAATTTCACGTACCGGTTATACAGGCGAAGGAATTGGATTTGAGATATACATACCATCTGATAAGGCAACTTCAGAAAAGATCTGGAAAGAGATCTTTAAAGCAGGTGAGGAGTTCAATATAAAGCCCATAGGCCTGGGTGCGCGTGATACATTAAGACTTGAAGCAGGATATTGTTTATATGGGAATGATATAGATAAAACAACCAATACCATCGAAGCCGGTCTTGGATGGATAACAAAACCTAAAAAGGGTGATTTCAACGGAAAAGCAAAAGTTGATTCAGAGCTCGCAAACGGCTCCGCAAGAAAACTTGCAGGCTTTATAGTGGAAGGCAGGCTTGCCGCAAGACACGGGTATGAAATACATGCTGACGGCAAAAAAATAGGTCATGTTACAAGCGGCAGTATTTCACCCTGCTTAAACAAGAATATCGGGCTTGGGTATGTCGAAACAAAATACTCAGCACCGGGATCAAAAATAAAAATTAAAGTAAGAAACGATCTTATTGACGCGGAAGTTGTGAAAATTCCGTTTGTTGGAAAAGAATAAACAGTGTTTATTTGAGCTGTATCTAAAACGAAAGGTTAAAAGCAGTTAAGAATTAATGGAAATATCAGGTAACAGATCTGAGGATCACAAGACGGATGATCCCAAACCCCTTAAGATAAGCTTGTATTTTGCGCATGATTATGTTGAATCAGAGCTTGTTCTTAAAGATAAAAATGTTGTGGTAATAGATGTTCTAAGAACATCCACAACCATGATAACGGGACTTTCAAACGGGGCAAAAGAAATTATACCCACCGATAGCATCGCTTCGGCGGGAATGATAGGCAGGAACTCCGAGGGGCAGGCCCTTTTATGCGGTGAGAAGAACGCCAAAATTATACAGGGTTTCAACCTTGGCAACTCAATTAAGGAATACAGTGAAGAAACCGTAAAAGGAAAAATACTTGTGTTCCACAGTACAAATGGTACGCCTTCACTCATAAAATCCAAGTTTGCGCACAACTGCGTTGTGCTTGGCTTTGTGAATATGGAGCGCGTTGCAAATTACCTGCTTGAGCTTAATGAGGATTTTATAATCCTCTGCGCGGGTACAAACGGCGAGTTCTCACTGGAAGATACCGTTTGCGGAGGTATGCTTGTGAGCAGGCTTAAAAAACTTGCCGGAAGAGGGAAGTACATACTTACCGATTCCTCGCGCGGTGCCTCAAAGCTGTACTCGGCGTACAAAAATGATATAAGCAAAATGCTGCATGATTCAGAGCACGGCCAGTTCCTTGTATCGCTTGGGTTCAGTGATGACCTTGCAGCCTGCGGCGAAGTTGATAAATACAATATGCTTCCTGTGTTAAGGAATGGTGTTATAAAATCGATCGAAGCGTTTGCTTCAGACCCTAAACTTACGATGAAAAAAGTATCTCAAAAAAGCGCCGGTTAATTGCCGGCGCCGGTTTTGTTCTTTCGGCGTATCTTTCTTTTTTGAGGAAATATTTTTTATTTATAAATAATTAAACAGCTAACAGACTATCAGCAGGATTAAGGATAAAAAAAGTCCCTCCCGTAGAGAGAGCAGGGGCAGCTCTGCACAATCTTCCCGGAAATTTGAAGAGGGATTGCCTATCTCGAACAAAAAGCAGATACTCGGCTTCTTTCTCATTATATTCAGCGTACTGATAGTTCTCAGCATTATCTCCTATTCTGCCGCAGATGAAACCCGCCTTGAATCACTCAGCATCACCGAGCTTTTTAAAAAAGAGAACCAGTCTTCGAACTTCACAACTTCAAACTGGCTTGGTATAATAGGTGTTGTTATTTCCGGCGTATTCGTACGCGGCGCATTCGGTTATTTTTCGCTTATCATTCCCGTGCTGTTCATAATTTTCGGCATACAAATGATGCGCAAACGCAGTTTGCTTTCTTTGATGCAGCTATCGGTGTACATGCTCTTCCTTATGATATTTTCCTCAGCGCTTTTCGGAATGTTCAGAACCACGCTTGGCGTTGATAAAATTCCATACACACTTGTTGGCACAAGCGGTGAGTATTTCTCATCAATTTTCTACCTCATGCTTGGCTCGCTTGGCAGCTATATTCTTCTTTTCGGGCTGGTGGCAATTTTCGGTTTCCTGCTTGTTGACCGTGATATAGCGAAATCATTTGCACGGCTTAAAATGCTTATCGAATCTTTCCGCGAGAAATTCCGCTCTTCAATGGAAGAGATGAAAGAAAAACGCGAGGAAGAGAAACAGCGTGAATCCAAACGTGATATGATCCGCGGTGAACGCGAAAAAATTGTCAAATCCAAAAAGTTCATTAAAGATGATGAAATCTCAGATGATGAACCGGTTATTAAAGATACCAAGATAAACCGCCCGGTTGATAACGAAATGATTGTTGAGCCCAAACCGAAAGCAAAACCACCGGTCAAAGAAGTTTTGCCGGCTGACCTGCCGCTTGAAGTTGAAAAGGTTATTCCTGAAACGGATTCGGGCGAAGTTATTCCGCCGGTAAAAGTATCAAACAAAAGGCCGCAGATAGGCGATGTTATCCCCGATGAACCTGCAGAGGAAACAGTTTTCCCCGTGGAATTACTTGAGGATTACAAGCTGCCGCCGCTTGACCTGCTTGATGAACCCTTAAAAGAAGAGCTTGATGTTATAAGTGATGAAGAGCTTAAGGAAAACGGCAGACTGCTTCAGGCAAAGCTGCTGAATTTTGGAGTGAAGATAGAAAAAGTTATCGCAACCCCGGGTCCAGTGGTTACACTTTATGAGCTTGTACCCGCGGAAGATGTTAAGCTTAGCCGAATTGAAAGCCTGCAGGATGATATCGCGCTTGCCATGAAGGCAAAAGGTATCAGGATGATAATACCAATACCCGGCAAAGGCACAGTTGGAGTTGAAATTCCGAATCACAATCCCGTAACGGTTAAGATAAGAAGCGTAGTAGGCTCAAAGAAGTTTGCGGAATCAACCCACGCGCTGCCAATTGCGCTTGGCAAAACAATTTCAGGTGATGTATTTGTTGATGACCTTGCAAAAATGCCGCACCTGCTTGTTGCAGGTTCAACAGGCTCAGGTAAGAGTGTTGGTATAAACGTAATTGTAACAAGCCTGCTTTATAAACTGCACCCAACTGATCTTAAGTTTATACTTATCGATCCCAAAAAGATCGAGCTTAATCTGTACGACCAGCTAAAGAACCATTACCTTGCTATATCAAAAGATTACGCTGAAAAAATTATCACAATACCGCAGAATGCGGTGATGGCGCTTAAGGGTCTGGAAATAGAAATGGAAAAACGTTACGAGAGGCTTGCTAACGCGACTGTCCGTAACATTGCAGACTACAACAAGAAGTTTAAAGATGGCAGGCTGAAAGATGATGAAAACATAAAACACGGCAAGATGCCCTATATTATAGTTATCATTGATGAGCTTGCTGACTTAATGATAACTGCCGCGCGCGAAGTTGAAGAACCTATCGCAAGGCTTGCGCAGCTTGCCCGCGCCGTTGGGATACATTTAATACTTGCTACACAAAGACCCTCGGTTGATGTTATAACCGGCGTTATAAAAGCCAACTTCCCGGCAAGGATAGCGTACCTTGTGAATTCAAAGGTGGATTCCCGCACAATACTTGATATGAACGGCGCGGAAACTCTGCTTGGCAAAGGTGATATGCTCTATACACCGCCCGGCGTTGGTAAGCCTATCAGGATACAGAGTCCCTATATATCAGGTGAAGAAGTTGAAAGGGTCGCCGAGTATATTGGCAAACAAAAAGGGTTTACCCGTAACTATGAGCTTCCTTCTGTGAACCAGAAGAAAAAGAAAGCGTATGATGAAAGCTATGATAGAGACGACCTGTTTGAAGAAGCGGCAAGAATTATTGTGAGATACCAGCAGGGCTCAGTATCTTTGCTGCAGCGTAAATTAAAAATCGGCTACGCCCGCGCTGCGCGCATTGTTGATGAGCTTGAATCCGCAAATGTTGTCGGACCCTTCGACGGCTCCAAAGCCCGCGAAGTCCTTGTAGAAACCGAAGCCCAGCTAGAGCAGCTGATATAACATCACTTAAATTCTCCCGCTTGTTATGCCTTGTTTACCTATTTGGGGCACAACAGGTATATTCAAATAATACCGATTGTTGAGCTCCGATAGGAGCGGTATGTTTGTAGCATTGATTTGAGTCCAGTTTACAGAGCTCCGTAGGAGCGATATGTTAATCTTTCAGATTTCTAATAAAACGTAACAGCACGATATATATTTATTTCAACCCGCAGAGTCCTC
>JAUQWQ010000053.1 GCA_030835085.1 Ignavibacteria bacterium
TGGTCACTTAATTTTGTGATAGGAACAAATCCAATAGGCATTCAGGCAATTTCCGGTGAAATGCCGCAGCATTTTTCTCTTTCGCAGAATTATCCAAATCCATTTAATCCTGTGACCAAAATTACATTTCAGCTGCCTAAAGCCGGACCTGTTAAACTTACGGTCTATGATATGCTTGGCAGAGAAGTTGTGACTCTGGTGAATGGGAATCTGAATGCAGGAACGTATAATGCTGACTGGAATGCTCTGAATTTTGCAGGCGGTGTGTATTTCTATAAGCTGGATACAGAAGGATTTATGGAAACTAAAAAAATGGTGCTTGTAAAGTAAGAATTGTTCAGTGAATAGTTCCCCGGCTGCTGAATCCGGCCGGGTTACTGCTTATTTTAATTCTTCTATTTTTAATAGCAGCCACTCTCCAAAAGGAAGTTCCGGGTCAGCAGTTATTTTACTTTCTATAATACCAATTTCGGTGGTATCTTTGTTTTCAATGGCTGTTACAAGGTTAGCCAGATAGTTAAGAAACCTCAGGAAATTGATTCTTGTCTTTTCGCTCAATGAAACTGTTGATGAAATGAAGTGTTTGGCTGAATCTACCTGGTATCTTAAAAGTTCAAATTCACGGGTTTCGAAATAAGTCCTTAGATATAATGATTTAACATACATTTTATCTCTTACATCAATAAACTTCACATCTTTCAGATTGTCAAGTACTGAATTATATTTTCTTAGTTTCAGATTCAGATATGCCAGTGCAAGCGCTTTCATCGGTTTCTGATAGGATGACCTCAGCCTTTGGGAATATTCTTCAATGTATTCCGGCGCCCAGTCAGTCTTATTGATCGAAAGCGCATTTCTGAGTATCTGTATGAAAAGTATTTTAGAAAGGTGTTTGTTGTTATTACTGTACCCGACTTTCAGCTCCAGTCTATTCAGATCAAAAAGATACTCCCTGTATTTTTTTTCGCCTTCATTTCCCCTTAAAGTACAGTAATTGGAAAGGGTTGTTATCCAAGAGAGTTTTTCATTATCAGAAAATCTTTCTATATTAAGCTCAAACAGTTCTTTGAGTCTCAGGAAATATTTCTCTTCTTTGCCCTTTATTACAGTCATAATTGAACAGTAAAGCATTTCCATGATATCTGAATCTTCAAATTTGTTTTCTCTGGCATACCTGATCACACTTTCCATATCGATAGCCGACACAAATGAATATGGAATATTCACGTCAAATTTTGCATTGAACATGAATGCATTGGCATTTATATCATTTATTACAGATGATAACTGGCGCAGCATATCAAGTATTGCATACTCGCCCTTTTTAATGATATGTTTTGATAGTAAATGCTGAGTATCTTCAAGGAAGTGGAATGACATCCTGCCGCTTTCAAGCTCATTTTTATACTTAAAGTAATTATCACTTATGCCGATCTTTTCAAGAGCCTTTTCCATTTCATCAAGTTTTTTTTGCTGGAATGAAGCAAGTCTTCGGTTCAGGAATTCATCTGCAAGAAGGCTGTTCTTAATGAATTTATTCTTATTCAGTGATGAACTTATCAAAAATTCTTCCGCCATCTGCTGCAAAGATGATGTCATATTCCATATGATCTGTTTGTTAAATTTTTTCCCGGGGTAAAGTTTTTGATAGACATATTCATGGGTAAGCGTTTCATCATCAAACTTCGGATAAAACTTGCTTATTTGAACAAGCAGGGGAAGGTAGTTTCTTCCCTTATTATAGTAGGGCGAACCGATAAATTTTTCAAATTCCTGGAGTTCGCTTTTGGAAAAAGTCCTTAGAATATTTATGAGCTTTGTGTTTATCACTTCAAATTTCTGACAATTTGGTTCAAAATCTTAATAATTCCATGATTAGTATTTGTTTCCCCAAAACCTCAAAAAAGTGCCAAAAATGCACTTTTTTTTAAATTACAACAATTTAGCAATGTTTAGTTCGTTTTTAAAGTCTCTTTGAATCCCCTGTGTATGAAGAATATCTTTGTACAGATAAAAAATTTGGGTAAAACATTAAGGAGACAAAAAATGAACAAAACAAAACAAACAACAGCGGGCTTCAGAAATACCTGGGGACCGGTCATTATAGGATAGAAGTTCGGCAGAAATGTATTGTAAAAAAGGAGCCGGTCAGGCTCCTTTTTTTGCTAAATGAATTCAATTTAGAATCTTTAGATAGCAGCGTGAGAAAAACTGCCACAATATAAGTGAAAAACAAAATCCATCCAGCGACATAAAATCACTGGATGGATCATTTTACGGTTTTCTTAAAAACTATTTCAATTTTCCTAATGCTTTTCTTAAGCTTTCAATTACTTTGTTTACTTCTTCAAGCCTGCATGTACCTACAGATAAGCGGTACCATGATGAGTTTTCATCATCACCGAAAGCTGAAAAAGGAACAATGGCTACACGTGCTTCTTCAAGCAGGTATTTGGTAATATCCTTTGTTGTTGCAAGTATAGTACCGTCTTCTTTTTTCTTTCCATGCAGTGCAAACTGAACCGTTAAGTAAATAGCAGCCTGCGGCGCAATTGCATCAACATTAAAGCCTTCATTTTTTAAAGCCATAAAGCCGTCGTAAAAACCGTCAAGTCTATCGTGAATTTCTTTTTTAAATCCGGTAAGATAGTTATCAACATCTTCTTTTCTTGCTAGATATTTCGCCGTTGCAACCTGCTCAGCTTTTGGTGCCCATGCGCCAAGATGAGAAAGAATTGATTTCATTTTTCCAATAACGCGTGCGGGTCCGACTGACCAGCCTACTCTTACGCCTGTAGCAGCAAATGCTTTTGAAAGCCCGTCAATGAAAATTGTGTAATTTTTCATTTCAGGAATAAGTGATACCGGGTTATAATGTTCAGTATCGCCATATGTTAATACCCAGTATATCTGGTCATACATTAAGTAAAGCGGTTTTTCGTCCGCGCTGCGTGAATGGTTCTCTTCAATTATCAGTTCGCAAATCTCCTCAAGATCCTTCCTTGAAAACGTCGTACCTGTCGGATTCAGCGGTGAACATAACGCAACCAGTGCAGCACCTTTTAAATGAGGCTTCAGGTCCGCGGCTGTCGGCATAAAATGATTTTCAGGCGTTGCCATTATCTCAATTTTCTTTGCATGAGAGAGGTGCGTGTAATGATTATTATTCCATGAAGGTACCGGGAAAATAACCGTATCACCCGGTTGAACCAGGGTCTGGTATGTTGCGTATATAAGCGGTCTTGCGCCTGCTGACATTAGAATCTCAGTTGCGGGATTGTACTCAACACCCTCTTTTTCCTTTAAGAAATTCGATACTGCCTTGCGTGTTTCAAGCATCCCGTCTGCAGGCGGATAGTTTGTTTCGTGGTTTGTATATGCTTTGATGATCTCTTCTTCAAGTTCTGCCGGTATGGGGAAAACTTTCGGGTCGAAATCACCTATGGTTAAATTATAAATCTTTTCACCCTGCTTGATCTTCTCATTTATCTCGCCGGCGAGTTTAATTATTTCTGATGCAATTAAAGTCTCAGCCATCTTCGAGACCCTAAGAGTCTTTTCTTTTACTTCCATTATATCTGTAGGCATAGGATTTTTAATAGGTTAATTATATACAAACTTAACTAATAAAAACTTTATAGAAAATCCGAAAAGCCAGTAATTATTTGCGTTGAAAATAAACAGTGATATCAGACTGCCGCAGTCTGATTATACTTCCGTTGTGCAGCAATCAGATATATGCTATCAATTCTATTTCTACCAAAGCGTCTTTTGGAAGCCTTGAAACTTCAACGGTTGAGCGTGCCGGTTTTGATTCGCCAAAGTATTCTGCATACACCTCATTCATTGCTGCAAAATCATCCATATTTTTGATAAAAACAGTTGTCTTAATGACTTTTTTGAAGTCACTTTTTCCTTCTTTTAATAAGGCTGAAAGATTTTCCATTACCTGGCGGGTTTGTTCTTTTATATCACCGGAAATGAAATTTCCTGTTTCCGGATCGATTGCAACCTGACCCGATGTATATAACATTTGCTGTCTGTTATCCCAGCTAACATAAATTCCCTGTGAGTACGGGCCGATTGGTTCAGGTGCTTTGTTACTATATAATATATCCTTTTGCATTTCAGTAGTGTTTTAGTTTGTATCAGATATACAAAATAAAACAATAATTAATTGAAAATCAAGCAGTGACAAAATTTCACACATGTTGTAAAATATTTCATAAATGTGGAAAAAATGCCAATACCTATGTACTTTTTGACAAAACCCGCAAAAGGATATACCGTGAAATTTTCATTTAAACAACAAAAAAGTTTGGCACGGCTATTGTATATGTAGTGTATGTTAGTAAAAAAATATTAATCAAATATAAAAGGAGATTTTAAAAATGACATTAGTAAAATTCAGACCCGCATCAGAACTTTCAAACATCGATAAGAAAATTAAGAAGTTCTTTGAAGATTTTGATTCACCTTTTAACGGTGATTGGGGCATTAAACCGTTTGGCAATAATGCATTTACACCCAGGGTTGATGTTACTGAAGATAATGAAAATTTATATGTTCATGCAGAAGTACCCGGTGTTGATAAGAATGATATTAAGATCAACCTGGTAGGAGATGTTTTGACTATCAGCGGTGAAAAGAAATCAGAGCAGAAAGATGAAAAGAAAAATTACTACAGGATAGAAAGAAATTACGGAGCATTTTCAAGAAGCTTCACACTTCCTGCAGAAGTAATTTATGATAAGATATCCGCTGATTATAAAGAAGGCGTTTTGAATATCACACTGCCGAAAACAGAAGAAGCTAAGATCGTTGAAAAACAGATCGAGATTAAGTAAGTTTCATAAAATTGTTTCGTAGTTAGTTATTATTTGGTTAATTGATGTAAATAAGGCAGAAACTTGCTTTAGTATTATCAGGCGCCGGAGTTGATGGTCCTCCGGCGCTGATTTTATGAAAGAGTTTTATTTTTAAGGAAAATACATTGAAAAATACTTTAAGTACAGTTCTCAAAAAACAGGGGTATCACAAAATTTTCCTTAGAAATAACGGAGCTGGTCACTTTAAGTTAAATATTAAAATTAACGGTACAGTCGGAAATTTTATTCTTGATACGGGGGCTTCGCACACTGTTGTTGATGAAGCTGTTTCCGGGAAGTTTTTGCTGAAATTCAGCAATAAAGCATCAAAAGATGCCGGAGGACTCGGGAATTCAGCTTTAAAGACCAGGAAGAGCATAGGAAACATAATTGACCTGAAGGGATTTCAGATCAAAAAAGCAGCACTCATTGCAATTGATCTTTCTCATGTAAATAGCACTCTTAAAAAAAATGGCTCCGGCAGAATTGATGGTGTAATAGGCGCCGATATACTTAAGAAACACAAAGCGCTGATAGATTACTCCGAAAAAGCTTTGTACCTTAAGTAAATTATGTTCAGGAAAGATTATATAATGCGGATGATAGAGGATTTTATCAAAGCTATGGCTAAGATAATCCTAAAACGTGAAATGAAAAACTACACTGATGCGAGAATTGAGCTTAATAATCTCAGCATACTTGTTACAGGATTCGGATTGGAAAATTTAAGGTTATTGGGACCGGCAGGAATTAAATATGTTTTCAATCAGAATAAAGAATCAGAAGCTGAAAAGATATATTGCGCAGCAAGGATACTAAAAGAAGAAGGATTGATACTTCAATCACAGGGAAAAACCGAAGACAGTTTAAAAAGTTTAGAAATTTCAAAAGAGCTTTTTAAAATGGCTTCAGAAATGGATATACCTGAAAAAAATGAAGCACTTGATGAATTTGAAGAATTAAGTAAATAAGAAGTTTTAATAATAATAATAAAATGATACGGTTATTTATGATTGATCGTATTTAAACAAAACAGAAAGAATAAAAACTATGGGAAAAATTATCGGAATCGATTTAGGAACGACAAACTCGGTAGTTGCCGTAATGGAAGGCAGTGACCCGGTTGTAATTCCTAATGCGGAAGGACACAGGACTACACCTTCTGTCGTTGCTTTCACTAAAGGCGGCGAGCGCCTTGTGGGACAGGCAGCAAAGAGGCAGTCAGTCACAAATCCGCAGAACACAGTATCATCCATAAAGAGATTTATGGGCAGAAGGTACGACGAAGTAACAAGCGAGATATCTAAAGTATCATATAAAGTTGTTAAAGGCGAAAATGATACTGCAAGAGTTGAGATTGGTGACAGGGTTTATTCACCACCCGAAATCTCAGCGATGGTACTTCAGAAAATGAAACAAACCGCAGAAGATTATCTGGGCCAGAAGGTTACCGAAGCTGTTATTACAGTGCCGGCATACTTTAATGACGCTCAAAGACAGGCTACTACAGATGCAGGAAAAATTGCAGGGCTTGAAGTAAAAAGAATTATCAACGAGCCTACTGCAGCAGCGCTTGCATACGGACTTGACAAGAAGAAAAAAGATGAAAAAGTAGCTGTATATGATCTTGGCGGAGGTACATTTGATATTTCCATTTTAGAATTATATGATATCGAAGGTACAGGCAACTTCCAGGTTAAATCAACCAACGGTGATACACACTTAGGCGGTGATGATTTTGACCAGAGGCTTATGGACTATCTTGCAGAAGAATTCCAGAAGCTCGAAGGAATTGACCTTCGTAAGGACCCGATGGCTTTACAGAGATTAAAAGTTGAAGCTGAAAGAGTTAAATGTGACCTTTCAAGCCAGACACAGGCCGATGTTAAGCTTCCGTACATTACCGCAATTGACGGTGTGCCAAAACACATTGATATGACGGTAACACGCGCCAAGTTTGAACAGCTTGTTGATGACCTTATTCAAAGGACAATGGAACCATGCAAAAAAGCGCTTGCTGATTCAGGATTTTCAGTTGACCAGATTGACGAAGTAATTTTAGTCGGCGGTTCAACAAGAATCCCCAAAGTACAGGAAGCAGTTAAGAACTTTTTCAAAAAAGAACCGCATAAAGGCGTTAATCCCGATGAAGTTGTGGCAATAGGCGCAGCTATACAGGGCGGCGTTTTAACCGGTGATGTTAAAGATGTATTGCTGCTTGATGTTACACCGCTTTCACTTGGAATTGAAACTCTTGGCGGAGTTATGACAAAAATGATTGATGCCAATACTACAATACCTACAAAGAAAACTGAAGTATATTCAACAGCATCAGATAACCAGCCTTCAGTTGAAATACATATACTTCAGGGTGAGCGTCCAATGGCGCAGGATAACAGGACTATCGGAAGATTCCATTTAGACGGAATTCCGCCTGCTCCGCGCGGCATACCGCAGATAGAAGTTACATTTGATATTGACGCAAACGGTATACTTCACGTTGCCGCAAAGGATAAAGCATCCGGAAAAGAGCAGTCAATAAAAATAACCCACTCCAGCGGATTAAGCGACGCGGAAGTTGAAAAGATGAGAAAAGATGCAAAAGAACATGAAGGCGAAGATAAGAGAAAACGCGAAGAAGTTGATACTAAGAACCATGCTGATAGTTTGATATTCCAGACTGAAAAACAGATGAAGGAATTCGGCGAAAAGCTTACACCTGATATGAAGGGCAAGCTTGAATCGGCTCTTGGCAGACTTAAAGAAGCTGCAAAGGGAACGAATACCGATGAGATAAAATCAGCCACCGAAGCATTGAACGCGGCATGGAATGAAGCATCAACCCAGATGTACAGCCAGGCAACCGGTACACCGGGAGCAGGCGGCGAAGAGCAGGCAAATCCAAATGCCGGCGCAGAAGGCCAGCAGCCTGATGACAAAAAGGTTGAAAATGCCGACTTCGAAGTAGTTGATGACGAAAAGAAATAACTTGTTGTACCCATAGCTTTAATATCATATATTCTCCATTAAAGCAAAATAAGCCATCCTGAATTTTAGGATGGCTTTTTTATTATGCTAAGATCGTTCATTTTAATTTCAATTTTTAATTCAAACATTAATCGGTATTTTTAAACTCCCAAAAATAAAAAATCTGATTTTTGATCAAGAAACTAAATAAATTTATAAAAGTTTTCGGAAACTCATCATACCGCAAGGCTGCCTTAAACGGCGTAGCAGCGGGTATTGAGCATGAAGCTGTACTGAAAACACTGCATTGCAATACAGTTATAGATATTGGCGCAAATAAAGGGCAGTTTGCCCTGGCAGCAAGGAAATGTTTTCCGAACGCTAAAATATATTCATTTGAACCGCTTTCACATCCTGCTGAAATATTTAAAAAGGTGTTTGTTGATGATAGTAATATCAAACTTTTCCCGTTTGCCATAAGCGATGAAACAGGGGAAGCTGAAATTCACATATCCCACCGCGAAGATTCCTCTTCACTTCTGCCAATCGGCGAAAAGCAGAATGAAATGTTCCCCGGTACATATGAAGTGGGAGTTGAAAAAATAACCATGAAAAAGCTGAGCGATGCACTTTCCATTGATGAACTTATTTCCCCTGTACTTATAAAAATTGATGTTCAGGGTTTTGAGCTCAGTGTATTGAAAGGCAGCATAGAGCTTTTCAGCCGTATAAAATATATATATTCTGAGTGTTCTTACATTGAGCTTTATAAGGGTCAGGCACTATTTCCTGAAATTTCTGAGTTTCTTGCAAAGTATGGCTTTAAAAAAATTGGTGAGTTTAATACCAGCTTTGATGAATCCGGTAAACCTGTTCAAAGCGATTTCCTGTTTGAAAATTTAAGTTAACATTTCATAAATAAATACTTCAAAATGAACAAGATCATTTTAATGACCATGGCAGTAATATGCCTGATTATTATTCCTGTACATTCGCAGGATTATAGCCAGCTTACCGGTTTTATTGAGCATTATTCTGATTCGATGTTAACTACAGCACTTCAGCCCGGAATGATTATCAGCATTACAAAAGGTGATAAAGTTATTTATGAAAAATCCAAAGGACTTGCCAATATTGATACAAAAGCTCCCATGGTTACTGATTTCCGTTTCAGAATAGGAAGTCTGACCAAGACCTACACCTGCACAGTAATACTTCAGCTGGTAGATGAAAAAAAGCTAACGCTTGATGAGTCAATAGAGAAGTACTTTCCAAATCTTCCGAATGCAAAAAATATAACTATCAGAATGCTTGGTGATATGACAAGCGGTCTGTATAACTACAGCGAAGCCAAAGAGTTTGATGATTCAATGCAGGCACACCCTAAAAAGCTATGGAAGCCTGAAGAGCTTGTTGAAGTATCAATTCGAAACGGAACTTATTTTGAGCCCGGCAAGGGCTGGCATTACAGCAATACCAATACAACCTTAATTGGTATGATAATCGAGAAGATAACGGGTAACTCATTACCATATGAAATAAAAACTCGTATTACAGATAAGTTAGGTATGAAGAATACTGATTTCCCCGAGGTTCCGGAAATATGGGGACAACACCCCGAAGGATATGGAGAAGACGACGGCACCTGGGTTTATCCGCTGGTTGATGTTACCACAAAATACAATCCAAGCTGGGGCTGGGCAGCGGGTGCTATGGTATCAACAATTGAAGATCTTAAGATTTATCTGAAAGCGCTGGCTGAGGGCACACTCATAAGTAAAGAGCTTATGATTGAAAGAATGAAACCTGGACTGGAAAGAGACGGTTTGAAATATTGTTTCGGTATGTTCATACTTGGTGATATGTATATAGGTCATAATGGTTCTTATCCGGGATTCCACAATATTTCAGTGCACTCGCCAAAAACCGGCATTACCGCTATAATATTTTACAATACTCAGTCTAACCGCTCACCGGATGATTTTTTAAAGGCAATATTACCAAAGATAAAGTAAATAGATTCTTAAGGTTGATTTTTTGCCTCATTTTGAAGAAAAATGGGGCTTTTTTATTATACCCAAATTACGGGATATTAACCATTTGTTTAAATATAATCTTTAAGTTATTTTGGTATAACGTATATAATTATACAGGTTATGAAAAATAGAAAATTACTATATATATCACTCATTTTTTCGTTAAGTATATACTTAACGGGATGTTTCCCTGCTTCACGTACCGAGGAAGATAATGATGAAACCACTGAGACCACAACCGAAGATAAAAAAGTTGATGAAAAAGACAAAGAGGTTACCGATTTAAGTGATGCCAGTGGTGCTAAGATAATGAGAATTGCAGCAAGTGAACAGAATATAGAATGGTACTCACCAAGTGTTGACTCAACCTACCT
>JAUQWQ010000054.1 GCA_030835085.1 Ignavibacteria bacterium
GTAAGGTTCCGATGACGACCAAACGGCCCTCCTCCAAGCTTCAGCAAGTTGCGTAAGGGTCCAGAAGTGCGAAGGGGAAGGCGACATACAGCTCATCTGTAGTAATCTCCCAACCTACTCCACGCACGCGCGGAGGCGGGCAGCGCTGGACTCGGGGAGCGTATCGTTGATGAACGCCCCTGCGCCGGCCTCGCTTCCGGCAAGGTACTTCAGCTTATCGTGCGTCCGGTGCGGCGGATAGAACTCCACATGAAGGCGGGCGAATTCGTACCCCGCTGCGGCGGGCTCTTGGTGCATCGCCATCACGTAGGGCAGCGAGAACCCGAAGAGCCGGTCATAAGCGCGAGCCACCTTGCGAAGCGCCTCCGCGAGGGCGTCCAAAGTCGCCTCGTCGGCCCCCGCGAGTGATCGAACTCCGCGCCTGGCCACGACCCAGACCTCATAGGGATACCGAGCGAAGTACGGCACGACTGCGACGAACTCGGAGTCCTCGGCGATCACCCTTCGACCGTCCGAAAGCTCGGCCCCCAACCAGTCGTCCCAAAGCGTCGTACCCGTCGCCTCCCAATAGTTGCGCTCCGAGGCCAGTTCCTGGGCGAGCGTAGCCGGGATGTAGGGGTAAGCGTAGATCTGGCCATGAGGATGGCTGAGAGTCACGCCGATTTCTCGCCCCTTGTTTTCAAAGATGAAGACGTACTCCACCTCTGGGATCGAGGAAAGCTCGGTGTAGCGATCCTTCCAAACCCGCACGAGGCGCTCCACTTTGGGCAGCGAGAGTTCGGCAAAGCTGCCCGCATGGTCGGACGTGTACACCACAACCTCACAGACTCCGCTGCTGGGACGGACAGGGGCCATCGCAAGGCCTTCGACTGCGGGCGGTTCCGGGTTTCGACGCAACGAGGGAAAACGGTTCTCGAACACGACGATGTCGAAGTCCTCGGCAGGGATTTCCGTGGGAAAGCCCCCCGCCTGAGTGGGGCAGAGCGGACAGAAATCCAGCGGAGGCAGGAATGTTCGGTCCTGCCTGTGCGTCGCGGTCATAACCCACGTTTCGAGGAAGGGGTGGTAGCGGAGCTCGGACATGGTGGTTAGGGTCGCAGGAGGTCGAGCACGGCATCGGTGGGGTCGAGGGGCCGATCGCCAAGGAACGTCCAGGCGCCGCGCGCCCCGACCTTCTGTCGGAGAGTTGCGAGCGACGCGGACAGGTTCGCGCGAGGCATGACCGAGTACGTGGGCACGTTGGCTTCGAAGGCGTCCGCAAAACCCCTCAGGCCCTCGAGGCCCAAAGCCCGGTCGATGGTCGGTTCCATGAGGGCAGCAAAAAGGACGATCTGCGATGCGGCGGTTCCCGTTCCGGCGAGCACAACCCGATTCGCGAAACGCCGGGCGGCGACCGATGCCCTTGCCGCATCCCAAGCCATTGCGAACGGGTCCGCAGTTCCGAGATACGCCATCAACCTGGCATCGAGTCCCGGCAACTCCCCGAACCCCCGCACGTCGATCGCCATCACCGCAAGGCCCGATTGCAGAAGCCGCTCCACGTCGAACTCCTGCTGGGCCCGCACCTTGCCACCTTCGCTGATGAGGACGACAACCGCTCTCGCCTGAGTCCCCGGCGTCCAGATGACTGCGGGAACCCTCAGACCTGGCTCCGATACGAACGACGCGTAAACCTTGCCTTCCTTCGAACGCTCCTCCGTCCAGTCCATCGGAACCGGCGACGGCAATCCGCCGTTGAGGGCCACCGTGGCGTCCCAGGTCGTCGGAGGGGCCGCCGTGAGAGCCTCCCGAGCCAAATCCAACATCGACCTGCCTTCGATCTCCCCTGCTACGACTCGAAGCGATTCAGACCCCGCAGGCTCGGGCTGAATCGTTGGCTCAGGGACCGGCGCACCGTTGCCGCGCCCGCGGAGGTGAAGGTCGAAAAACCCGAGGGCAGCCTCCCGCATCGCTCGGTTGTAATCGTGCGGCCCGTCGAACACGCGGTACTGCGAGAGGTCTTCCTTACCGAATAGCGCGTAGGTCCCCTTGAGTTTCTCGCCAGTGCGTTTCGTGCCCTCGGGCGGAAACTCGGGATCATCCTGCGCCCCGATGACGAACACCGGCTTAGGCGCCCGGATCGCGAGCACGTCGGCGCGATCTCCGACTTGGAGCGTGGCCGGCACATGATTGCAGAGACACCCGTTGTTGGCGTTGACCTCGAGGCTTGACGCGTACACCACCGGGACGGCGCAAGCGAAGCGGGGCTCGGCGGCGAAAGCATAGGTCGCGGCCAACCCGCCTCCCGAAGCGCCGGTGATTCCGACTCGCGTCATGTCGGCCTCAGGCCGGGTTTCGAGGTAGTCGAGCGTGCGGACCAGGTCCCAAACATACACCGATGTCGTGTTCATCGAACCCAACAGCAGCCGGAGGTCGTTATGGGAGCCTGCATACCTCCGTTCGACGGGCGCGCCGCCCTCGAAGCTATGGCCCGGCGAGTCCACCACTACGGCGAGGTATCCGGCGAGAGCTTGAGAGATAGCCCGCGTTTGCACGACCGGCTCTTGCTTCTTGTGCTGCCAATGACCATGGGGGTTCACGATCACGGGCAGCTTTCCTTGAGGCAGAGGGTCGGGAACGTAGAGATTCGCCGTAACGAAAAACTGGGGGCGGCTCTCGAAGAGCAGCTTCTCAATCCGATACCCCGCCCGTTGGACGACACCGGTGACCTGGGCGTTGAGCGGCGTTCGGGGAGGTAGGGGGTCTAAGCCGAGACCTCGCATCAGTTCTTTTCGACGCCGCTCCCGCTCGATTTCGAACTCGGCCACAGAGCTTGGGATGGGGCGCGAGGCCGCTGCATCGACCTTCTTCTTCAGGAAAGCCGCCATCATCGCAGGCCCTCGTCCCTCCAAGACGCTCTGGTCCGACTTGGGCGCGGCGACAGGTTCGAAGGCGCGGAGGCCCTGCTCGGCGGCTACGACCTCCCCCAGCGTAAGGAACGAAAGTCCAAGCGAGTTGTAGAAGTCCGGCAGAACAGAAGTCACATAGTCCCCGCCTTCGGTGCCGGTATCGAGCAGAATCGCAGGCCCGGACGCAGCCGTTCGCTTGACGAGCGCGGCGAGCGAGCGGCTGGCTGCGGGCAGATGTAAGCGTTGCAGAAGCCTCGCCTGGACCACCCAAACTTCGCCCTTGCCG
>JAUQWQ010000055.1 GCA_030835085.1 Ignavibacteria bacterium
GTCTGAGTGGTTCATTAATAATAACGATGGAACCAACGAAGGCGTTAAGCATAATTCAAAGCCGTTCTTTGCAGTGCAGTTCCACCCTGAGTCATCACCTGGTCCCAATGATACAGCCTGGCTGTTTGATAAATTTATAGACTTAATTTAAAGATATAACCACAGAGAACACTGAGTTGAACACAGAGTACACAGAAAATATTTTAGTTGACAATAAATTAACTGAAAAGGTTATTGGATGTGCTATTAAAGTTCATACGGAATTAGGACCAGGATTGTTAGAATCAGCTTATGAAGAATGCTTATGTTTTGAACTTAACAAGAGTGGTATTTATGCTGAGAAACAGAAACCACTGCCTTTAAAATATTATGGTGTTTTATTGGAATGTGGTTATCGGGTCGATCTGTTTGTAGAAAACAAACTAATTGTTGAAATAAAATCTTGTGAGTCATTAACAGATGTACATAAAGCTCAGGTTTTAACCTACCTGAAGCTTTCCGGCTGTAAGCTGGGACTTCTGATAAACTTTAATGTTACAAAGTTGGTAAATGGTATAAAAAGATTAATATTATGATCTCTGAGAACTCAGTGAAACCTCTGTGCTCTCTGTGGTAAAAAATGATTACATATAAATTTGACAGAAATAAATAAAATATTGCTCCTTGGTTCAGGCGCGCTGAAGATAGGCGAAGCAGGTGAGTTTGATTATTCAGGTTCACAGGCTATTAAAGCGCTCAAAGAAGAAGGCAAGACGGTTATTCTCGTTAACCCGAATATTGCAACGGTGCAGACTGATATTGATCTTGCTGATAAAGTCTACCTTCTGCCGGTTAATCCCTACTTTGTTGAACAGATCATAAAAAAAGAAAAACCCGAAGGTATTTTACTTGGCTTTGGTGGACAAACAGCTCTTAATTGCGGACTTGAGCTCAACAGGCTTGGCATATTAAAAAAATATAATGTGCAGGTTCTGGGTACACAGGTTGATTCAATCAACAAGACCGAGGACAGGGAGCTTTTTGTAAAAGAGCTGAACAAGATAAAAGTTCGCACACCAATCAGCAAAGCTGTGCGCAGCGTTAAAGAAGGTCTTAAAGCTGCAAAGGAAGTCGGTTACCCTGTAATATTAAGAGCGGGATTTACTCTAGGCGGCTTAGGCTCAGGATTTGCAAACAATGAAAAAGAGATCACCAAAGCCCTGCAGGAAGCCTTTTCATATTCTCCGCAGGTACTGATAGAAGAAGACCTTCGCGGATGGAAAGAAATTGAGTATGAAGTAGTGCGTGACTCTGCGGATAACTGTATTACTGTTTGCAATATGGAAAATTTTGATCCATTAGGCGTGCATACAGGTGAAAGTATTGTAATTGCGCCTTCGCAGACCCTTTCAAACGCTGAATATCACCAACTTCGGGATATATCAATTAAAACTATAAGGCATTTTAAAATAATGGGTGAGTGCAATATACAGTTTGCGCTTAATCCAAGATCAGTAAGTGAAACCGGTGAGTTTGATTACCGCGTTATTGAAGTTAACGCAAGGCTTTCACGCTCATCTGCGCTTGCATCTAAGGTAACAGGTTACCCGTTGGCATATATCGCAGCTAAGCTTTCCCTTGGGTATAAGCTTACTGAGCTTGAAAACTCCATCACCAAAAAAACATATTCATGTTTTGAGCCTGCTCTGGATTACGTTGCACTCAAAATTCCAAGGTGGGACCTTGCAAAATTCCCCAGGGTTGAAGAAGAAATTGGCAGCAAGATGAAATCCGTTGGTGAAGTGATGGCTATCGGCAGAAGTTTCCCTGAGGTGCTGCAAAAGGCTATTAGAATGCTTCAGGTAGGTAAGTTCGGGCTGGTGCTCAATAAATCAAAGACCCAGACTATCAAACAGGATATAATTACCCCAACGCCGCGCAGGCTGTTTGCAATTTCACGCGCTTTAAGAGATGGTTATTCCGTTGATGAAGTGCACAACATGTCTAAGATAGATAAGTGGTTCCTTTTCCAGATAAGAAATATCGATAACTTCAGAAAACTAGCAACTACAAAAGAAAATATTACTGCAGATTTTCTGCTTGAAGCAAAGAAGCTCGGATATTCAGATAAACAAATCGGACTGCTGGTTGGCGCAGATGAAGATGAGATAAGGATAATCAGGAAATCACTTGGTGTGATGCCTGTATTCAAGCAGATAGATACACTTGCTGCTGAATATCCCGCGGAGACGAACTACCTGTACTCAACATATCACGGTGATACGCATGATATTGAAGAAACAAAAGAGACTGATAAGAAGAAGATCATGATACTCGGTTCGGGTCCTTATAAAATAGGCTCTTCGGTTGAATTTGACTGGTGCTGTGTAACCACGGCTAAGATCCTGCGTAAGCTTGGATACAAGGTTATAATGGTAAATTATAACCCTGAGACCGTGAGCACTGATTATGATATTTGCGATAAATTATACTTTGAAGAATTAAGTCTTGAGCGTGTACTGGATATCTATGAATTTGAAAAGCCGCTTGGCATAATCATTTCAATGGGCGGGCAGATACCTAATAATCTTGCATTAAAGCTTCATGAAAATAACGCGTGGATACTCGGCACATCACCGCACTCAATAGATAAATGCGAGGACAGGAATAAGTTTTCTTCAATACTTGATAGACTGGAAATTGACCAGCCCGTATGGCAGGAGCTTGCTGACTTAAAGCAGGCTAAGAAGTTCTCTAACCGGATAGGTTACCCGGTACTTATCAGACCATCATATGTGCTCTCAGGCACTGCGATGAAGGTCTGCAACGATGACCGGTCACTTGAAGAGTATATCAAGGAGCATGCACAGATTTCAAAGGACTTCCCTGTGGTTATATCCAAATTTGAAGAGGGCGCAAAGGAAATTGAAATAGATGGTGTTGGTCAGAATGGCGAACTTATCATTTATGCAATCAGCGAGCATGTTGAAAATGCCGGTGTACATTCAGGTGATGCTACGCTTGCGATTCCCCCGCAGAAATTATACTTTGAAACAGTACACCAGGTTAAACGAATCACAAAGGCTATTGTAAAAGAATTAAAAATAACGGGTCCATTTAACATTCAGTATCTTGCAAAAGAAAATAAAGTTAAGGTTATTGAGTGTAACTTAAGAGCAAGCCGTTCGTTCCCCTTCATTTCAAAGGCAACAAATTACAATTTTATCGATTTTGCGGTAAAATCAATTCTGGGGCATGATATTAAAGGTGATTATAAAACGCTTGACCTTGACCACATTGTTGTAAAAGCTCCCCAATTTTCCTTCAGCCGCTTAAGCGGCGCTGATCCTATTTTGGGAGTTGAAATGTCCTCAACAGGTGAAGTTGCCTGCTTTGGTGAATCAATGGAAGAAGCTTTCCTGAAGTCACTGTTATCAACAGGCTTCAGGCTGCCAAAACAAAATATATTGCTTACGCTGGGTGATCTTGAAGATAAAATTGAGTTCTTAGACAGCGCAAGAAAACTCAATGAAATGGGTTTCACAATTTATGCAACAACAAATACTCATGCTTTACTGAAAGAGCATAAGGTAAAATCAAAGTTGGTGTATAAAATTAACGAGAAGAAGAACCCCAACATACTTTCAATGCTCGAAAAGAAGAAATTCGACCTTGTGATAAATACGCAATCGATGAAACATGAGCACAAATCAATGCGCGATGGCTACATAATGCGGCGCAAGGCAATTGATTACAACATTCCGCTTATAAATAACCTTAAGATCGCAGTTTTATTTGTTAATTCAATCTTTAAATATAAACTGGAGCAGCTTGAAATTAAAAGCATGGATGAGTATTAACATCTAATACTCTTTTCTTAATTATTGTATTTGTTTATATTTGATTGCTTCAAACATTGCCGCCCTCTCCATAACTACATCTTAAAAATGTAATTTCATAAATTTATTTCCATTAAAATATGAAAAGTATTTTATTACTTATCGCTATTGTTTCCATTATTGGTAATGCAAACGCGCAGGTGACTTTCACAAAAGTTACTACGGGCGCAATTGTCAGTGATGGCGCGTATACCGAAGGCGTTTATTGGTTTGATTACAACAATGACGGCCTGCTTGATATGTTTGCCGCTAACATTACTAATCAGAATAACATTTTATTCAGGAATGACGGCAGCGGCAATTTTACCAAAATTACTACGGGCGCACTTGTGAACGATGGCGGTTTTTCATACGGCGCATCAATTGGTGATTATAACAACGACGGCTTCCCTGATATATTTGTTGTAAATGGCGGTTCATCTGCCAGCCAGAATAACTTTTTCTACACCAATAATGGTGATGGCACATTCACAAAAGTAACAACAGGCACTTTCGTGAATGAAATAGGCAATTCATGGGGAAGCAGCTCCGTAGATTATGATAAAGACGGCAAGCTGGATATCTATACTGCTAATTACAACAGGAATAATTTTTTATATAAAGGTAATGGTGATGGTTCATTCACAAAAATTACAACCGGGGCGATTGTAAATGATGGCGGAAATTCACTGAACTGCGTGTGGGGTGATTATGATAACGACGGTTTCCCGGATCTATTTATAGCTAACGCTAATTTTACAGCCGGAGAGAACAACTTTCTGTACAAAAATAACGGTGATGGTACATTTACAAAAATCACTACGGGTAATATAGTAAATGACGGAGGCAATTCCACCGGCGCAAGCTGGGGTGATTATGATAACGATGGTGACCTTGACCTTTTTGTAACAAATTATTTTACGGAAAACAACTTCCTTTACAGAAATGAGGGAACCGGAACATTTACAAAAATTACAACCGGCGAAATTGTCAATGATGGAGGCGCTTCTGTTGGTTCGGCCTGGGGTGACTATGACAATGACGGTGACCTCGACCTGTTCGTTTCCAATGATAATGACCAAAACGAATTCCTTTATAACAATAACGGAAATGGTACCTTCACTAAGATTACAACCGGCGATATTGTTAACAGCGGGGGCAGATCGAACGGCGCAACATGGGGTGATTATGACCTGGATGGAGATATTGACCTCTACGTTGCCAACGGCAATCAGCCCGTTCAGCAGAATAATTTCCTATTCAGAAACAACGGGACACCTAACAACTGGATTAATATTTATTGCAAAGGAGTGATCTCCAACCGCTCCGCAATTGGAACACGGGTTATAGCATCAGCAATTATAAACGGAGTGCGCGTGAAGCAAACCAGGGAGATATCAGGACAAACAGGTTACAACGCGCAAAACAGCCTTAATGTTGAGCTTGGTTTGGGTAATGCTACGGTGATTGATACAATAATAATAAAATGGCCATCAGGTGTAACGGATATGTATTTAAATGTTGCCGGTAACAGGTTTATTACTGCGGTTGAAAATCAGGGTATTATTGGCATACATAACGAAGGCGGGGAGATTCCCGCTAAATATAAACTGCTGCAAAACTATCCAAATCCGTTTAATCCAACAACTAAAATAAATTTTATGCTGCCTAAAGCTGAAATGGTTAATCTAAGAATTTTTGACATATTGGGAAATGAAGTAATGGTTCTGTTTGAAGGGTTTAAACAGGCGGGTGAATATACAATTACTTTTGATGCTTCGAAATATGCATCCGGAATATATTTTTATACTATTGAAGCGGGAGATTTCAGGCAAACAAAAAAAATGCTGCTTATAAAGTGATATGAATCTGCTTTCATTGCTTTAGCCCTGAATATTTTCGGGGCTTTTTTATTATGTTTTAATATTTAGCTAATACTGATAAATTTGGAGCTATGAATCTGAAACTGGCTAAATATTACCTGCTGATTTTGATAGCTCTGCTTTTTATGCAGGGTGTATACGCGCAGAGATCAAAATCTATAGCATCACAGGACCAGGTTAAGACCTATGTTACAGATAAAACCGGAACTCTTACATCAACGCAACTAAAATCACTGGAATCAAAGCTTGCTGCATTCGAAAAGGAAACCTCCAACCAGCTTGTGGTTTGGATGGAACCATCGCTCGATGGTAATTCAGTTGAGGACCGCTCATATGAGCTGGCTGAACAGAACGGAATAGGGCAGAAGAGCAAAAATAACGGTGTACTGCTCTATATTGCTAAGGATGACAGGAAGTTAAGGATCGAAGTGGGTTACGGACTTGAAGGCGCATTAACAGATGCACTTTCAAGCCAGATAATACGAAAAGAAATAACCCCGCAATTCAAAAAAGGTAACTTTTTTGAAGGTATAAATGCCGGAGTTGATGCAATTATTCAGGCAACCAAGGGTGAATATACTGCCGATAAAGATTCAGATGATGAAGGCTCAGGTGCGGGGATTTGCTGTGTACCATTCCCGATTATAATATTTGTATTCATCTTCTTCTTTATATTTGTTATGCCGATAATTTCTAAGATATTCGGCTGGAACAAAGGCAAGAAAGGTTCTAACAATTGGTGGTGGACAGGCGGCAGCGGAAGCGGATGGTCTTCGGGAAGTTCAAGCGGGTGGAGCGGCGGCGGATTTTCGGGCGGCGGCGGCTCATTCGGAGGCGGGGGATCAAGCGGGTCATGGTAACATTCAAATATCAAATAATAAATACCAGATATCAGATATTATAAATACATGAGTAATAAGCAGTGGATAAATAATTATTTTTCTGAAGATGAGCTGAAGGATATTCAGTCAGCAGCTGATGCCGTTGAAAGGAATACTGTTGGAGAAATTGTGCTCAGTTTCAGGAATAAAAAATCATTGCTTGAAAAGCTGTATTCAAACCATGAGCTTGCCATGAAAGATTTCGAAAGGCTTGAAGTATACAAGACGAAAGAGCGCACGGGTGTACTTGTTTTCCTGATATTTGAAGAACGTTATTTTGATATTATTGCCGATGAAGGCATTTATGCGAAGATACCGGATGATACATGGAACAAAATGGAAGAAAAGCTGAAAGATGAATTCCGGAATAAGAATTATTCCGCGGGAGTTTTAGCATTAATTGCCGAAATGGGTGAAGTGTTGTCGAGGGAATTCCCAACAAGAGCAGGGGCTGATAATGATGATGAACTGCAGAATGAAATTGTTGTGAATTGAAATATATCAATAATTAGTAGCACAGACATTCCTGTCTGTGCATGAACAAATTTATAACCACCCATGCTGAAAATTACTAAACGAAATCTGCCACATTGGGTATTTCCGGATTCAGTTTATTTCATTACATTTAACTTAATTACCGGAAAATTAAATGATGTTGAGATATTACTTGTTAAAAACCACTTGATTGAAGGTGATAGCAAATTTTATGATCTGTATGCGGCAGTTGTAATGAATAACCATGCTCATTTAATACTAAAGCCATTTGACAATTATTCACTTTCTGAAATTATGAAGGGCATTAAGGGTGTATCTGCAAACAGGATCAATAAACTCAGAAAATCAAAAGGCAGTTTATGGCAGGAAGAGTCATTTGACAGAATAATCAGAGACGAAAAGGAATTTAACGAGAAACTGGAATATATGTTCAATAATCCGATAAAAGCCCGAATTACCGAAGATACTTGGGCTTATATTGGTTGGTTTTTGAATGAAAGGTTATTTTGATTTGATATTTTGTATAGAGAAGAGTCAAAAGCAATGTAGCACAGACAGGAATGTCTGTGCTACCGAATCAAAATTATACCTACTCAGTTCGCTCTTTATTTTTTGCTTTAAATACCAGTGTTAACGGTACACCCGTAAAACCGAATTCATCCCTTATTTTATGTTCTAAAAATCGTTTGTAATTTACTTCAATTTCACTTGGCAGGTTACAGAAAAATCCTATGACCGGCGGTGAATGTTTAAGCTGTGTAATGTAGTTTATCTTCAGCTCCTTGTGCGTTTTTGAGCGCGGAGGTGTTTGCTTAATATACGGAAGAAGTTTATCATTCAGAACGCTGGTTTTTATCTCACGTGCCCTTTCATTGTAAACCTCAAGCGCTGATTCAATTATTTTTGATACCCTTTGTTTGGTGATTGCCGAAGTGAAGATAAACGGCAGGTAATCGTACGTGGTCAAATGTTCCTTAACCTTTTCTTCAAATATCTTTGCAGTCTGAGTGTCCTTTTCAATCAGATCCCACTTGTTAATAACGATCAGTATTCCTTTTTTAAGTTCGCCGGCTTTGATTATTATCTCAACATCTTCTTTGCTTAGTTTAAAGATTGCCATTGAAGGATCAGCATATTTTGAAAGCTTGCTGATAATTGTTGTCGCGTCAATTACAATTATCGCCACATCACAGCGCTCAATGCTTCTGTGTGTGCGGAGTGCGGAAAAATATTCAAGGCTCTCCGCGCGCTTTATCCTGGATTTTTTCCTTAAGCCCGCGGTATCAATTAATGTGATATCCTGGCCGTGGTACTTTATAATGGTGTCAATTGAATCCCTTGTAGTTCCGGGGATATCAGTAACAATGTTTCGGTTCGACTGCGTGAGCGCATTTGACAGCGATGATTTGCCCACATTAGGTCTGCCGATAATTGAAAATTTTATAGTATCGTTTTCATCTTCATTGCTTTCAATGGAGATATCTTCCGTGATAATATCCAGCAGGTCTCCTGTTCTTCTGCCTACTATCGCTGATACTTCAACGGGTTCCCCAAGCCCAAGCCTGTAGAAATCAGTTCTGCTGATCTCATCTTTTGCGCTATCAACCTTATTGATGGCAAGAATTACTTTCTTATGTTTGTTTTCTTCCTTGTTCACTTCACGTCTCAGCAGCTTCGCAATTTCAAGGTCAAGCGGAGAAATACCCGATTTCGCATCGACTATAAACAGAATAATATCAGCTTCATCGATTGATATCTTAACTTGTTCACGTATCGCGGCTTCAAACTTATCTTTGCTGTTGGGCACATATCCGCCTGTATCAATGAGGAAGAACTTTTTCCCGTTCCATTCAACTTCGCCGTAATTTCTGTCACGGGTAACTCCGGGCAGGTCATGCACTATAGCGTTCTTTTTACCCGTAAGGCGGTTAAACAGGGATGATTTCCCTACATTGGGTCTGCCTACAATTGCTGTTATTTTTTGGGACATTTATTGCTTCTCTTTTTCTTTAAAGGCTAGTTAACTCTCTCACTGATAAAATCAACGAACTTTATCATAGTGTCTTTTGTCTCGGAGGGTTTAAATGACTGGAGATTATTCTTCGCAGTCGCGCAGTATTCTGTGGTTTTATCTATTGTATATTCTATTCCGTTATGCTCTTTTATAAAATCCATAACTATGCTTCTGCTTTTGCTGTATGAGCCGTTCTTAACAAGGCTGACAATATCTTTAGCTTCTTTTTTTGTGGCATTGTTAAGAGAGTGTATTAAAGGAAGTGTAAACTTCTTTTCCTTTAAGTCACTTCCCGAGGATTTACCCATAATTTTTTTCTTGCCTATGTAGTCCAGCAGGTCATCGCGGAGCTGGAATGCAATTCCAAGGTTCTCGCCGAATTCACCCATAAGCTTCACTTCATTTTTATCCTTCGAAGTACTGGCAGCGCCTAGCTCACAGCATGCGTTAATAAGCGATGCCGTCTTATCGGAAATTATCCTGAAATATGTTTCCTCGTTTACATCAAACTTCCTGTTCTTCTGTATCTGCAGCAGTTCCCCCTCGCTCATGCGCTTAACAGCGCGTGAGGTAATCTTCAGGAATCCGCATTCATCATTTTCAAGCGCAAGCAGCAGGCCGCGTGAGAGCATAAAATCGCCCATTAGTACGGCTATTTTGTTTTTCCAAACTGCGTTAATAGATGCTAGTCCGCGGCGTGTTTTTGCGTCATCCACTACATCATCATGAATAAGTGTAGCAGTATGCAGCATTTCAACCAGTGTTGCGGCAGTATAGCTTCTGGGCGTAATTTCCCCGCAAAGTTTTGCCGAAAGGAGCACTAGTATCGGACGGATCTTTTTTCCTTTTTGCCTGAGAATATACTTGCTGACAAGATCAACCAGTGCTACTTTTGAGCGAATAGCTTCCCTGAAATGTATCCTGAATTCATCAAGTTCATTTTCTACAGGCTGAGATATTTTTTTAAGATCAAGATCCATTTTTAAATAATAACGTTATTCAGATTTTTTTGGCTGTGAAAGCTTTGAAATAATAATACTGATTTCATATAGTATAACCAGCGGTACACCAAGCAATAACTGGCTTGTAACATCGGGACTTGGTGTTAAAATTCCCGCAAGTATAAGTATAATAATTATAGCATGCTTTCTGTATTTTCTCATGAACTTCGGGGTAAGTATCCCGATCTTAGAAAGAAAGAAGGAGATCATGGGAAGCTCAAATACTATTCCTGCTGCAAGCATTACAGAAATCACGAAGCTGAAGTATTCATCAACGGCAATGTTATTGGTAATTGCCGTTGTACCGAACTCCGCAAAGAACTTAAGCGCCGTAGGAAGCATAACAAAATAAGCGAATGAAATACCCCCGAGGAAACAAATGGATGAAAATATAACAATTGAAGAAATATATCTTCTTTCACCCGGCAGCAATCCCGGCTCTATGAACTTCCATAGCTGGTAAAACAGATTGGGTATGCTTAATATCACACCGCAAACAAGTATAACCTCAAAATAAAGAACAAGCTGGCCGTATGGCTTCAGATTTATCAGTTCAAGCGGTGGAGTTGTTTTAGTGGCAGGGGCTAAAAGGAAATCGTTCATTATATAATCAATAAAAACAGCAGCTATTATCCCGCCAATAACAACACCAATTACAGCTTTTATCAGTCTCCATCTAAGCTCTTCAAGATGTTCCCAGAAACCCATTTCACCCGGCTGGTTATCGCCATGCTGGCTTTCTTCCGGCAATACATCGTTTTCTGCCATAAACTACCTGCCGCGTGCCTTTAATTCCCTTTCAAATCGTTCTTTTTCAAGCTGTTTCATCAATTCATCATATTTTCTGCGGAATGCATCCATTTCAGATGAGTTCATTGTCATGGAACTTTCGGTTTCTGTATCACTTGAGTTCAAATCTACTTTAACTTCATTAATAAGTTCGTGTTCAGTACTCCTGAACTCTAAAATTGTACCTTCTTTATCCTCATTGACATCGCTATTGGTATCATTTAGTTCCTTAAAATCATTCCAATCCATTTTCGTATCTGAATTATCATCCCGGTCCCGGGCGGAAAGTAATAACATTTCTTTATCTTCAGGGTTTTCGGTAAACTGAATTTGCCTGAATGGATTATCACCGGTTTTTATTTCAACCGGTTCTATACTGATGATTGATCCTTCAATGAATGATAGTATCATTTTTTATCTTATTATAAAAAAGATTACCAGGTAAACAACTCAGGGTATAGCGGGTATTCACCTGTTAAATCGTCAATTTTTTTATGTACGCTCTTTTTTACGTCTTCGCTTCCCGGGTTTGTGATAATATCGTTTATCATTTCAGCTACTTTTTCCATATCCTTTTCATTCATGCCCCGTGTTGTTAATGCGGGTGTTCCAAGCCTTATTCCGCTTGTAATCAACGGACTCTTATCATCAAACGGTACTGCATTCTTGTTACAGGTAATTCCAACTTCATCCAGAAGCTCCTGTGCCTGTTTTCCTGTAATATTCTTGTTGCGCAGGTCAATAAGCATTAAATGGTTATCTGTGCCGCCTGAAATTATCTTGAATCCGTACGATGTCAGTTTGTCTGAAAGCGCTTTTGCGTTCTTGATAACCTGCTCAGCGTATTTTTTGAAATCTCCCTGCAGCGCTTCTTTGAATGCAACTGCTTTTGCGGCAATTACATGCATCAGCGGTCCGCCCTGAATACCGGGGATTACCATTGAATCAAGAAGTTCGCTCATCATTTTGGTCCTGCCAGATTTTGGGGCTGTTAAGCCGAACGGATTTTCGAAATCCGTTCCCATAAGTATCATACCGCCGCGCGGCCCGCGAAGGGTTTTATGCGTTGTTGTTGTAACAACATGACAATGGGGAATAGGGTCATTTAACAGACCTTTTGCAATTAACCCTGCCGGGTGCGCTATATCAGCAAGCAGAAATGCATTTACCTTATCGGCTATTTCACGGAATTTTTTGTAATCAATATTTCTTGAATAGGCGCTTGCGCCGACTGTTATCATTTTGGGTTTCTGCTCCAAAACGACCTTTTCTATCATGTCATAATCAAGCATTTCAGTATCAGGGTTAATGCCGTACTGTGTGAAGTTATACAATTTACCTGAAAAATTAACAGGTGAACCGTGCGTTAAGTGGCCGCCGTGAGAAAGATCCATACCCATGACCTTATCACCGGGTTTTACCAATACAAAGTAAACAGCCATATTTGCCTGGGAGCCTGAGTGAGGCTGAACGTTTGCGTACTCAGCGCCAAAGAGCTCTTTAGCCCTGTCACGCGCAACATTTTCTGCGATATCAACATATTCACAGCCGCCGTAATATCTTTTTCCGGGATATCCTTCGGCGTATTTATTTGTCATTACCGAGCCCATTGCCTGCATAACAGCAATGCTTGTAAAATTTTCTGATGCAATAAGTTCTAATTTATCATTTTGCCTTTCAAGCTCATGCCTGATCGCGCTATAGATCTGCGGATCGAAATCCTGTAAGTGAGTCATAATAATATAATGTTATTAAGTGGTGTAGAAATTTTTAAATAATGTTAGTTAGATTAAAAAATTTTAATGATTCGTATTAATAAATTACATATTCACAAAAAAACATATTCATAATTTAAAACTCATCGGATGGACGCAAGAACCAGAACTCACCAATTTTAACGGAAGCGCCGAAACGGAATACTTCATCTTTGATAAGCCCGTTGGTTTCTTTGCCTTTAATATTATACTTTGCATACAGGTCCAGTGAATTGTAATTCCCGATAGGTAATGACAGTCCTGCGCTTACGCTCAGAATATTTATATCCTGCCCGTTTAACTTCAGGTAATCTGCAGTATAACTGCCGCCAAGCCTGTATGATACACGGCTTAAGAACGGATCTTCGATCTTTTTTGAAGCCGTATATTCAAGCCCTGCCCCTATTTTCATACTGTTCTTTATTTCAGAAGGGTGGGTACCGTAAAAGGTATAGTCATCCCATTTCTGGTAATACATATCCGCTGAAACAGTTAACTTGTTATTAAAAGTATTTGCTATACCTACACCAAAAGCCAGCGGAATTTTCAGCTTACCTTCGCTTAATGTCACAGAATCCGTTGATGTGGTTGATCGGTTGTATTTACCTGTTATTTTAGAATTGAACTCAGTTGGAGTTGATACATAAACTCCAAGCGTCATATTATCCAGCTTCTTGTTGTTGAAAAGTTTTCCGAAGCCGTGAAAGATAAGCCCTGTATTGAAAAAGAATCCGTTAACTGTATTTGATGAACTGTTCTTTGTATCAAAAAGACTGGTATTTGCGAAATCAATATTGATCGATTTGTTAATATTGCCGAATGCGTAATTGAACTGTGCACCGAAGCTTAAATACCTGAATATGATATATGAAAAACCTATGTTGAATTTATTCAAGCCGCCGTTACCGCTGTATGTCTGTGTATAATTTTCATTATCGGCTGTACCTGTAAAATAAGTATCATAATTTACATTACTGTAGTTATTTATTCCGAGGTTAAATATCCACCCGTTGCCTTTATTGAACGGAATGGAAAGATCAAAACCTTCGAAGTTACCGTATGTCCTTGTGGATTTGTTGATACCATCGGTTGAACGGATGTTTTCAAGGTTGAATTTTGAAGTGAACAAAGTATTCTGTATCCTTGTCCATGCGGCGGGATTATTGGAATTTGTATAGTCGCCATAAAGCGCAATACCCATAATACCCATTGCATCTGTACGGTTGCTTGATGAGTAGCTTAATTCACCAAGACCGAAGAGCGAGTAAATGGAGCCCCCGTTCTTATCTACCTGCGAAAACACACTGCCTGAACTTAAGATCAAAACCGAAATTAAGAGCTTTACTGATATTTTTATAACTGAATTATTTATCATCATAAAATTTTTCTTTATCATGGTGTGACCCTCGGTGTATATTTGATAACAACCCTGGGTCTGTTCTGCGGGTCTGATGCAGTTTCCCTGTAGAATACATATTTATCAAGATTGATAGTCTGGTTGCCAGCAAACAGCAGCAGACCGTAATTTGCAGTTCCTGAAAGCCATCTTGCAAACGGTGAAGGTGCACCGGTTGATACCAGGCGCATCATATACTTACCCCCTCCGGAGGGCTCACCCGAAAATGTGAAAAGGTCCGTTTTCAATCCTGCAGAATCATTTATGAACTGACCAAGTATTTTATAACTTGTCTGTGATGTGAAAATTGAATTAGCTGAATCAAGCGTAAGGAATAACTGAACGTCATTTATTGTTGATGTAGACGGAATATGACCAAGATCAAATATCATCTGCTGCACGTAACTTACCCCTGCCTGCAGTGTAAATGTTTCAGAAGATGATGGTATATCTGCGGTAATCAGCGAAATGTTATCGGATGTAGAAGTGCTGAAAGTATCGGTCTCGTTATACTTTGTATAAATTATTACAAGTTTTGGCTCAACTGATACATCTTCGTTGGTTGAATAAAATCCTTTTATGCAGACCGATGAACCATTAGGTGCAAGTACTATGCCGTTATTCTGCGCAGTGCTGGGGTCAGCGGCATTATCAAGCCAGTCTTCAACCATCGCAGGATTAAGTGTTATTTCAACTTCCTGTGTATCACCTGTTGGCGTACCGGTATAGCTGCCCTGCGATACTGTACCGAATGTATTGCTGTTTACTGAATCATATGTTATAGCTGAAAAATCCAGTGAGTCGTTGATCTTATATACATCAAAAGCTATCTGACCCAGCGAGTCTCCTGAAGTATTGGGGAAATAATAATTTTTATATTTCAGATACATCTTCGCTGATAATACTGTTGCGCTGTCGCGGGTATCACCAAAGTCGCCGAACTTCAGCAATGCCTTTGATTCATAGCTGCCGCTTTTACCAACCATCAGGTTTTTTGATCCCGATGTGTTTACATAGAACCTGGAGTTATTGGAAGTGATCGGCATTGTATCAATATATGAATCAAATATCCTTACACCGGTGGTTTCACCGGGGGGAATGAAATTGAGTCCAAGTGATGAAGGATCATCTGCGCATCCAATAGTATACAATGAAAGGGATACTATGGTTAAAAGGCTGTAGAGAGCTGCTGTTAGTTTTTTGCTTGTCATCTAAATTCTGAATTTTCGTATAATTTTAGACAAATAATGTTCATCAACGATCATATTATTGTCAGTTTTTGCCTGTTTTTGCTATATATTTTACAGCATCAGATAAATTTGATGCAATAAAGTCAATTTTTACTTTTTCATCAAGACATTTCCTGTGTGCTGATTTTCCGTAGCCGGTTTCAACTAAAATATTGTGTAAACCTGCATTTACACCGGTCTGCATATCGGAATAAGAATCACCGATCATCCAGGAGCTTTCAAGCTCTATATTATGATCTTTTTTGGCCTGCATGATCATTCCGGTATTGGGTTTACGGGAATCATGATGTGTTGCATATTCCTTTACAATGCCATCTTTATGATATGGTGAGTAGTAAAGGGCATCTATTATAGCTTCCGGATTTTCCTCCAGAAGCATTTCGTACATTTTCTGATTTATGCGGTCAAGCTCTTCCAATGAAAGCCAGCCGCGGGCTACCGCTGATTGATTAGTTATGATGATGATCTTATATCCTGATTTTCTTGCCCGGGCAATTGCCGCGGCAGAGCCTTCTATGAGCTCTACATCTTCAACAGTAAGCAGGTATCCTAAAGTTTCCGGGGTTTTTCCGGGAACTTCCTTTACAATTGTGCCGTCACGGTCTAAAAAAAGAGCCTTGTTCAAATCTGTTTGCGGTTAAAATTTTGTGTGTTAAATAAAACAGGACAGGCATTGCTGACTGTCCTATAATAATAATATAATTTATTTGTGAATTATATTGCTCAACCTTTTTTCATTATTGAGCGGTAAAGATCAACGTACTTTTTAGCTGATATTTCCCAGGAGTAATCGCAGGCCATTGCTATCCTTATAAGCTTTATCCATTCTTCGCGGTTGGTGAAAAGTTTCATGGCGCGTTTGATGGTCTTCATCAGCTCTGCCGCGTCGTATTTTTCAAACACAAAGCCGTTGCCCTTGCCGTTCTTATATTCAGTGATAGTATCAGCCAGGCCGCCTGTTGCCCTTACTATAGGTATTGTGCCGTACTTTAAGCTGTACATCTGGTTTAAGCCGCATGGCTCATATTTTGAGGGCATTAAAAACATATCGCTTCCGGCTTCTATCAAATGAGCAAGCTCTTCAGAAAAACCGAAGTGAACGCCGACTTTTTTCGGATATTTTTTCTTAACGCCTTCAAAGAACTTCTGGAATGTTTTATCGCCGGAGCCAAGAAGTACAAACTGTACTTCTTCTTTCATCAGCTCAGGCATTGCCTTCTGGATTATATCAAAACCTTTCTGGTCAGATAGTCTTGAGATGATACCTATTATTGGGGTTTCAGCGTTGTATTCCAGATCAAAGTGTTTGCATAGCGCTTTTTTATCTTCGCGTTTCAAAGGAAGCTCTTTTGATGTATAGCGGAAAGGAATAATACTGTCGCGCTCGGGATTCCATACTGTATAATCAACACCGTTTAATATTCCGTAGAGATCTTTTTTTCTTTTCTTCAGTAAACCTTCAAAACCCATTCCATACTCGTGAGTAGTGGCTATTTCTTTGGCGTAATTTTCGCTTACCGTTGTGATGGCATCACTGTAAACCAAGCCGGTCTTCAGCATGCTGAACTTATCGTAATACTCTACGCCTTCCTCATTATAAATATTTTCAGGAAGTCCGCTTTTTAAGAATGATGAGTGCGGGAATAAACCCTGAAAGGCTATGTTATGTATGGTGAAAATGCTTTTTACATTCTGAAGCAGGGGATCTTTTGCGTAAATTGTTTTGATGTAAGCGGGAATTAAACCTGTCTGCCAGTCATTACAATGAATTACATCTGGCTGCCAGCCCAGCAGACCCAGAACCTGTACAACTGCGCGATTGAAAAATATAAAGCGCTCGTCGTTATCGGGGTAATCTTTGCCGGTCTTTTCATCCACATAGGGACTCGATTTGCCGAAATACTCTTCATTTTCAATTAAAAAAACCTGAACTTTACCCTTTGGCGATACTATGAATGAAGATTTAATGTTGCAAATGGCGATCTTATCGCCAATTGGCACTTCTATGTTGGTAAGGCGCTTGATTTCATAGATCCTTAGCCTTCTTTCATCCAGTGAGCCGTATTTAGGGGTGATTATCCTCACGGCATGACCTGCCGCGTTGAGTTCCTGTGGCAACGAGTTCGATACATCTGCTAAGCCGCCAGTTTTGCTGTAGGGCATAACTTCGCTGGTGCAATATAGAATGTTTAAGCCTTTAGCCATTCGGTTGGTTTTAATTTGTTGTAATTTACAAAATTACTGAAAATTGATTTTTATTGCAATGAAATAAGGAGGGTATAGGG
>JAUQWQ010000056.1 GCA_030835085.1 Ignavibacteria bacterium
GGGGTCTGCTGTATCATCGACCTCGTTCTGATGAGGAACAGGTCATCGACAGAGGGAGATCAATGGAGGCTCCGCACCCGCAATCGGCGCGCCTAACCAGCGGCTGCACCTGACGCCGCGCCACGGGCTCGGGGTATTGACCTTAGTCATTTATAGTGTTGGTTGACGTTTCCAATTCAGCAGTCGTTTGCGGCGCAGGTGAGCCGCGATCCGTTAGGCAGCGCGTGTTACACACGCGCATCATCTGGAGAGTCCAGCGGGCAAGGTCGAGGGACATCGCTCTCGGCCAGTGAGCGAGTGAGGTTCTCTTCAACGCCAGTGCTCATGGCAACGCGGCGTTGCCTGCTTCTTCGGCACCCAGATTGGTTACGCACTGTTGCAGGATCTCAGTAGTTGCTCCGTGACCGCTCGGTGAATCCGGGCAGGCGGGATTGGCGGCTCGGCGTCGGCGATCTCAAGTGTTGCTCCGCGGGGCCGCTGCTAGCGTCAACACAGTATCAGGCAGCACCCAAGGTCGGGTGGCCGGCATTGGCAACGGGGCCTACTCGATCATGTAAGTCGGTTCGCCGAGAGTGGTGGTTGCGTGGAGGACAGTGGGAAATTAGGCAAGGCTCCGCACCCGCGATCGGCGCTGCCTAACCAGCGGCTGCACCTGACGCCGCGCCACGGGCTCGGGGTTGGGCACTTCGTCACACGAGGGTTTTCGGTTAGAAGAACACAACAGCGTTTCCAAAACAACAGTCGTTTCGCGGCGCAGGTGAGCCGCGAGCCGTTAGGCAGCTCCATCGGCGGCAGTCACTAGTCAATCCTTCGGGGATCTCATGATCGTCAAGTTGCGAAGTGCCCAATTCACCAGGCTATTTCTGATTCTCTTGTGCCAGGTGGTCTCCCCGTTAGCTTCCCTTGCCCAAAGTCGCGATTCAATTGCAGAAATCATGCCTTTCCGATCAGCGATCCAGGTTCAACTCTACAATGGAGTAGGAGTCAATTATCTTGGTCACCTCACTGCGTCAACGCGTTATCGCGTTGGGGTGGACATTTCAATCCATTATGGGGAATCGTCGGGGCCTGGGGATGTCAATGTATTCACGGTCACTTCATATTACACGAAAAGAATATCCTCACAGAAATCAGAGACCTCCTCTCACTACATTGGTGTATCACCACTCGCACTGTTTGACATTGCTGCCTACTCGAGAGCTGCACTATATTGGGGCATCGGCCCGTCGGTCAGTTATCAATACACCAAGACGGCAACGACATACAATGAGCGGACCGATTACCATAGTTCCGGCAATTCCTTCTATGAGGCGAATTCATCGGACGATACCTCCATCAGGACGGTAGCCTTTGGTTCTGCAGCCCTTGTAGGTATTCGAGGGAATGTAGTTGACGGTTTCGGGGTGACTGCGGAGATAGAATGTCGTGCAATGTATGAGATTACACACAGTGATGGATTGCGGACGACCTACGAAATGACGGGTTCCTCGACTCTTCCCAACGTGCAGGAGGCGCACTCCTCCGGTAAAAATACCGGATGGAGTCTCACGCTGGCCAATGTTCGTGCGGGTATCATATTCAATTTGTAGTGTGCTCAAAGAGGGGGTAGAAGGTGGAGCTGCCTAACCAGCGGCTGCACCTGTCGCCGCGTCTGGGGCAACGGGGTCGTGACCGGGTCTGTTATAGGTTTTGGTTGCTTGCAATTATACATTCGTTTCGCGGCGCAGGTGAGCCGCGATCCGTTAGGCCGCTCCGAAACTGATGCGCCATCATGAGGGGGCGGGCGGGTTCCAGGTACGTTCTGTCCTATTATAAAAGGGGTTCATGTGTCCTCGGAGGAGCTGCGATTCGTTTCGCATTGCGAACTGATTGTTTCGTCAGAACATCTCGACCCGAGTGAGATAGGAGAGCGCCTCGGGTTGAAGCCTACCAGAATGCACGAGAAGGGGGAGGTGTCGGTATCGTCTCACTCGGGTTCTCTGATCACCAAGCCCTCTCATCTCTGGGCTGTTGCCTCGCCGAAGTTGGAATCGCCGAACGAGGACATTGACAAACATCTGGATTACTTGCGAGCCCGGGTCGAACATAGACGAAGTGCATTTGTCGCGCTCAAGGATGACCCTCACTGCGAGGTGACGTTATGGATCTGGCTAGAAACCGATGACGGCGGGGCGGGCCTTGAGCTGACGGATAGTCAGGCGCAGTTCTGGGGGAGCATTTGTAACCGGATTCACTTTTCAGTCGTTCAGATGAAACGCAGACCTAAGACCTAGTCCCAATGCCATTCAGTTCGCGAATCCGGGTGAAATTTGGAGTGGCAGAGAGCGGCCTAACCAGCGGCTGCACCTGACGCCGCGCCACGGGCTCGGGGTATTGGGGGATGTTTCAAAGTTAGTTGAACTTTGGTCTTGAAAATAGACATGGCGAGTAGTACTCTGAGGTGACGACCGCGAAATCGTTCACCAATAAGAGAGGACTATCGCCATGCACAGCATCAAAGTAA
>JAUQWQ010000057.1 GCA_030835085.1 Ignavibacteria bacterium
ATTTGAGGCAGAAGTATATGCGTATGAACCAAAAGTTGAAAACAACACCCGCTCGCTTGTTTTAAGAGCAGTTACCGATAATAAGAGCAAGAAACTAATGCCCGGTACATTTGCCAATGTTACATTTTTGATAAGTGAAAATACAGATGCCATAATGATACCGACAGAAGCACTGATCCCAAAATTAAAAGGACAGAGTGTTTATGTAATTAGGGATGGAAAAGCTAAGTTGACTGATGTTGAAATAGGCGAAAGGACAGAAGCTTTTGTTGAGATAATTTCTGATAAAATAAAATCAGGCGATACTATAGTTACAACAAATATTCTCAGGATAAAAGATAATTCTCCTGTAAAAGTGGAGAAGGTAAATTAGCCTATGAGCCTGAGTGCAACATCCATACGCAGACCCGTTTTATCGATAGTATTTTCTCTGATAATCATAATTTTCGGGATCGTTGCATTCACTTACCTGGAAGTACGCGAGTACCCCAGCGTTGACCCTCCGATAGTAACAGTAACAACAAATTACCCCGGCGCAAATTCAGAAGTAATAGAAACGCAGATAACCGAGCCGCTTGAAGAATCATTAAACGGTATTGACGGCATAAAAAGTTTAACTTCACAAAGCCGTGAAGGCTCAAGCCAGATCACAATTGAATTCAGCTTAGAGCGTAATCTTGAAGATGCTTCTAACGATGTAAGGGATCGTGTTTCAAGATCACTAAGGAATCTGCCGCAGGATGTTGACCCTCCGGTCGTTCAGAAATCAGATGCTGATGACTCACCGATCATTTTTATGTATGTGCAAAGCAATACCAAAGATATTCTGGATGTAAATGCTTTTGCAACAAATGTCATAAAAGAACGAATTCAGACAATACCGGGTGTAAGTTCTGTAAGAATATTCGGGGAGCGCCGTTATGCAATGAGGATGTGGCTGGACCCTGAAAAGCTTGCGGCATATAAACTGACTCCGCTTGATGTAAGAACCGCACTTGAAAAAGAGAATGTTGAGCTTCCTTCAGGCAGAATAGAAGGCGATAAGACTGAACTGACTATAAGGACGCTTGGCAGGCTGAAGAATGCTGAAGAATTTAATGACCTTATAGTGAAAGAAGTAAACGGTACGGTAATAAGATTTAAAGATATCGGCTATGCAATCCTGGGTCCTGAAAATGAAAGGCAATCCCTAAAGCGTGCGGGTTTGCTTGGCGTAGGTGTTGCAGTAACAATGCAGCCCGGCGGCAACGCTATTGAGATCTCCGATGAATTCATGAAACGTTACGAACAGCTTAAGAAAGATATCCCGCCTGATTATAATCTTGAAATAGGTTTTGATTTTTCCGAATTCATCAGAACTACTATAAGCGAAGTGGAAGAGACTATCTTTATCGCTTTCGGGCTGGTTATACTGATAATCTTTCTTTTCTTAAGGGACTGGCGCTCGACGCTTATTCCAATAGTTGCCATTCCAACGTCAATTATTTCAGCTTTCTTTATAATGTATGTTATGGGGTACTCCATAAACGTGCTTACCCTGGTTGGAATGATACTGGCCATAGGCCTTGTTGTGGATGATGCTATTGTTGTGCTTGAAAATATTTATGCTAAAATTGAAGAAGGGATGAATCCCATTGAAGCAGCATATAAAGGTTCCAAAGAAATATACTTCGCTGTTATTTCCATTACTATTGCACTGGTTGCAGTTTTCCTGCCTATTATGTTCCTCGAAGGTACAACAGGAAAGTTGTTCAAAGAATTTGCAGTTGTTATTGCCGGTTCGGTATTGGTATCTGCTTTTGTTGCATTAACCTTGACCCCGATGATGAGCTCCAGGCTGCTGAAAGCTCACAGCAAGCATAACTGGTTCTATAATGCCACTGAGCCATTCTTTGTTAAGATGATAGATCTATACAGAAGAATGCTTACAGGTTTTATGAAAGCGCGGTGGTTAGCCTTCGTGATAATTGCAATTGTGGGCCTGCTTATCTATCTTTCCGGCTCGGCTTTAAAAAGTGAGCTTGCCCCGCTTGAAGACCGCTCTAATATAAGAATTCAGGCTACTGCGCCTGAAGGTGCGACATTTGAGTATATGCAGAAGTATATGGATGACCTCTCTGAGGTTGTAATTACTTCAACTCCTGAGATACAGACACCAATTACAAACGTAGGCGGCGGGGGACAGGTAAACAACGGTTTTATTAACATGTATCTTGTGCCGCCTGATAAGCGTGATCGTACACAGCAGCAGATATATGATAAGCTTTCGAAGGATATTAACAGTATTACAGGTATCAGGGCAATTCCTTCCCAGCCGCCTACAATAGGAAGCAGGTTTGGCGGTTCACCAGTACAGTTCGTGCTGCAGGCACCGGAATTTGAAAGGCTTGAAGAGTTCATGCCGTTATTCCTTGAGGAAGCCAAAAAACAGCCTGAGCTTACTTTTGTTGACGCTAACCTGAAAATAAATAAACCAGAGATCAATCTAACTATCGACAGACAGAAAGCATCTGATCTTGGTGTATCATTCAGTGATGTGGCATCAACTCTGCAGATTTCATTCGGAAGCCAGAGATTCGGTTATTTTATAAAAGAAGGTAAACAATACCAGGTTTTGGGGCAGGTTACAAGGGATAAACGCGACAATCCTTATGACCTGAAGTATCTTTATGTAAGAAATAAGAACAACGAGCTCATTCAGTTGGATAACCTTGTTTCATTGACAGAGCATGCGGCTCCGACAACAAGGTTCAGATATAACAGGTATTCATCGGCAACAATTTCCGCGGGACTCGCACCGGGATATACGCTAGGTGATGGTATTAACGCAATGCGCCGTGTAGCAAAAGATGTGCTGCCTCCGGAGTTTAACACAGCATTAACGGGGCAGGCAAAAGATTTTGAAGAAAGTTCTTCGGGATTGCTCTTCACGTTTGTATTTGCCCTGCTTATTATTTACCTTGTACTCGCCGCACAGTTCGAAAGCTTCATCGACCCGTTTATTATTCTGCTCACAGTTCCGCTTGCACTCTTTGGCGCACTGCTATCGCTATGGGTATTCGGTATGACACTGAATATATTCAGCCAGATAGGCATAATCATGCTTATAGGGCTTGTTACAAAGAATGCTATTCTTATTGTTGAATTTGCCAACCAGAAAAAGGAAGAAGGTCTGAATATTGTTGAAGCAGTTGACCAGGCCGCTGTACAGAGATTCAGGCCTATCATGATGACAAGTATCGCCTCAGCGCTTGGTGCATTGCCAATTGCCCTTGGAATTGGTGCCGGCAGCCGTGTATCGCTTGGTATAGCAATTGTAGGTGGATTGATCTTTTCAACATTCTTAACACTGTTCATTGTACCTGCAATTTACACTTATCTTTCACGGCATAAAGCAATGAATCCGGAATTAAAGAAATTCAAAGAGACCGATGACGATAAAGACCTCGCCATCGAAAATCCCGTTTAAAATATTTTTCTTATTAGTAATTATGTAAAGGAATATGAATCCTACAAACTGGCAACTGCCTTCTATTGTTAACTGTTCATTGCCAATTGTTAATTGTTATCAGTATCCTTCTGAATCCTCTGTTATAACAACCTTGCCCCTGAAAGTATAGAACAAATAACCGAAGTATCCCAAAGCAAGTATCATTCCAATTACCCACCAGATCAGCCCAACTTGTAATCCGTAGCTCCCTGCGCTTGAATTTGTTATCGTAAGACTATAAGCCGGATTTATTGATGAATGCAGCAGGGTTGGGTAAAGCCCGAATGCAGTGCCTGACATCATTCCAAGAATAAATACGGCTGAAGAAACAAATGATTTGCCGTCGGAATCTTTGCTTCTGAAGTAGAGCATACCCGCAAGTCCGGCTAAACCTGTGACTGGAAAAATGAATCCCCATACGTGATTAAAATAATTGTGCCACAGCTCTGGCCTGATATATGTTGTTGCTGCAAACATCAGAATTGATAACAGAATTACGAGAGGATTCACTTTCTTCGATACACTTCTTGCCCTCAACTGAAGCTCACCCGCGGTTTTCATTGAAATGAAATTCGCGCCGTGTACCATTAGTGTTGCAACCGCAACTACTGACATTAATACAGTAAACCAGTCCAGTATGCCGGAATAGGGGACAACAGTGAAAGTTGTCCACAGTGCTTCAAAGAAGTAGCCGTTTGCCTCAAGCGGAACGCCGCGGATAATATTACCCAGTGCTGCTCCAAAGAACACTACAAGCATTATGCTTGATACTGAAAAAACTACATCCCAAAATGATTTCCACAGTTTGTTATCAACATGTTTGCGCAGCTCGATTCCCAATGCCCTGCCAATTAACAACCAAAGTACAATTGTTAATGGCAGGTAAAAGCCGCTGAAGCTTGATGCATAGAGTTTTGGGAATGCGAAAAAGAGCGAACCGCCTGCGGCTATAAGCCATACTTCGTTGCCATCCCACACGGGACCTATTGAGTTAAGCAGTGTTCTGCGTTCATTATCATTTTTGGCTGAGCTTAGATAGAACATGCCCGTGCCGAGATCAAATCCGTCAAGTATCACGTACATGATTATCATAAATGCCAGCGCTATGAACCAGAATGTTTCCATTTAGCTTTAGTACCCGCGAAGGCGGGTATCTCTGTTTATAATTATTGAATTAAATATTCAGAATCCTTGAATTAGTGATCTATTGAAACATCGTCTCAGCTTTCGCCCCAAAACGGCAAACATGGAATGGCAAAGTAATTTTAAAGCATATCACTCCCTCCCCTTTGGGCTGAAAGCCTTGTTTCTAAGGGAGGGAAATCGCACCTATGGTGCGATGGGTGGGGTCTTTACTGCCGATTTCTTCACATGATCAGGTCCCTCGTTTATTTCCTTTAATACCAGAATGATAAACAATAAACCAACCATCAAATATATTCCCGCAAAACCAAGTGTTGTAAAAAGTGCGTTACCTGAACTTACATTGCTTGAGAATCCATCATCTGTTTTAAGCAGACCGTAAATGAGCCAGGGCTGCCTTCCAAGCTCAGCGGTCATCCAGCCTGTTGTGTTTGCGATGTAGGGGAAGGGAAATGCAAGCATCAATATCCATAAATACCACCTTGCGGTAAAAACTTTTTTACGCCATAACAGAAAAACACCAAGCATTGTAATCGCGATGAAAATTGTACCGAGTCCGACCATTATATGATAGCTGTAATACAATAGCGGAATATTATCCGGCCAAAGCTCACGCGGATATTCTTTCAGTCCCTTTACTTCTGCCTTCCACCTGTTGTAGGTTAAAAAGCTAAGCATGTTTGGGATGATTATCGGGTTATCAAGCTTCATGTTTTCAACATCAGGCTGACCAATGATCGTTAGTCCCGCTCCATGCTCGGTTTCAAATAATCCTTCCATTGCGGCAAGTGTTACAGGCTGATACAGAGCGACATTCTTACCCTGACCGTCACCGCTTGGGAATGCCTGGAAGATTGAGACAATTACACCGGCAATCAGTCCCGTTTTTAAAAACTTTTTGCCGTACTCCGCATTCTTATCTGAAAGCACATAATATGCGCCCACAGCGCACATAACAAAAGCTGCGGTTACAACTGAACCGCTCATGGTATGCACATACTGCCAGAAGAGCCATGGGTTGGTGAAGAGCTCGCTGAAGCTTGCAAGCTGGAAGGTGCCGTCAGGTAATTGCTGAAAGCCTACCGGATTCTGCATCCACGCATTGGTTGCGATGATGAAGAGACCCGAGACCCACGAACCGAGAAAGACAAGCACCGCCGATAGAAAATGAAGCTTAGGTCCAAGTTTTTTTTCACCGAATAAAAAGAGTCCGAGGAAAGTTGATTCCAGGAAGAAAGCGTACAAGCCTTCCATTGCGAGTGTCTGACCGATAACACCGCCTGCGAAAGCTGAAAATCTTGCCCAGTTGGTACCGAACTGGAATTCCATTGGAATACCGGTTACAACACCCATTGCGAAGTTCAGAGCGAAAATCTTCGCCCAGAATCTTGCTGATTTATTGAACGACTCATCACCGGTACGCAGCGCGTTAAATTTTAGTACAACAATTAGCAGGGCAAGCCCCATTGTGAGCTGGGGGAAAAGATAATGGAACATTATCGTAAACGCAAACTGTAATCTGTGAATTAAGAATGCATCCATATATTACAAAAATAGTCATAAAAACCTCTAAATAAAGAGAGATATTTGTCATATAATTTAATTATGATTCATGACGTTTACCTTCAGTCCTGAAATCATTGTGTCTAAATCAGTGGGTTTTTAATTCAAACATTTTTTTGCTATATTTGCTATGGCACACACAAAAATAATAGAAAAAGCAATTACCTTTGATGATATTTTGCTCGTTCCCGCAAAATCAAAGGTCTTACCCCGGGACGTAAATATTTCCGCTAGATTAACCAAAAACATTACTTTAAACACCCCGATTCTTTCAGCTGCTATGGATACTGTTACCGAATCTGAGCTTGCCATTGCTATGGCGCGTGAAGGCGGTATTGGCATTCTGCATAAAAACATGTCTATTGAAAAACAGGCATCGGAAGTTGACAGGGTAAAAAGAAGTGAGAGCGGTATGATCTTGGACCCGATCACACTGAAGGTTAACCAGACAGTTGGCGACGCTAACAGATTAATGGAGCGGTATAAAATTTCAGGGTTCCCGATAATAAATGATGATAATGAACTTATCGGGGTATTAACCAACCGCGATCTGCGGTTCGAACCAAACCAGAATACCAAGGTATCTGAGCTGATGACAAAGGAGAACCTTGTCACTGCACCTGTTGGCACAACACTTGAACAGGCAGAGCGTATTCTGCAGAAGTATAAAGTAGAAAAACTTCCGGTGGTTGATAAACACGGAAAGATAAAAGGACTCATAACTTTTAAGGATATCATCAAACGCAAAAAACATCCGTTTGCGGCTAAGGATTCGCATGGCAGGCTGATATGTGGCGCGGCTGTAGGTATTGCCGCTGATACTCTTGATAGAGTTGCAGCTCTTGTTAAGGCCAGCGTTGATGTTGTGGTTGTTGATACAGCGCACGGTCACTCACAGGGTGTACTTAATATTGTTAAAGAAATCAAAAAGAATTTTGATATTGATGTTATTGCGGGAAATGTTGCAACTGCAGAAGGAACTCTTGATTTAATTAAAGCGGGAGTTGACGCTGTAAAAGTCGGTATCGGTGCCGGTTCAATCTGTACCACACGTGTTGTTGCAGGTGTTGGTATGCCGCAGATAACAGCTGTATTCAATGCGGTATCAGCAGCGGCTAAGTATAAAATTCCAATTATTTCAGATGGCGGAATAAAACAAACCGGTGATATTCCCAAGGCTATTGCAGCGGGAGCTGATTGTATCATGGTCGGCGGACTTCTTGCAGGAACCGAGGAATCACCCGGCGAGAAAGTTCTGTACGAAGGACGTGTATTTAAAATGTACCGCGGAATGGGCTCGCTTGAAGCAATGAAGGCCGGAAGCGGCGATAGATATTTTCAGGATCCGGAATCTGAGTTAAGCAAATTAGTACCTGAAGGAATTGAAGGCCGGGTTCCATATAAAGGACCTCTTAGCGATGTTATCTACCAGATGGTAGGCGGCTTAAGGGCTGCGATGGGTTACTGCGGATGCGGTACAATTGCTGAATTGCAGAAGAACGCGAAGTTCATAGAAATAACCAATGCGGGATTAAAGGAATCACACCCCCATGATGTTATAGTAACCAAGGAAGCGCCGAATTACCAGGTAAGAAGATAAAGGCAATTTATTGTAGCCGTCATGGCTTGCCTGACGGTTTTAATCAAGCCCAAATGTCAAAAGCATTTGGGCGTTTTTTTATCCCCGTCCCGCATCAATTGCGGGATAAACTCCAGCGGGGATCTCTATTTCCGATTTTAAGAATTATAGCAGTTTTAGAATAAATTGTTAAGATAATCATTTTGTTTTGTTTGGTTGCTTATCAAATGAGATACAGGTTAGGAAAGATGAACATCCGGGAAATAAGATATTGTAGCCGTCATGGCTTGCCTGACGGCAAATTGATTAATTTAGGAGCAAAGACCAAATTTTAAGAGCTATTTGTTTGCATTGTTGTTTTAATTCTTCTTTTGTTTCAGACTATCGCCATTCAAGGGCTGCTATCAGGGAATTCTATTAGTGATGACCGGCTCCAAAGGAGTATACTAAGCCATGCCATCTACTAATAAATAAACTATAAACAAAAAGGGCAGAGAAAAAACTCTCCGCCCTAATATTAACTGAAATTTTAGTAACTATAAAAAAACTACCTTACCTTCTTTTTATGTCTGTTCTTTCTCAGTCTTTTTTTCCTCTTGTGAGTAGCCATTTTATGGCGTTTTCTCTTTTTACCGCTTGGCATTTATTGCTCCTTGCTTTATGATTATTATTAAATTTTTACTTTATATTTTTAGACTTCTTGTTATCTTTTTTGCCTTCTTACTTCTGCCTTTTTACTTTTCATTATACTTTTCAAGCAGCGAATCATTAACCGTCTTTTTAAATTCTTTAGAAACCTTGAACATCGGGACAAATCTTCTGCCAAGCTCAACTTTCGCGCCGGTTTTGGGATTACGCGCAATACGCGGCTTGCGCTCTTTAACTTTGAATGTACCAAAGCCCCTTATTTCAATGCTTTCCTGTTCCTTCAGTGCGTCAATAACGCATAAAATGAAACCTTCAACAACCGTTTCTGTTTCAACTTTGCTTAATCCTGTTGCGTTCGCAATTTTATTCGCTATATCTGCTCTTGTCATGAATTAAAATATATAATTTAACTTATATTATTTTTTCTGTAATTAATTGGATATAAAAATACTACGGCTGAAACTTATACTGCAGTATCGGTTCATCAAAAAGCTTGCCTTTGATATCGGTTACATCTTCAATTTTTGAACCCATTACTTCTTCAAAGAAAGAGAACTTTTTCTTTTCCCTTACAATTCTTGGTTCACCTTCAATGCCTGCCATTTTACCGGTTATTCTTATAGCGTCTTCAAACGTACCAAGTGAATCAATCAAGCCGTATTCCTTTGCCTGAAGTCCGGTGAAGACCCTGCCGTTAGCATACTGCAGGAGGGTTTGTTTATCCATCCTGCGTTCTTTAGCAACTACATCAAGGAACTGCCCGAAGCTGTTATCTACAACATCCTGGAAATAAGCTTTGTCGGAATCGTTCATTGTTCTAAACGGACTACCGGCATCTTTAAGATTACCGCTCTTAATGGTTGTCTGGGAAATACCAAGCTTCTCGGCCAGATCTTTTATACTAATGAACTGCGCGATAACACCAATGCTGCCTGTAAGTGTGCCCGGGTTGGCAATAATCAGGCTTGAACCAACTGCTATGTAATATCCCCCTGATGCGGCTATTGAACCCATTGATACTACTATAATTTTTCCGCTATCACGGGTCTTTTTTACTTCTTCGTAAATTTCCTGTGAAGCGGCTACACCGCCTCCGGGAGTGTTTACCCGAAGAATAATAGCTTTGATTGATTTATCTTCCCTGAACTTTTTTATCTGTTCAACGGTTTTTTCAGATGATACTATTACATCGTTAATTTCAACAATTGCAATTTTATCACCCGAGCCGCCGGAAACAAATTCGCCTCCGTCACGTTTTATGGCGGAAGCGAACGCAAAAAAGCTGATTGCAACAATTATCATCACCAGTAAAAACAAACTAAGGAATATACCCCAGAACCATCTGCCTGAATTATCCTTTTTTTGAGGATATACCGGCTGATTCTGCGTAACCGGGTTTTGTATTTGGGGATCCTGCTGCATTTATCCGTTAATTTTTATTTATTTTCATTTTTAAGCTGATCGCGCATTTTAATTGCGTCCTGAGCTTTGTCGTTCATACCAAGATTTGCGTATACCTGTATGAGGAGCTCATATGCATTTAGTTTGTTGTCTTTATCATTTGAAGAAGTAAGTTCTTCAAGATAAGGAAGCGCTGCCGTATATTTATCTTTGTATGACGGATCTTCCGAATTAGCTTCTCTCATCTTTTCGCCCCATTTCAGGTTTGCAAGTGAGATGTTGTATATTATAACCTCGTACGCACCTGAGCCTTTTGTGACTTTACTTAAACCGTTTGTATATTCATTTATTGCACCGGCAAAGTCACCGTTCTTTTCAAGCTCAACACCTTTATCAATTGTGGGTTTTACCAGTATTGTGTTTATTCTTCCGTTTAATGCTGCAATGTTTTCTTTTACGAATGCGCTGTCAGGAAGTAATGCGAAAGCAATTTCAAAATTATTAAGTGCATCTGTGAATTTTTTTACGGCTTCATTATCATTACCGGATTTAGCGCTCTTTTCACCATCTTCATATTGCTTGTATGCTCTGTCATACATTGTTCCCCATGCTTCGGTAAGTTCATTTCTGAATGTAAATTTGCCGATAGCAGTATATCTGTTCATTGCTTCCCTTACACCTTCAGCTTTGCTAAGCTGTGCCCTGGACATCGCAAGGTAAAACCATGCTTCTTCATTTGCCGGATTCTGGTTTGTTTCCTTTAAAAATTCTTCTTCAGCTTTTTTATAGTCGCCCTGTGCATACGCCAATTTTGCTGTGGTTTGCTCTGCTGATGAACAGCCGCCGAAATAAAACATAATTGCTGATAAGATCAAAAATACCGTTAAAACTTTTGCGGACCTCATTTGGTGAATTCTCCTCTTATTTTATATAATTTTCTTGTAATCGCCTTATTTTTAAGGACTTAAATATACTCAAAAAAAAACTTATTAAAAAGATTAAATTTTTTATTTACTTTTCATGATCGATCTTGAAAGTAAGTACTCTATTATCAGGAATATAACTGCAATTAAAAGGAAATACATCCACAGATCTCTTCCATTCCTGGTATCAAGTATAGAAGCAACCAACATATCCTGCGGAGCTATTACATTTACCTTCAGACCATAACCGTCATTTAACAAAGAAGATATATCACTCATTTCCATTCTGCCTGAAACGGATTCTGACCTGCCGAAATTCACAGGAAAGCTCATGATATTTTTGCCGGCATTCATTATACTGAAATTACCGGTATTGAGAAGTGTAGCCCCGATATTTACCATGGCAGAATTTTCATTCAGCAAAAATCTTCCTGAATTGATATCCTTTGATGCTGAAACTACATTTATTGAATCATAAACCAGATCAGTTTCATTAAGATCAATAAAATAATCTCTGCCTGTTACAGCCGGTTTAATTCCATTTATGTTTGCCGAGTACATTACGCTTCTTATTGTTACAGGTGAAAACAAATTTTTAGAAGGGAAGTCAGAGCTGCTCATATCGGGCGGTGAGGCGAACATTAATAATTTACCCTTACCCATTGAATACTCTTCCATAAAATTCACACCATTGGTAAGTGTTACAATACTTTGCGCATTTCTTCCGCCGCCGGGGGTAATACCGTTCAAAACAGAGGGTGATTCAATACTGATATTTTTTTTATCATGGTCAGATCTGAATATTCCTTCAAACACCGCGTGATCAAGATCAACTTTATCGAACTTTAATGCTTCCGTTTGAGTAAACCTGCCGGTTATGTAAGGGAGGTCCATAAGCTTCATCAGCTCATTGTTGTAATTGTCAATTTCAGAAAGACTGCCGGGGTATAGAAGCACTCCGCCGCCTGATTCAATATAACTTTTCACATTCGCCGCTTCTGTTGGTAAGAAGCGCTGTTTGTTAATTATTATTACACTGTTGTATAAATTCAGGTTTTCACCTGAAATATCTGTTGAATTTATTTCTTTTATCATAAAGAATGTTGATGCATCAGCACCGGGCGAAATTTCTTTGGAAGTATTGAGCACAAGTCTAACATACTCTGCATCATAAGGTGAAGGAGAAGCTATAAGCACGTTAACTTTTTCAGGTACATAGAAAGTAAAATACTGCCTGTTATCGGCTGATATTTCGTCATCAGATATATCGCTCTGAACAAGCTCAATACTGCCTTGTAAATATCCGGCCTGTTCCGGTTTTACTATAAAGTCAGCTTCAGCTGATGAATTGGCGGGGATATCCAAAACCTTTTCTTCTTTGTAATTGCCAAGTGTAAGTATTACGCTTTTGTTTACTGAATTGAAATTATTGTGATTGTTTAAAACCGCTTTTATCTTTACGGGTCGGTTTTTCTCAAATATCTTTGAAACTGTGTTGATAGTATCAATTGAAATATTGTTCGCATTCCTTGTGCCGGTTAAAATAACCGAAAAATTCAGGTTATCTTTATCTTTAAAAACCGGGTGTATTGCTGCATCATTGTTTAAAAAACTTGTCTGTCCGTCAGTAACCAGGTAAACTTCCTTCAGCGTATTTGAAGCAGAGCTTAAAATTTCTTCTGAGTAATACATTACTTCGTTCAGGTCTCTGGTAACAGCAGATGTTTTAATGAGCTCCAGTGTATCTTTTATGCTGTTAACATCTTTATACGGAATTGATGCTGAAGTTTTATTAATGGCTGATACAGTCGAGAAAAAAATCTCATTATTGGGTCCAAGTGCTTCAAGGAGCATGTTTATCTTTTTTTTGCCGTTCTCAAGATCGTTACCGTTGTTATCCCTTGTCTGCATACTGAATGAATCATCAAGAACTATGAGGACAGAACTTTTTGATTTAAAAGCCGGTGCGCCAAGGAATCCCGTTTCAAACGGTTTGGCGAACATCATCACAAGAAATATTATGAAGGCTATCCTTGATAAGAGAATGAGAAGCTGCTTAAGCTTTATTTTTTTGTATTTTGACTGCTGGATTTCCTTAAGGAACATTAAAGTAGAAAACTCTATCTTTTTAGTCCTTTTGAGATTGAAGATATGTATAAGTATCGGGATCGATACAGCAGCTAAACCCCACAGTAATAACGGATTCAAAAATGTCATATTGGCAAAACTAAATATTTATTCCCTTTATTGAACTTACTTAATTTATCCTGAAATGTTCCTGAGGTTTAATATAATAAAACCCCTCTAAGGTGTTAATAATTTCGAAAAAATGATCATACCGTGCATTAGGTATTTTAGATGTGGCTAAGTGACTGATATCACAAATAGTTAAAAAAGAGCTGGTAATAAAGCAGGTAAGGTTTTTAGATAACTTTGTATGAACATTAAATTTAATCAATCAATAGAAAGAAAAAAGAAGGAGAAAATGAAGAAATTTTTAAGTGCTGCATTGATATTCTTATTTGCTGTGACAGTAACAGAGGCACAATTATTGCCGCTTCCGCCGGCGCCGATATCACCATTGAACAATGCAGTTAATATTCAGTTAACACCGGTTCTAAAATGGAATATTGTTATAATATTAGGTTCGCTTTCATCATTCAGGTTACAGGTATCAACAAACCAGAATTTCAGTAATATTATACTCGATAGTTCGGGAATAACAAGTGACAGCATGAAAATACCTGCAGGACTGCTTGAGTCCAATACGCAGTATTACTGGAGGGTCAATGCTTCGGTTATTGTTAGCAGTATTCTGCTTACAACGCCTTTTTCCGCTGCATTCATGTTTACAACAGGTTCATTTACAGGTATTGAACAATTAAACCCTGAAATCCATTCAGTTTTCAGGCTTTATGATAATTATCCAAATCCGTTCAACCCGACTACAAAGATCAGGTTTGATATATCTACTGCATCTGAAGTTAATATTATTGTATATGATATCCTTGGTAATGAAGTTGAGAAGATCCTTAGTAATAATTTAAGCGCAGGGCATTATGAAGCAAGCTGGGATGCTTCCGGATACACTAGCGGTGTGTACTTCTACAGTCTTAATGCTCAGAACTATACAGTAACCAAAAAAATGATTTTAACCAAATAGTCTTTTTCATTGCTTTAGTATTGCTTCACGTTTATCCCCGTAGCCCCCGGATGAGATTAGCCGGGGGCATTTTTTTTACTGCGGCAAACCCTGCTTGCTTAATTTATATAAATTGCAACTTTATCAAATTAAAATTATTTTGCTGTTCACGGAAAAATAAATTGATAATCAATAATATATAAACTAAATGGATCAGTCAAAGTTCACTTCACTTGAAAAGGAAAAAAGGGTATTTAAACCAAACCCCGAATTTTCCAAAAAGGCGCACATTAAATCGATGGCGCAGTATAAAAAAATGTACAATGAATCCATAAAAGCTCCCCAGAAGTTTTGGGCAAAGGTTGCCTCAGAGCTTCACTGGTTCAAAAAATGGAAAACAGTTTTGCAGTGGAAAGCGCCGCACTCAAAGTGGTTTGTAGGCGGCAAAATTAACATGAGCTATAACTGCCTTGATAGGCACCTTGATAGCTGGCGAAGGACCAAAGCGGCAATCATTTGGGAAGGCGAGAACGGAGATACCGCTACATGGACCTACCAGGAACTGCATAGGCAGGTTTGTAAATTTGCCAATGTACTTAAGAAAATGGGGATTGAAAAAGGTGACCGCGTTTGCATTTATATGCCGATGGTACCTGAAATCGCAGTAGCGATGCTTGCATGTACAAGGATAGGTGCAGTGCACTCAATAGTATTCGGTGGATTTTCAGCATCAGCACTTATTGACAGAATTAACGATGCGCAGGCTAAAATGGTAATCACAGCCGATGGCGGCTACCGCCGCGGTGAAATTGTCAACCTTAAAGCAAATGTTGATGAAGCAATGCCGGGGTGTCCTACAATAGAAAATGTAATTGTCGTAAACCGTACAGGTCACCACATTGATTTCCACCTGGGGCGCGACCACTGGTACAGCGAGCTTATGATGGGTGTTGATGATGAATGTCCCGCCGAACAGCTTGATAGCGAGCATCCGTTATATATTTTGTACACAAGCGGAACAACTGGAAAGCCAAAAGGTATTTTGCACACTACAGGTGGTTATGCTACTCAGACATATTTAACCAGCAAATATGTATTCGATCTGAAGCCTGAAGATATTTACTGGTGCACTGCCGATGCCGGCTGGGTTACTGGACATTCATACGTTGTATACGGTCCATTATTGAACGGCGCAACAACATTGATGTATGAAGGCGCACCAAACTTTCCTAATCCCGATAGGTTCTGGGAAATAATAGATAAATATAAAGTGAACATTTTCTATACAGCACCAACAGCTATACGCGCATTTATTAAATGGGGTGAGGAGTGGCCGCTGAAGCATAAGCTTGATTCACTAAGGCTGCTGGGCACTGTAGGCGAACCCATAAACCCCGAAGCGTGGATGTGGTACCACAAAGTAATTGGTAAGGGTAAGTGTCCCATTGTTGATACATGGTGGCAGACTGAAACAGGAGCGATTATGGTGAGTCCCTTACCCGGCGCGACACCAACAAAACCGGGAACTGCAACGCTCCCTTTCTTTGGCATAATGCCCGAGGTGATCTCAAAGGATGGAAGAGTATGCAAAGCAAATGAAGGCGGGTATTATGTCATAAAACATCCGTGGCCAAGTATGCTGCGCACTATATGGGGTGATGATGAGCGTTATAAAAAGCAGTACTGGTCAGAATTTCCGGGTCTTTACTTTACCGGTGACGGCGCAAGGAAAGATAAAGACGGTTACTATTGGATTATGGGCAGGGTAGATGATGTAATAAATGTAAGCGGTCACAGGATTGGAACTGCTGAGGTTGAGTCAGCCCTTGTAGCACACCCCAAGGTGGCGGAAGCCGCCGTGGTTGGCAAGCCTGATGACATGAAGGGCTCTGCAATATCAGCGTTTGTTACGCTTGAAGGGAAGTACCACCCGAGCGAAGAGCTTAATGCTGAGCTGAAGCTTTGGGTAACTAAGCAGATCGGCGCACTTGCAAAACCCGATGAGATTCGCTTCACCGAAGCGCTGCCAAAAACACGCAGCGGAAAAATAATGCGCCGCCTGCTTCGCGAGATTGCAACACAGGGCTCCGTTAGCGGTGATACTACAACGCTCGAGGATTTTTCAGTGCTTGAGGCTTTGAGAACGGACGAGGAATAATTAATCAATTTATCCCCGCTGTTGGTCTTGTGACCAACAGCATAAGGCAAAGCAGAGCACGTATGACGAGGATGAAAGTGATTGGAGTCTTTTCAACCTGTCATGCTGAACTTGTTTCAGCATCTGTCTGCACACCGAAAAAACAGAGAGTATGGCAACAGACCCTGAAACAAGTTCAGGGTGACAAAACACAGGAAAATAGCCTGCTTAAAAATATTAGTATGATTACAATGTTGAAAAGGATTTTAAAAAACGGATAATTTATATTCATGCTCACACCAAAATACAACATACTCCTTAACGGAAAATACTTTGATGCATTTTACCCGGTAGATTATTACAATGATAAAAAATTGTTTCATGATTCCGGGGCGAGGCAGTTTTTTGTAATTTACCAGTTAGCCTGCAGCAGGAATCATGTATTAACAATTGAAGAAACCGGAATCAATAGCAAAATTGTTATAAATAATGAATTGCAGTTTAAAGAGTGGGTAGCGGAAAACTACCCAATGTACATAAACTACCTTGAAAATTACAACTAAACTATATGAAACTGTTAATAGCGTTTCTCTTAACTTCATCCATCCTCTTTGCACAAAGCGATTCTGTTTATAAATATACTCTACCAGAGCTTAAAATTACCCAATCCGAAAATGGTAAAGATGTAACGTATGGATTTGCCGAAGAGAGGAATATAATGCTCGTGCGTGATTCTATACTTATTGGCGATCCAGAGAGATATAAATACCAGGTGCCAATTGGCAATATAAGGAAATTATCAATACTTGATGGAAATTATGGATGGCGCGGTGCTAAGGTAATGGGGCTTGTCGGCGGTGGATTAGGTGTATTGATGGGGGGAATATTTGTGGCTGCATATGGCGGTATTACTGATAAAACGGGATTGATCATAGCAGCCCCTGCTTTTTTGTTGGCTGGTATACTAACAGGCGGGTTAGTAGGCGGTATTTTGGGCTCTGCTATTCCTTATTTTGAGGAGTATTCAAAATTTTCAGATGACACCCGGGCGAAAAAAGAGATATTGAAACGGATTTTTAAGAAGCATAATTTGAGATGAAAAGAACTTCATAAATACCGTAATTGGTATCATGGTTTTATGAAGCAATATTAAAAAAAATATGTTATCAAATTTAGAATTACCTTGAAAACTTTAACTAAATAATATGAAGCTGTTATTAGCGTTACTCTTAACTTCATCCATCCTGTACTCACAAAATGATTCAGTTAGCAAATTTATTATTCCTGAGTTGTTCATTGAGTTATCAAAAGATACTCTAACTGAAATTTATCATTTTGAAAAAGATTCAAATGTATTTATGCTGAGTTCCGGAAATTTGACTGCTGATACAAATTTATATAAATTCAGTAAAGATTTGAGAGAACTGAAAAGCATTAAATTCAGAAATGGGGTATCAACTTATTCTGGTGCGCTTTATGGCGGGTTAATAGGTACCGGTATTGGTTTGGCAACCGGAATTTTAAATGTAATTACCAATCAGCCACCAACAATCGATGTATTGATGTTATTGCCGGGTTTTGCTGCTGCGGGGTTTATAGGTGGAGCTTTAATAGGGGGATTTATAGGATCTTTTATCCCTGTTTATGATGCATATAATATGTTTTCATCTGATATAAATGTTAAAAAAGAGCAGTTGAGAAAAATTCTGTATAAGAATGATTTGAATAGAAAGAAAAACTAGTAATATATTGTTTATTTTTTTTAACAGATCTTTGCTGCCACGACCTTCAGAGCATGGGTATTATGATTGTTATCTTTAAATTAATAAAAAAAGATTCCCGCCTTCGCGGGAATGACTGTATATTATGACAGAAAATGAACCAATATTAATTAAAGCGCAATTCAATCCTATTGTAAAGACATATATATTCCTGTATGTCCTCGGGATCTTGATTATGACAATTATCGGCATTCCCTTAGCCATTGTATGGCTCTGCGGATGGGGGCAATGGTTCAGCCGAAATTTTTATGAAAAGCTGTATTGTGTGCTTACCGAAAAACATTTGCGGTTCCGGATGGGAATATTGTTCACTATTGATAAGACAATCCCGCTGGAAAATATTCAGGATTTGACCTTCTACGAAGGACCCGTGCTGCGTCACTTTAACCTTGCGATGCTGAAGGTTGAAACGGCAGGGCAGGGCGATAAAACAGGTAACCACATGAAGCTTGTTGGCGTTGTGGATGCTCATTTATTCCGCGCAGCAGTGCTGGACCAGCGTGAGCTGGTAAAGCGCGGTATGGCTTCAGGGAATTCACTCGGTAACGAGCAAACCGAACTGCTGAGGAGAATTGTTGCAACTCTTGAGAAGATTGAAACTAATTTGAAGAAGTGAAAATTGAGTCTAAAATGAAGATCATTTTGTTAATTTTCTTTACTTCATCCATCCTGTTTTCTCAAACTGAGAAATTATATAATACCCGTGATTCAGTTTATAAATTCAAACTTCCGCCGATATCGATTACTGACGAAAGTCTTTCCGGCATTCAGACAACATATTTCAAAAAGGATACTAATCTGGTATCGCTAAGAGGTAGTGTTCTCTATGCTGATCGTGATGGATATGAATCCAGTTATCAGGTTATGTTTATCAAATACCTTGTGATACAGAATGGGAATCAGTCATTAAAAGCCGCAATGTATAATGGAATTGCAGGTAGCGTCATAGGTTTGTTAACCGGATTGATATTTGTTAATTCCATTCAGTTTGAAGATAATGCGAAAACCATGGCTTACTTTACTTTAGCCGGCGGATTATCAGGCGGGCTATTGGGTTTTATAATTGGCTCATTTGTGCCAAACTATGATCATTATGATGAATTCTCAAAAGACCCTGACATCAAAAGAGAACAATTTAAAAGAATACTGAAAAAGTACGATAGATCAGTAAAATAGACTTTTTTTAATTATTACCTAAAAATGGTATGATTATATTACTCCTGATTTTGTAACTTTGCGTTGATTCTGCATTTCAAAAAATTTCCCTTTCATGCCGTGAATATCACGGTTCGGCTAACAAATAATTAATAAATTTTATTCATAATTCTATGAACAGATATTTTATTGTCCACGCGGCATTATTGCTGCTTGTATTTACGCTGCATGTATTTTCCCAGGATCAAATGTCGCCTGTATCCGGGGCACATGATATGGAAAAAGTTACAATTGATAAGTATGTCTTCGAGACCGCACTTAACAGCGCGGACAGGACCATTACATTCCTGCAATGGGTCATTGGCGTATTTTCAGGAGTCATAACGATACTTTTCGTGATATTTAAATACCGCGATGAGAAGTCGCTTGAAAAGAACCGCGATGAGCTTAAGGAATCACGGGATAACATTGAACGAATAAGGCTTGAGCTTGTTGATGAAGAGCATAAGCTGAATGTGATGCTTGAAAAGCTGCAGGTCATGACGCGCGACTATGAAAGCAAGATAACCGGAATTGAAAGGAAAATTTCGAACCTGGAAACCAAAAGCGATGAACTGGATAAGAAAACCGATAACATGAATGAGATAAACAGGTATTTCAGTATTGCGTATAATTCAGTTGAAAGCGGCAACTACAGCGAAGCTGTTTTGTATTACAGCAGGATAATTGAAACTGAACCGGATGAATTGACCCTGAAGGTTGTGCTTAACAACCGGGGGATAGCATACCAGAACCTTGGGAAAAATGACCTTGCCTTAAGGGATTACCAGCGTGTAATTGATATGGACCCCAATCATCCGCAATCATATGGCAACAGGGGAAATATCTTTGATACATTAGGCAATTATGATAAAGCTGTTGCTGATTACACTAAGGGCATTGAACTGAAAAGCGATTATACAGACGCCTATTATAACAGGGGGTGGGTATACTTGAAACAGAAAAGTTACCGTGCGGCGGCGGAGGATTTCAAGAAACTTCTCGAGCTTCAGCCGGATGATATTGAAACAATGTTCAGCCTTGCAGAAGCGTACCTGATGTTAAACGAACATGCATCATTTCTGAATGTATTGGTTCAGATAAGGCGAACAGGTGTTAATGCCGGCAATGAATCCATATTGCTGATGCTGGAGCTGATACAAAAAATTGTTTCCGGAAGCACAGTCCATGACCCCGCAAAACAGCTTAAAGCTGCTATAGAAAAATACGGCAGAGTTAATTGGAGTCTTGCAGAACTCTCTTCCTGGACGGAATCCTCAAAGGAATTAAATGAACATCAGAAACTGATGGTGAAAGAAGTTCTCGAAGTAGCGGGATAGTGTTATACTCAGCTGCCTAAATTGAATCATAAGCTGAACGCAGATAATCGGGACTAAAGTCCCGGTCTTTATTGTGAGTGATTTTTTTCAACGCTCTGAAGAGCGGAGCTAATCAAGAGTCGTTGGAAGAATATTTGAAAACATTTACCCACACCAACTCCCCCTGTTAGGGGGAGAGCGACAAATCTCAACTTCCGCCAATTCCACCTTAAAGAAAAGAACCATAGATCAGGATTTTTCATAGTTTTGCTATTTTTCCAAAATTGTTTTTTTGCTTTCTTACTTTTGCCTTTTCACTTTAATTCCAGCTTCTCCAGCATCTTCCGGGCATTTTGATTTCCCGGGTCAAGCTCCAGTACCTTTTTGTAGTTTGCAATAGCCAGTTCATTTTCGCCTTTGTTCATATAAGCTTCGGCAAGTGAATCCCATACATTTGGCTCACCCGGAAATAATTTAGCATTCAGCTTAAACACTTCAATTGCATCATCAAGCAGATTATCGTTCATTAACTCATAACCGAAGAAGTTGAGATGACGGTCGTTATACAGCATACCATTTGCTTCAAGGATCTGTTTCAGTGAACTCTCAAGCTTTACAATTCCTCCGTTTTTCAGAATGGCATACATTTTCATTTCCAAAGTAACGTCAGGTTTTGGGTAATCTTTTCCGTTCATAGCATCCTCAAACCGCATAATAATCTCATCGGCTACCTGCCCGAAATTGGAATTAATTATAACAGTGTAACCATCTTTCATCTGAGCAAGCACACTGTTCCACACAGGTGTGCCTCCGGCACGGATTCCCGCACCGATGAGACCTGTTTGCCTTAAATATTGGTCAAGCTTCAGCAGGTCGCGGGCATTTGAAAACATTCCACCGGCAGGCGAAGGTTGCTCGGTAAACGGAGAGTTAACTTTGTTGCCGGAAAAAGTAATTCTTGTGCCGCTCGCCATATTGGGAACAGTTTCACCAATGAGTAAATAGTGAGTATTGTTCATACCTAAAGGATTTATCAGTCGTTCTTTAAGGTTATCAACATAACTTTTGCCTGTTACTTTTTCTATAATGCCTCCAAGTACAACGTAACCTGAATTTGAATACTCCTGTGCTGTACCGGGTTCAAAAAGCAGCGGTTCATCTTTAATTATTTCAAGGAAATCGTTCACAGTTTTGAATTTACCCCTGTTTTGGTTGAATGCCGGGTTCATTAAATAATCACCCAGTCCGGCTTTCATCTCAATCAGCATTTTTATTGTGATCTTATCGCCTGTTTCTTTAGGATACATGTCTGAATACTTACTTAATGGATCATCGAGACTGAGCTTATTTTCTTTTTCAAGCTGTTTGATCATAGTATGTGTGAACATCTTGTTCAGCGAGCCGATTCTGAACAGTGTTTCAGGAGTCACCGGAGTTTTCTGCTCCCAGTCAGCGTACCCGAATTGCTTTTCGTAAATAATATTGCCGTCCTTTGCGATAAGCACATTCCCGGAAAACAATCCAAGATCATTATACTCATTTACTATCTTGTCAAGTTTATCAGCATATTCATCAGCAAAAATATTATTTATTAAAACAGCAAAAAGGAGGATTTTTATTAACATATTTAGATTCATATCAGATTATATTATTGGTTATATCAAAATGACGCTATTGTGAGCTAAAAAGTCGCAAAAATATTAATTTGTAATTTTTAGTTTGTGAAATTAATCTTATTTTAGAATGTTATATGTAAAGTTGCATTATCTATTTAGCTGATCATTTCGCAATTTCTTTAATTGACTAATTCATTAATTTTGAACTCAATATTTCACTTTTAAATTATGGCGGAAAATAAAACCAAACCAACTAAAGTTAGCGTTAAGAAATTCATAGATTCTGTTGAAGATGTACAGAAGCGAAAGGATAGTTATGTTTTGATAGATTTGATGAAAAAGATAACAAAAGCTGATCCAAAAATGTGGGGGCCGACTATTGTTGGGTTCGGTTCCTATCACTATAAATATGAATCAGGCCATGAAGGTGATACCTGCCTTACCGGTTTTTCTCCGCGCAAAGCTGCATTTTCTATCTATGCAATGTGCGGACGTGGTTATGATGAATACCTGGATAAACTAGGAAAATTTAAACATGGTAACGGCGGCTGTATTTATATAAAAAGGCTTTCAGATATTGATCTGAAAGTACTTAAAGACTTGATCACTGCATCTGTAAAAGATACAAAAAAGAAATGGGGTTGATTTGTCACAAAATGATCTTTTTCTGATTTTTGGAGTTAACGGGTTTATTTCATTGACAGCGCTGGCTATTGGTATCATATCCTATATAAGGACCAAAAAATTTCTTGCATCTGCAATAGAAACCCGCGGCATTGTAGTACAATCGGTATTTAAAAGCTCAGGTGATGATGGCTCAGGAAGTATGTACTCTCCAATGATTCGTTTTACAGACAGAATGGGGAAACAATATGATTTCACCGAAAACTGGTCAAGCAACCGCCCCGATTTTAAGATTGGAGATGAAGTTATAGTCCTCTACGATCCCGCCCGGCCGCAAAAAGCAAGGCGCGGGGGAAAGAAATGGAAATTCTTTTTTGTTGCATGGCTTGTTGGCGGATTGGGAATTTTATTTACCGGTATCCTGTTGTTATTTTTAATCATCATGTTGTTTGTTCCTTTTAATTTTACTAACTAATTTTCTAAAGAAAATGAAAACACTAACCTTGCTTCTCGGCTTTTTACTGGCATCTTCAATATATTCACAAAATGATTCAACCCGCATATTCGGTCTGCCTGAAATGAAAATTAAACAGATGGAAAGCGGTAAAGTTGTAACTTACATGTTTGATAACAGCCTGAATAAATTCACATTAACCCCTTTACATCTTTTGCCAGATACAAATAAGTATACATACAAAGCAGATCTTAAGGATATCAGATCCGTATCACTGAGAAACGGCACACAGTTATGGAAAGTAGCGGGAATCGTCGGGTCAGTTGGTTTTTTCCTGGGATTCGTCGCAGGCGGCTTCCTGGATATTCATAAAAGCCCTACTTTCCATGTTGACCAGGCGTTTGCACTTGGTGCGTTAACCGCAGTTCCATTTGCACTCATTGGCGGTATAGTCGGTGCCCTTTCACCTGCATTTGATGATTACAGCTTTTCAGGAAAAACTGATAAGCAAAAGTATGATGAACTGAGCAGAATATTCAAAAAGTACCGCCAGAAAAGATAACATAAATTTTAGCTGTTTTAAATTAGTTTTAAGTGCATATTTTTGAAAACAACAGGTGGTAATTCTGTTAAATGCAGATTGAGATATCACTATTTCACAATTTCACTTTTAATGTTATGGATAGAGTCATAATCATATTTGCAGTTATCGGGACATTAATGTTCGCGGCCTACATGTACTTCATCATTAAAACATCTTATGATGATGAGAAGCTGAAGAAAAAAGAGAAACTTGAAGAAGCCAGAAAGCTTGAAGAAGAAGAAAAACTGAAACTCAACAGTAAGAAATGAGCGTTTATCAAAAAGAGTTTTCTCTTAAGCCCCGCTCACGGGGATTTCATATTATCACAGATGAAGTGCTTCAGCATATTCCTGAGCTTAAGCAAATTAAACAGGGGATAGCGAATTTCTTCATTAAACACACTTCTGCTTCGCTTAGTATCAATGAAAACGCGGATCCTTCTGTACGCACTGATATGGAAACCCACTTTAACATCATGGTGCCCGAAGATGCTGACCATTACCGGCATACCTTCGAAGGCCCCGATGATATGACCTCTCACATTAAAACTTCAATACTTGGTTCATCGCTTTCAATACCCGTTACAAACGGCAAATTAAACCTTGGCACATGGCAGGGCATCTACTTATGTGAACACCGCAATCACGGAGGCAGCCGAAAACTTGTAATTACATTAATAGGCGAATAAATTCTGATTTTTTTTAGCTCAAAGCATAAGTAGTTATATACTAACTTATATTTTGCCCTTCGTAAAATTTAATTATTTGGAGGAAAATTTTATTATGGCATTCAAATTTTACGTACATTTTTTTGTAATTTGTCTATTTTTTACTGCCGCAACAATAACTTTCGCTCAGAATACAACGGGCAATTTTAAAACACCGGTCAAATTTAAGAAATCAGAAAAACAGCTTGAGACAGAACAGGAATTGAAGCGCCTGAAAAAACAGGATAAGACTGAAAATCTGAAAAGGATAATTGAACTGAATAAACAGCTTGAAAAAATTACCGGAACAGGTAAAACTGAAACAGGGAGCCTGCCGGACGGGAATAACTATGGCTCACTTATAAATTTTCAACAGCCTTCAATTGGTGGATTTACAGATGATATTCAAAATACCAGGATATTTACAGACGGGAACAGAAAAATTAAAGGAATAGCTGCTGCAATTGAACAGCGTGGTTCTACAGCAGGAAAGCTGTGGTCAATTGTGGTTTACTCGGCTGATAGTCTTAGTCCTGATACATTAAAAGTCTATTACTCCGTTAATAACGGTGTAAGCTGGAATATGTATGTCTCCGGAAATATCAGGCCAGGTGATTTTATTACACCGGATGATCTGGATATGGAACTTATTGAAAACAATACCGGTCAGAAATATCTTTGGGTGGCATTCGGCTTTAAACAGGCATCAGGCAGGAAAGCGGTAGGTGCATTTATTCTGCAGGTTCCAAGCCTGAACGGAACATTTTTCAACATTCTGGAGTGGTCACCGGCAGATTCTCTGAAGAATTATTACAACGTCAGGCTAACATCCGATAATGCGCAGTACGCTGCAACGCCGTATGTATACGTTGCCTGTTCGTTTGATTCAGTTGATGGTAATAATAATAAAGTATACTCACAAAAATTTGCAAGAATATTAAATCCTTTTTCGCTGACGAATCCTGTTTTTTCATTTATGACTCAGAATTATTACTGGTACGAAAATTCCGGTTCATTAACAAGAACCACATATACCGATATTACTTACTTTATTAATGGAGATGAAGATTCGGTCGAAGTTTCATTTTGTGGTGTGCAGGATAGTACTAAATTGTTCTTTGCCAAAAGTGATATCCTGGGCAACCCTCCTGTAAGCTCAAGTGGCGCAGGAGGTAACATTGGGGGGAGCAATCCCGGAAGTATAAAAACACATGTTAAGCTTTCTTCAAACGGTAACAGCAACGGGAATGTAATATGCACTTATCGTGAGTTTAATAACGGGAACTGGTTTGTAAAATGGATCTCATCGGCAAGCTTCGGTAATTTCGAGGGCGGATTTACTGATTCACCTTTACTCGGAAGTGCTGTGAATACCAATTACCCGCCTGAAATTATCGGTGTAAGAAATGGAAGTACTCATTATATATCGTTTTTTACTGATGCGGCAGAAGACAGTATACATTATATTTCATTGAATTCTGCGGGATTGCTGAATCATGTAAATAAAATGAATTACTTTACCGGCTCAGCTGTTATCGCACCAAAACCTCTATTCAGGTATCAGTCAGGCGATAGCTGTTTGATGATATATTCAGAAGAAGGTCCTATAAATATGATCTCATCTGCAGGCTGCATCGGGGCTCCGATCGGTTTGATAAATCAAAACAACCAAATGCCAGGTGAGTTCCGTTTAATGCAGAATTACCCAAACCCTTTCAATCCTGTAACAAAGATCACATTCAGTATTCCTGATAATGCATATATAAAACTGATGGTATATGATGTTCAGGGCAGGGAGGTAGCAGTACTTGCTGATGCGGATTACAAAACCGGCAATTATGAAGTAACTTTTAATGCAACAATGCTATCCAGCGGGGTATATTTCTACAGACTGAATGCAGGCGAAGCAGGAAGTAATGAAGGCGGATATACCGCCATAAGAAAAATGATTTTTTTAAAATAGTTCAGTTCAATCAATTATTTTTGGTATCATTCATGTGGTTAAAAGGATTGGTCTTTAAGACAGTCCTTTTTTTAATTGTATGTAATCAGCTGATTTTTATTTAACTTTGTAAAATTAAATTACTGAAAATGGATGATTTTTTCTACATGATCGCACAGGCTCTTGAAGCTGTAAGTTTTACAGTTATGATATACGGTGCGCTTCTTGCGATACTGATGTTTATCAAAAGTGAATTCACCCGTTTTACCGGTAAGTTCACATTAAACGGACTAAGTAAGGTTAGAATCGATTTTGGATATTACATTCTGCTCGGCCTTCAATTTCTGATAGCGGCCGATATAATTGAAACAATTCTTAAACCTGAATTGGACGAGCTTATTGAGCTTGGAGGTATAGTTGCCATCAGAATTCTGCTAAGTTACTTTCTAACCAAAGAAATTAACGAGCTGAAGGAAAGTGAAACACATAAAACATTATAAAAAAAAGGAGGCTTAAATGAGCCCCCTTTCTTTAGCTAATATTAGAATCTGAATTTATACTGTAGCTTTTTTATCGTCATCCTTGCCAACTTCAATATCAGGTACCTTTTTTAAGTCCAGCATATAGCTTGGGATTGTACGGAAAATATAATCCCACAGCGGAGTAGATACTCCATAAGCTGTGTGGTCATCTTCATAATGATGGCGAAGGTGATATGATCTTAAGAAACCGCCGATCTTGCCCTTTAAGTTTATGTGATGTGTAGCGTAATGAATTGAATCATAGCTCACATACCCCAGCACGAATCCCGAAAAAATTATCAGGTAATAGTTGCCGAATGCAGCCATAAAAACATAAAAGAAAAATGTCGCAAGCGGAACACTTACAAGAAGCGGCATTACAAGTCTTGTAGCATCGCGGGGGTAGTCATGGTGAATACCGTGAACAAGAAAATGAACTTTTTTGCCAAGCTCTGACTTAGGGTCGTAATGAAACGCCCAGCGATGAATAATATACTCTATGAGTGTCCATAACAGAATACCGCCAAAGTAGGCAAGTATCCCGTTTATTACCGGTACTCTTTGAAAGCCGAAGTAGGCGCATATAATAAGCACAGGAACGTACACCACAACAGGTGTAACAGGATGGATATGTGAAAAATACTCCAGAAATGAATTCTTAAACAGGGGTATTGTTTCGTTCTTGTTGGAAACGTACTTAGACTTTGCCATTTATTCTTGAATAGATTATCCGCAAATTTACAAAATTTTAAAGGTATTTTCAATTGCATTATACCATACATTTTTACCAATTGATAACCATTTATAAAACATGGAATTAAAAAAATGGAACAGAATTTCGACTGAACTTAAGTTTAAAAACGGCTGGTGGAGCTATAAAGTTGATAAATATACCCTGCCGGATGGCAGCGAAGGTGAGTATCATTATGCATTCACTCATGGATCGGTATTTATAATACCCGTAACAGCGGAAGGAAAAATAATACTTGTTAAACAATACCGCTATTTAAACGACCGCTTTAGCCTTGAGTTTCCCGGCGGGGGAGTAAAATCGGAAAATGACCACGATAAACAGGCTGAAAAGGAGCTTATTGAAGAAACCGGGTTTACCGGTGAGCTGACTTATGCAGGTATGTTCAATCCATACAACGGCGTTACAAATGAGATTTGTAAGGTTTATATTGCACGGAACTTAAAGCCCAGTTCAGCGTATAAAAAAGATAATTCCGAGGAATTTATAATTTATGAGCTGACCGCGGATGAAATTGATAAAATGATAGCCGAAAACGAAATCTATGATGGGATGACACTTGCAAGCTGGGCGCTGGTTAAAGAGCAAATAACAAATATCAAATAACAAATATCAAATAACAAATATCAAATAACAAATAACAAGCATTAAATTTAAAATAAGTTTAAAAATTAAATCAAAAGGAATATACAATTTGAAAGTATTAATATCATTTATTTTTTTGTTTTCATCAGTCCTGTTTGGACAAATTAAAGATACAACTTTAAATATTGATCTCAATTTCGACAGGAATGAAGAAAAGGTATCCGTTAGCTATAATGAAAGTTCACTTGAGTTCACACTCAAAATAAACAACGCCGTAGTAAATGAGAAGTTCATGGATTCATATGACTGCGCAGTGGAAATTCTTGATATCAACCGGAATGATAACCTGAAGGAAGTTCTTGTTAAAGGTTACGGAAACAGTGATCAGAGCGATATGTACTTCTACCAATTTATTGATGGTAAAATAGTGCCATGCGGGCATCTTCCATCGAATTTCGGTATTGAAGTTACAGGCAACAGTAAAATTACCGAACATGCCTGGATGGGATTCTGGACTGCAAAGCTTAAGTATGATTTCGATTCTAAGAACAAAACTATCACTAAAATTGAAGAAGAATTTTACGATGTCAACCAGGAATGCGAAGTCAGAAGTCCGTTTAAACTTTTGGTAAATAGAGATGATAACTCAGAAGCTGCGGTTACATTATCGTCTAAAACAAAACTAACAATTATTAAGGCTGATATAAGCCCGGTATGCAAATACGAAGACGGTACTGATGACGATTTTTCATGTGACTGGTTTTACTTTAAAACCGCCGATGGCAAATATGGCTGGTGCAGGCTTAAAGATTTCCAGCAGAATGTTGACGGATTGATCTGGGCGGGATGATCTGGGCGGGATGATCTGAAGGCAAAAAGCAAAAGTAAAAAAGGCAAAAAAATTAAAAGGGTGGATGAAAGTTCGCCCTTTCATTTTTAACTGGCTCTTACCGAGAAAAGCAAAATGAAAACCATAAAATATCTAATATTTCAATTGATTTATTAATACATTCAAAAATCCCTTAATAATTAATATAATTGCAGATGAGGCAGCTGTTAAAAGGTGATTTGCGGCATTTGGGAAATGCGTTCGTTAAGGTATATCCTATGACCTTCAGGCGTATTTTTATGCACTGGCAGCTCTCGCTTGCGGCAATATTCGCTATTATTTCAGCGTTTTATCTTGATCCAGCAATAAGGGATATTGTAACATCTATCAGCGGTGATATTGCCGGTTCACTTATGGAATTCGGCAGGTGGTATGGCAACGGAATGCCTACGCTTTATCTTTTTCTCGGGCTATACATTGCCGGCCTTATTTTTAAAAAATATAAGCTGCGCGAAACAGGTTTGCTTGTTTTAGAATCATATATTTTTTCAGGATTGATAACCCTTATCTTTAAATCAGCTTTTGGCAGGTTCCGTCCATATACCAATAGAGGCGATTTTGCTTTCTACGGCTGGAACTGGACAAACAACGATATGTTTTCATACATATCGGGTCATGCAGCGGTATCATTCGCGCTTTCAACAATACTTGCTTCAACTACCGAAAATTATTATGTTAAATCTTTTTATTACCTTCTGGCTGTTATTACTTGTGTAAGCAGAATCTATCATAACCAGCACTGGTTCAGTGATGTAGTAAGCGGGGCAATATCAGCTTACCTCATAAGCCGCGTGCTGGTTGCTATTCATAAGGAACCTGATTCAGATTATTAACTTTGAAATATATTAAACTATGAACGAACCAAAATTGTTTTTACGTGCCAGGTGGCAGGATCTTATCTTGATAACATATGATGTTGACCCGAAGTTATTGTTTGAGCATATTCCCCCCGGTCTTGAACCTGATACTATCGATGGAAGGGCATTTGTGAGCCTGGTTGCTTTCGATTTTCTTGATACAAAAATTAAAGGCGTTAAAGTGCCGTTCCACGTGAACTTCCCGGAAATAAACCTGAGAATTTATGTAAAGAACAGCGAAAAACGCGGTGTTGTATTTATCAGGGAGTTTGTCCCGAAAGCAATAATACCGCTTATTGCCAATACACTTTATAATGAAAACTATAAAGCTATCACGATGTCAAGCGATGTACAGAAAAACGGAACAATTTTCCTGAATCACAAAATTAAGCTTTTGGGAAAATTTTACGAAATTAACGCGGAAGCTGAAAATCAGCCTTATATGCCTCCGGCTGATTCAACTGAACATTTTTTTAAAGAACATGAGTGGGGTTTCGGAACCTCGAAGGATGGAAATCCATTAATATACAGAGTAGAACATCCGTTCTGGAATGTTTATCCATTGGTGAAGTTTCAGCATAATTTTGATTTTGAGGCAATTTACGGCAAAAAATGGGGAGTCCTGAACGGGCAGCAGCCATATAACGTAACTTTTGCACAGGGTTCTGCGGTAAAAGTATTTGAAGGTCAATTGATGTTATAAAATATATTTGTGATAATTAGCAGGAATCAATAATTGTGTTTTAATCTTATTTGGTTATATTGCAAAAAAATATTATTAAATAATTTCAAAGTGTAATTTTAATTTATATTTATTCATGCCGGCAGGATACGAAATAGAACATATCAACGATAGATTCAGCCTGTATCATGCCGGGGGAAATAAAGATGCATCCGCATTTGCTGAGGATGTTATAGCCGGACTTAAAGCAAAGCCCAAATCCCTTTCACCAAAGTATTTCTATGATGATAATGGCTCTGAGCTATTTGAGAAGATATGCGAGACTCCCGAATACTATGTTACCCGTACAGAGGCATCAATTCTAAAAGCGCATGCCGCAGAAATTGCTGATGTGAATGCAGGCAAAAACTTAATTATTGAGCTTGGAAGCGGAAGCTCAATTAAAACACGATATATACTTAACGCCTTTATAAAGAACGTATCTCCGGTTACATATGTCCCCATAGATGTAAGTGAAATATTGATACAAAGCGGCAATGAGCTGCTCAATGATTTTGAAGGACTATATGTGAACGGTATAATAGGGGAGTACGAACAGGCGCTTGAAATTGTTTCAGAAATTTATCACCAGCCAAAGCTTATGGTTTTCCTTGGTTCAAGTATCGGGAATTTTGACCTGCCGCACGCTGAAGAATTCCTTAAGAAAATCTCAGCAAGTATGAATAGCGGTGATTCATTACTCATCGGGTTCGATCTTGTGAAAGATGAAGGAATACTGAATGCAGCTTATAATGATAGTGACGGTGTAACTGCGGAATTCAACCTGAACCTCATTAACAGGATAAACAGGGAGTTCAATTCAGGAATTGATGTAAACAATTTTGAGCATACAGCTTTCTTTAATTCCGCAAAAAGCAGGATCGAAATGCACCTGATATCAAGGTGCGACCAGTCATTCAGCCTGAACGGCTCGGGGGAAATAATCTTTAAAAAGAATGAAACTATCCACACCGAAAACTCATACAAATTCACAGATGAAATGATAAAAGAGCTGGCACAAGCATCCGGGCTCAGCATCACAAACTCATGGAAAGACAAAAATAACTATTTTGAGCTTTGTTTGATGCATAAATAATATTAGAATTAATTATTATATTAGAATGCCTACAGTTTTGTTTAAGAATGGCTGGAGATTTTTCTTTTTTGCGAATGAAGGGAATGAACCTGTCCATATCCATGTTATGAAGGCTGAGAAATCATGTAAGTTTTTCCTTGATGAAGATCAAATTGAACTGAAACTTAGTTCTCAGAAGAATATGAAAGGAAAAGATCTTAAAGAAGTAAAAGAAATTATATTTGAAAATTTCAACTATATTGTAGAGTCATGGAAAAAATTTCACAACGAAAATTAAAGCGTACCGTAAAGAGAAAATCAGAGGACTCTTATCATAATGTGAGTTCAGTTACATTCAAAAATAATTTTATGATTCTTGAAGTTGATAATAATAGTTATAATTTACCTTTAAAAACAATTTCACAAAAGTTGCTAAATGCTAGTACTAAGGAAAGGGAAGCATTTAAGATTATTTGCTCAGGCTATGGCATAAATTGGCCATTAATTGATGAAGATCTTTCAATTGATGGTTTAATCAGAACTTACACTGAACTCAATTCTTAATTTTTATTGCCTCATGCATCTTTCGCACATCTGAATCCGCTTATCAGCCATCTTTCATGCGCTTTAAAGAAATTGCGGTACGTGTTGCGGGTAGAATCCTTTGGTGTACCAAATGAACCGCCCCGCAAAACCTTCTGGTTTGAAAACCATTTATCGTTATACTCCGCAAAGCCTGATTTGAATCCCGGGTAAGCAACAAACTCAGAGCCTGTCCACTCCCATGTATCGCCCAACATTCCGTAACAACCGTAGAAGCTCTTTCCCTTTTCATATGCAAATACATCTGCAGGTGCCCATATTCTTGATTCCAATAAATTACACTTAAATTCATCAGGCGATTCATTGCCCCAGGGATATAATCGTTTAGTACCTTTATCTTCATCCCAACTGGCGGCCTTCTCCCATTCAGCTTCAGTTGGCAATCTTTTGCCTGCCCAGCGGGAGTACGCATCAGCTTCAAAGAAGCTTATATTTGTTACCGGTTCATTTGAAAAATTTTCAATGAAGCGTTTACCTTTAAAATCACACTTAAACCAGCTTCCGTTCTCGTCACGCTCCCAATATAACGGAGCTTCTACCTTATTGCTGTTTACCCATTGCCAGCCTTCATCAAGCCAGAATCTGAAATTCATGTAGCCGCCATCATTGATGAAATTTAAATAATCGCCGTTTGTAACGGGAGTATTATCTATCAGGAAATCATTTAGATAAACCTTATGCTGCGGCATTTCAATATCATATGCAAACTGGTCCCGCCACCTTAAAATATCGAATCCAAGCTCATACAATCCGCCGGGAATTTTTATCATTTCCTTTTTATGAGATTGCCCGTTCTGCTGTGGTACATTCTTAATTGATTTTGGCTGATACTGGTCCTGCAGTAAATGCTGCAGGTCATACACCATCAGTTCCTGGTGCTGCCACTCATGATTGAATGCCAGCATGAAATCCTTTAGTACATTCAATTTCATCTCAGCAGAATCAAAAAATCTTGAAACCTCGCGGTTTATATAATTCCAGTACTCAATAGTTTCTTTTACTGTCGGACGTGATATTGTACCCCTTCTGCTTTTATTGAATGGTTTGCCAAAAGCCTGGTAATATGAATTAAGATAAAATGAAAAATCCTGCTTATATGGTTTGTAATCCTTAAAGTATTTTTTTAGCAACTGGTCATAGAACCAGGTTACATGTCCAAGGTGCCAGCGCGGCGGACTCATAAAACTTTCGGTCTGTACAACGTAATCTTCAATTTCCAGTGGTTCGCACAGCTCAATTGTCATTCTGCGCACTTTACGGAACTGCGAGAATATTTTATCGGTATCAATACCGCTCAGGGAATTTTCTATGTCATTTATATTCAGAACGCTCTTTTGATTTTCCATTTAAATATTTTATTAGTAGTTTTACGGGAATTGTTTTAAATATACCTGTTCTTACAGGAATTTAAAATTCATTTATTAAATGTGGAATTGCTATTTATTAAATACGATATTAACCATTAAAGTTCTGAAATAATTTTTATAATAAAAATATAAATTATTGAGCCTCATCCAGTTCAAAAATGTATCTCACTATTACGGAAAAGAGCCTGCGGTTAGTGGTCTGACATTTGAAATTGAAGATCAGAAAATTACCGCAATAATCGGCAAAAGCGGCAGTGGGAAATCAACTCTGCTGCAGATAATAAACGGACTGATCAAACCATCACTTGGCGAAGTTGACGTTTTCGGTAAACCGCTCGATTATTCAGAAATTTATAAAACCAGGCTTAAGATTGGATATTCAGTGCAGGGCACGGGACTCTTCCCGCATATGACTGTTTACAATAATATTGCCATTCTTGGTAAAATTACGAATGAATCCAAACACGATATAGAGCGGAGGATTGATACGCTTATGAGCTTTGTAAATCTGCCGCCAAGTTTTAAGACCAAGTATCCATACCAGCTTTCAGGCGGTGAACAGCAGCGAGTTGGAATTTGCAGAGCGATGCTGTTAAGTCCCCCGGTTTTTTTGCTTGATGAAGCCTTTGCTGCACTTGACCCTGAGACCAAGAATGAAATCCACAACGAGCTGCTTGAAATGCAAGCCGCCGAACCCCGCACTATTGTGATTGTAACCCATGACCTGAACGAAGCTATAAAACTAGCTGATAATATTATGTTCATGGAAGCTGGTGAGATCAAACAATTCGCTTCCAAAAAGGAAATCATGGATAATCCCGCAAGCATTTCAGTGAAAGATTATATGAAGAGCAGGGAAGTATGAAAAAGTATATTCTGCTCATATTATTGATAAGCTGTTCCATTAGTGCTCAGACTATACGGGTTGGGGCAAAACATTTTAATGAATCGTATATACTGGCGGAGGTCATTGCCCAGTTAATGGAATCAAACGGATTCAAAGTGGAAAGGAAATTCAATCTCGGCGGAACGCTTGTATGTTTTGAATCACTTAAAAATAACCAGATAGATGTTTACCCGGAATACACCGGCACTATCAGCGAAGCAATATTAAAGCTTTCCGATAAACCGGGTATATTTGATCTGAATGAGAAACTGAAAAACGAACACGGACTTGAAATTACCGGAAGTTTTGGATTCAATAACACATATGCATTTGCAGTAAAGAAGAAAATTGCGGAAAAATACAATCTTGTAAATATTTCAGATCTGAAACCGCATCCTGAGATCAAAGCAGCTATGAGCTATGAATTCATAAAACGAAAAGATGGCTGGGAAAATCTTGCTGAAATGTATAATTTAAACATTAAACCTGTGGGAATCGACCACGGGCTGGCATACCAGTCGCTGGATGAAGGTAAAATTGAGCTGACTGATGTTTATTCCACCGATGGCGAAATAAGCAAATATGACCTTGTTATACTTAACGATGATAAAAAATATTTCCCTCAGTATATGGGTGTGCCGTTTATGCGGCAGGAAATTGATCCAAAAGCCAAAGAACTTATCCGGTCTCTGGCAAATACAATTAATGACAGCTTGATGCGTTCAATGAACTCCAAAGTTCTGTATGAAAATAAAAGTTTCGGCGAAGTTGCAAATGAATTCCTGAAAACCAGTAATTTAATTAGCAGCGGTGTTGAATATAAAAAAACATCTGCAGCAGATGAAATCCTGCATAAAACACTCCGTCACCTGCAGATTACATTTATTTCATTGCTGCTGGCAATAATAATTGCCTTCCCGGTTGGTGTATTGCTCTCAGCAATTCCTGCAATATCAAAACCAGTGTTATATATTGCGGGACTTCTGCAAACAATACCATCTATCGCTTTGCTTGCAATAATGATACCGGTCTTTGGCATTGGGATAGTCCCCGCTGTAGCTGCCCTGTTTTTGTATGCTCTGCTGCCGATATTAAGGAATACTGTTACAGGTATTTATTCCGTTGACCCGGTTATAAAAAAGGTCGCTTCCGGCATGGGTCTCACTGCATGGCAAAAACTTAAATATGTCGAAATCCCAATGGCAATGCCCGCAATATTTGCGGGCGTAAAAACCGCTGCAGTAATAAATATCGGTACCGCTACACTTGCAGCATTTATTGGAGCCGGCGGTCTGGGCGAATTCATTGTAACTGGACTTGCTTTGAATGATACATCGCTTATTCTGAAGGGCGCAATCCCTGCAGCTTGCCTGGCAATTTTAGTTGAATTTCTATTTGAGATATTAGAGCAGCTTTTAATTCCGAAACATTTAAAACAAAAGACATCATAAATTATGCAGGGAGTACAATTACTTGAACACAATTACCCGCTTTATATAGCTCTGTGGTTCGTTATGACTGTTTTTATTCTATGGTTTTTCCGCTTCATGACAAGGAAAATGAGAGATACCGACGACAGGCAGACAAAGAGTTCGCTATTTACTATTACAATTTTACTGGGACTGCCAATGATACTTGCAATTGTCGTCGGTCCGTTGTTTTTTTTAATTGGTGATAAAAATATGGAATCAACATACAGGTATTTATGGATAGGACTTATTGGAATATTCTTAATATACTTCATATTCAAACAAAGAAATCCAAATTCAGGTAATGAAAGAAAGTGAAGACATTCGGGTTTCAGCCAAAGCAATTATCGTAAAAGGTAATAAGCTGCTTACGGCCAAGAAAGAAGATGAAAATGGATTCTTCTATACAATACCGGGAGGTGGTCAGAATCACAGCGAAAATTTAGAGCAGGCATTAGTGCGGGAGTGCCTCGAAGAAGTTTCGGTTGAAATTAAAATGAAACGGCTGCTTTTTATCAGGGATTACATCGGGGCAAATCATGAATTCCCCGAACATGCTGCAAGGAAAGTCCACCACCTGGAAATAATGTTTGAAGCGGAAATTATAAACGGTACCCCCGAAAACGGCAGCGAGCCTGATAATGGACAGCTTTCAGTTGAATGGCTGCCGCTAAATGAACTGGAAAAATTCAGACTCTACCCTAAAGTATTGATAACACATTTGAAGAATTTCAGTGAATTCAAAGAAGCTGTTTATCTGGGTGATGTGAATTGATTTGAAGAAACTGATTTTAATTACATTCAACAAAAAACCCGGCAATTAGCCGGGTTTTTATTATCCTGCAAAAATCTGTATTAGCTTAACATTTCTTTTACGGTCTGATCAAACAGTTTATGTTTTTTCTTACCTATTTTTTCCTGGATCTGGATCAGCCCCTGTATCAGTGCATCGGGTCTCGGGGGACAGCCTGCAACATAAACATCAACCGGCAGGAACTGGTCAATACCCTGAACAACTGAGTAGCTTCTGTACATTCCCCCTGAAGATGTGCAAGCACCCATTGCGATGCAGTATTTCGGTTCGGGCATCTGGTCCCATATTTTGCGGACAACCCACGCCATTTTATAGGTAACAGTACCTGCAACTATCATCAGGTCTGATTGCCTTGGTGAAAACCTGAATACCTCACTGCCAAAGCGTGATGCGTCAAATCTTGCGGCTGCAAAAGCCATCATCTCAATGGCGCAGCAGCTAATACCCATCGGCATCGGCCAAACTGAGTTTTTTTCAGCCCAACCAAGAATATCACTTATCTTGGTTGTAAAAAAACCTTCGCTTTGTAAACTTGAATTCAGATCAGACATATATACCTTTTAATTTTAATTCCATTTTAATGAACCTTTGCGCAGGATATAAAAATATCCTATCAGCAGCAGCCCGATAAATACCATCATTTCAACAAGCGCGTAAGTAAGCATGGCACCTTCAAAACTCCTGAAAGTAACTGCCCATGGATACATAAATACTATTTCAATATCAAACAGTATAAACAGCATTGTTACCATGTAATATTTAACAGAGAACTTAGAGTGTGCGGTTCCATACGGTTCCACACCGCTTTCGTAAGTTGACATCTTTTCCGTATTTGGCTTCTTGGGACCAAGTACTTTTGATACTATGACATTTACAACAGCAAAGCCAACGGCTCCTGCCATCATAAGTAATATTGGTACGTAGGATTCTAACATAATATGCAAAAATAGCAAAATATTAATATTATTCAAAACATAAAAATTTGGACAAAATACCCGTATGTAATGAAAAAGAACGTCTGTGAAAGCACGTTCTTTGATCAGGTTCGGAAATAATCAATTATTTTTGATATTATATGGATATCTTATTTTTTGTTTGTTATCAGTTTTGTTTCCCACCCGTCGTAATTTCCTCCGTGCTGTTCCGCCAGGTCATAAAGCAGGGAAGTGTAATCAAGTACATCATGATAAGTGACAGGATCATTCCTCGTCAACCTTATGCTCAGCGGAAAGTCCTTTCGGGCTTCATCTTTCCTTTCAGATGTGACCCTGTAATCAAGCTTTTTGGCTTCCTCAATAAAAGAGTTTTTGTTCTCTTCTGATTTGAAATAAATATAATGATCAACATCACGCGTAACAGTCAAAATATCACCCTTGGAACTGAGATGTTCAACTACACGCCTGTTCATTATAGTATGCATTTCATATTTTGTGGGGTATAGATGCTTGAAGTACTGATCCCACTTGCTGTCTGCTTCAAAGTATATTTCATATTCGTAGTTACTAAATTCATTCATAACATCTTTGACTGTTTTCTTCATTTCTTTATTATTTGCAGCATAAAAGTAAAATATCCTGGCACCATCACATGTTTCCCGCCCTGCAAAAAGCGCACCGAAGGGTTTGGTAACTGCATCGGAAATCTTATCTTCTATCCCGAAAAGAATTTCACTTTCTTCCTTTGAAGAAAATCCGTTATCCTGCGGGTCGTTCATAGTGATAATTATTGTCAACAGATAGTTTTTATCACTTAAGGGAGCAATCTTATTTAATCCCAGGTCAAGATACATTGAAGCAGGTGAGCCGTCAAGCTCTGTGAAGTAAAAATCCCAGTTAGCTTTATATTCTGTTTTCATTTTAATTTTATTATTTAACAAGCATCATCTTTTTTGTATCTGTAAAACCCGATCCTGTCATTTTACAGAAATAAATCCCGCTGGGTCTTCCGGCAGCATCCCATGATACATTGTAACTTCCCGGTTTTAATTCACTCTGTATCAATTCGTCGATTTTTTCACCAAGCAAATTAAAAACTGCAATTGTTATGAACCCGGTTTCAGCTAGTTTAAAACTTATGTTTGTTTGCGGATTGAAAGGATTAGGGTAGTTGCAGTCTATTCCGGATTCCCCGGGTATTACTTCTGATGTATTTGTAAGCCCGACAAAGGAACCGCCTCCGTTGGTTGTGTAAAGAATTGTGCCTGAATTACCCACAGCGTAACCTGTTGTGTTTGAATTGAAATTAAAATCAATAGCTCTTATGTGATTTGTTGTGCCTGAAGTTATCTGGTACCAGTTAACTCCCGCATTTGTTGTTTTGTATAATTTCCCGCCTATTCCGCCTGCGTATCCCAATTGCTCGTTAACAGGGAAGTTAAGTGCGTAAAATGCCCCTGTACCTGCAATTGAAGTTTCTATCCAGTTCACACCACCGTTGGTTGTTCTGAAAATTTTACCGCTTGAAGCAGAAAAACCGGTATTGTTATTAATAAATGCCAGGCACTGAACTGCATCATTTGTCGAAAATTGCTCAGCCCAGAGTCCTCCTCCGTTTATAGTTTTTAAGATATAACCTTTATTTGTTGCTGCATCAAATCCGCACATATATCCTATCAAAGCATTTGTGAATTGAATACCGTAGTTACCTGAATTTGAATAGATGTTATTTTCCTGCACTGTCCAGTTAGTTCCGCTATTGGTGGTTTTAATTACTGTATCGGTACTTCCGCAAACCCAGCCTATGTTATCATTCAGAAAGTAAGCTGTGTTCCAAAACCTGTTTGGCACTGTCATTTTAACCCAGTTTGTTCCGGAGTTTGTTGATTTTAAAACCAGCGCATTACCCGTTGCCCAAACAGTTGTTGGACCAGATATAACAACATCGCTGAGTGAATTTTCGGGTAACGGGTACGCTATGTTGAGCCAGTTTGTACCGCTGTTTGTGGTTTTGTAAATTTTACTTCCTGCAACCGATACAACAACAGGCAGAGAGGAAAAACATGTTATCCCGCTGAAAGTTCCTGTTGTCCCGGAAGTTTGGGGCATCCATTGTGAAAACTGTATCGATGAAATGAATATTGAACAGAGAATCAGTAATTTTAGTATTTTCATTTTTTGAATTGTTTGGATTTTTAATTTCATATTTAAAATTCATTATTTCATCAAAAATACTTATAGTCATCACTTCAATTCAAAGAATGTAATTCTGAGTTTTTATCATCAAAAATATTAACGTGGGGTATTAATCAATGATATATCCGCTGTACACCATTTATTTACAGTATCTTACAAGCGGAAACAATTTATCTGAAATTGGTATTCGAAGGTAAAGGAAAAGTTTTGATTAAAGTTTCGGTAAAAATATGATTGATAATAACAATGTAATAGAAAAATCAGTGAAACAGGGCAGATTATGCAGCTTTATTGTTTTTAAAATTAGTGTTTTTTTTAAAATCTATGTTTATACAAACCAAGCTAGATGTAAAAACTATCTATCAATTCTTTATGTTTTTCCTCAATTACTTTACGTTTAAGCTTTAAAGTCGGAGTTAACTCGCCGCTTTCAATTGTAAAAGGCGTATCAAGTAATGCGAATTTCCGAACACGTTCATATTTTGCCAATGGCTTTTGCAGTACATCAATTTCTGATTCAAAGAAATTATGAATAATGTCATTATCTGTCAGGTCGCTTAATTTACTGAATTTAACGTTAAGTTTCTTTGCAAGGCCCTCAAGCATGTCCGGGTCTGGTACTATCAGAGCTGTAACGTAATCTTTCTCATCAGATGCGAATGAAATTACCTGGCTGATGTATTCTGAGCGCTCAAGGTTCTCTTCTATGTGAGTGAGAGAAATATATTTTCCTGTGGCAGTTTTGATAAGTGTTTTTTTGCGGTCAGTTATTTTCAGCATGCCGTGTTTATCAATTACTCCTATATCACCTGTATGCAGCCAGCCGCCTATTATCATTTCATCAGTATCTTTCTGATTCTTAAAATAACCCAGCATAACATTATCACCCTGTACAAGTATCTCGCCATCAGGGGCGATTTTTACATTTACGTTCTCAAGCGGGGGACCCACCGTGCCGAATTCGTTATTATCAAGCCTGTTTACAGAAATAACCGGCGATGCTTCGGTCATTCCGTACCCCTGCAGTATGAGTATGCCAATTGAATCGAAGAACTCTGCAGTCTCTTTGCTCAAAGCCGAGCCTCCGGAAATAAAGAACTTTATCCTTCCCCCCGTTCTTTCCCTTATTAACGAAAATACTCTTTTATCCGCAAGTTTCCACAACGGATTACTTTTATTCTCTCTGAATGCTCTTCCTATTTTTAAAGCGCGTTTGGTTATAGTTCGCTTCAGCAGGGGCATTTGTTCTATATTTTTTATTACCCTCGATGCTATTCTTGTAAACAGCATCGGAACAGCGAGTACTATGGTTGGCCTTATTTCCGCCATTTGTGCTGCAAGTGTATCGATATTCTTTGCATAATATATCTTCGCGCCTTTTGAAAGAGGCACATAATACCCGCCGGTTCTTTCATATGTGTGGGCTAACGGCAGAAATGAAAGAAAAATATCATCCGGGTGGACCGGGAATGAATCAGTGCACTGCTTAACGTTTGCCAGCACATTTTTGTGCGAGAGGCATACGCCTTTAGGTACACCCGTTGTGCCCGATGTATATATAATTGTGAGCAGATCGTTAACGGATTGTTTGCCAGCCATATCAGTAAAGAATTTATCAGCTATATCATCACTATAAGCTGTTCTTTCATCCAGCAGTTCGCCATATATCAGCTCTTCAAAACTGATAATATGTTCATGGGAATGATCAGTTTTGTTAAATGTAATAATTTTCTCGAGTTTGGGTAATTCATCGAATACAGCATTCACTTTTTCAGCCATTAGTTGTGTCGATACAAAACAAAGCCTGCTTTCTGAATGCTGAAGGATGAACCTTATCTGCTCTGATGTCATTGTAGGGTAAACCGGCACAGTAACTATTTGTTTTGAAATACACGCGAAATCAGTAATAACCCATTCAAACCTTGTTTCGGAAATTATTGCCGCTGTTTTCCCGGGCTTGATCCCATATTGCTCAATTGCTCTTGCCAGCAGGTAAGTAAGCTCTTTTAACTTACTGCCTGTAATATTCTTATACTCCTTGTTATTATCACTGTTATCTTTCCAGTATATCGCACCCTCGTTGCCGTATGTTTTACATACTGACTGGAAGAATTCCGTAAAATTATTGTAACCCAAATCCATGCAATTATAAATTTAGTTACAAAATTACTAATAAAATGATTGAGTTATTAATCAATTTTTTACGGAATTTCCAGTTTTCATTTGATATACGGTATTTGTCATTTGCCAATTAATAATTGTTCGTTGTTAATTGCTCATTGAATTTCAGCAACAATCAGCATAATTTTTCCGTGTAAATTGAAGCTTTATTTGTTGTAAATATTGGCATATAGAGCTAAATTGCGTTCATAAAAATTTACGGAGGCAGATTTGAGATCAATTGTATTTTTACTGTTATTATTAACGTCATCAGCAGTTATGGCTCAGGTGGTTAATATTGAATCGCGCAGAATGCGCTCAGACACTACCGGGTGGATAGGTACAGCGGAAGCGAGCTTCCAGTTCTCAAAATCAGTTGATGAGATATTTGATCTCGGTGCTTTGATACATTTGCAGTTCAAAGGCAAAAATGACCTCTGGCTATTCCTTAATGAAATGAGGATAATCAAAGGAGCAGGTACACAGTTTGTCAATTCAGGTTTTGCGCACGTCAGATATAACAGGAAAGTCACAAAGGAGCTGTTAAGATGGGAATTTTTTACTCAGTACCAGTACAATAAAGCCCTTGAAGTGGGTCAAAGGGTACTTGCCGGAACGGGTCCGCGTTTTAAGCTGTATGACTCCGATAATTTCCGCGCTTATATTGCTTCACTTTATATGTATGAATATCAGGAATCGGTTGATAAACTCATTATTGAAAGGAATCACCGCACAAGCAGTTATCTATCCTTTACGTTTGATTTCGACAGGGTGGAGTTCAGCAATACAATATACTTTCAGCCAAATATGCGTGATCTTAAAGACTACAGGGTGCTTTCCCAATCTGATGTGATGTTTAAAATTTTCGAAAATCTAAAATTTAAAACAGGATTTAATTACAGGTATGATACCCGGCCATTCCCCGGCGTTCCAAAGACAACTTATTACCTGACTAACGGATTGAGATTTGAGTTTTAGATAAACAGCTTGCATATTACGAATATATAAGCTGCTTACCTCTTTTTTGAATTTTTCAGTTTTTCCGCTTTTTGTGTAAGCCATTTAAAGAATTGGGTGTCGCTTTTTTGGGATAGCTCCCTGAATAAAAATACCACGGATTCATCATCTTCTTTAAGCTTGGCTTTCAGGACTCTTTCAAAATAAAACAAGAAGTCTTTTATTTTCTCTCGCCTTCCGGGTATTATCTGCTCGTGGTTTGTTATAAAATGCTTGAAGCTATCCAGCTGGTTATAAACCTGCTCATACATACCCAGCTCAAAATAGATCTTTAAGTGAAGGATCTTTATATCAATTTTCAGGGCAAAGTAATCCTGTTTAATTTTAAGTATATACTCCAGTGCCTTATCAAAATTACCGCTTTCAAAAAAAATATATGCGTAACAATAGTAAAACATGCTGTCCCTGTTTATCGGATGAAGCTCCCTTCGGAATTTAATGATAAACTCTTCCGCCCATTTCAGCTCGCTGATCCTGATCGCAGTCTGGAAAATATTCCTGAAGAGATCCTGAGAGATATATTTATTTGCGCTGTTGGTATAATATTTCTTTTCAAGCATGATAGCGTAAGCGTTAAAAAGCTCTTTGTAATATTCAGTTCTTCCTTCATTGCACATATTCACACAGTAATCTATCAGCCTACCGAAAAGAAAGTGCAATTCATCAGCATTAATTTTATCTGAGTTCTCAATTATATCCTGTTTAAGCAGGTGAAAATATTTTTCACCTTTACCGCTTGAAAATAACAGGTAAAGATTAAAATATATCTGGAATATATGGCTGAGCTCCCTGTTATTTTTTTTCAGTGTAACAATGATCTTTTTAAGGTCAATTGGTTTCAGCAGTTCGGGAATGATATTCCTTGTCTTTGTTTTTTCCTGTCTTTTGGTGATCTTCAGTATATTATCATTCTGTTTGATTGATTCAAGTATAAACAGCGCCAGCTGGTTCTTTGCAGAAGAGTTGAGCGATATAATTGAATCATTTAAGCTTTGCTCATTGTAGAGTTTTTTATTTATCACAAAATTATTGAACTTTTCTGTTTCAATTTTTATCTTTTTGTAAAAATAATCCGGGTCAGCAACATCATATCCGGGTATCCTGCTTTCAGCTTCTGTTATATTCTTTTCTACCTGTTCATACAGCTTGCGCGAATAGAGCTGTTTCCTCAGCTGGGTGATCCTGTCGTACTCATCAGTTTCAAAACTGCTGTAAGCAAGGAATTTTTCCAGGAGGTATTTCAGCTTTGATAACAGGTCCCGCATTGTGGAATCATTGTAAGGTTTGCCTGTTTTCATTCTTTTGAACACTTCAATTCTGTTGAACTTTGAGCCGCTTATCCCGGGATTGAAACTGATGATCGAATTGAAAAGGAGCAGGGCTTTGGGATACGGATTTAGAAAGGAACTTCTCAGGAATTTTCTGAATTCACGTATATCCTTTTTGTCTAAGCTGCTGATAATTGCTGCCAGATTTTCATTTATTTTGTAGTCCATATTTCAGCTGAAAAATTAACGGCAAAATATTATACATATTCTTTAAATATATGCAATATTAAGCATATTTGCTATAATTAAAAACTGTAATTCGGCGTCAAATTAAGAATATTTTCTTTGTCAATTCCTTATAATATTTATAAGTTAAATGTAAATAACACCTATTAATAAACCATAACTAAACCAAACCACAAATGAAAAAATATACAAAAAAAATTCTGGGTTTCTTTCTGCCGATTCTGTTTATTATTATCTCGATCCAATTGTTTACCGTGACTGCGAACGCAGATCCGGAATACAGAATTACACGAGTATGCAGTAACGGGATTTGTATTGTGACCGTTTATACAATGGATGGTGCAATTGTCAACGTATATGAAGAGCTTGATAACAATCCCTGATTAACATTAAATAATGAAGTCCGGGTTTTGCAGTATCTACTTTCCATAAACTAAACATACGGAGGATAAGTGATGAGTAAAATAAAATTATTACTTATTGCAGGCGTTATCATTATGTGTAATTGCATTTTACTGCATGCGCAGAATGAAGACGTCAGGTGGTCTTTCGACCCCTCAACACAGGTAAGGGTAACAGGAGATTTCGTTCCGTTACCTCAATCATTGTATTTTGTCAATCCCAATACTTCGGATAGGCACATCAGTACACCGCTGGGTAATTATGTTATCGGTCCCAGCTTCAGACCGTTCCCGCATACGGCAACGCAAAGCGAAGTTGATGTTACTACTCAAAAGGGAAGCAGTAACATAATATTCGCAGCATGGAATTCCTTTGGCCCGTCATTTTTCGGGACCGGCTATACAGCCTCAATTGATGGCGGAGTTACATGGGCGGGAAGCCACCAGACATTTACACCCAACAGCGGCGACCCTGCAAACTGGATCTGGCCTGTGGGCAGCACTTGGGCCGGCAGGTTCGGACACTCAGTCATACAGGGTGCGGCTTTTTCAAACACCAACGGTTCCACATGGACCGGGCAGGTGAACTTTCCCGGAGCCAGCGGATTTGATAAAAATCTTTCCGCAGTAGATGACGTTACCGGAAGCACATATTTCGGCAGGGCATATACTGTCTGGACAAATTTCGGAGGTACCTTTTTTAACCGGATAGTTATTTCATTTACTACCGATGGCGGAACAACATGGAGCACTGCTGCTCCTGTCAGTCCCCCGCAATCACCCGGTCACCATCACCAGGGATGCGACGTCAGGGTCGGACCCGGCGGAGTAGTGCATGTAGTTTGGGCTAACTGCACAACAAACGGGCAGAATTCCACAGAAGACAGCCTTGGATATGCAAGGTCAACTGATGGCGGTGTTACATGGGTTTTTGCAAGCAACCATGTTGCAGATATGAACGGAATAAGGACAAGCAATTTAGTGAACGGTATCAGGTGCAATGGTTTCCCCAGGCTAGATATAGATAAAACAGGCGGACCCCGTAACGGGTGGCTTTATGTTGTTGCCGCTGAAAAGAATTTCGCACCCGCTCTTGATAACTCTGATGTGGTGCTCATGCGCTCAACAAATAACGGCGCAACGTGGACAAGGACAAGAGTTAACCAGGATCCATCAGGTAAACTGAACTACATGCCCGCAGTAAGAGTTGATGATTGCGGCGGCGTGAATGTTGTTTACTATGATCAGCGTAATGTTACTAGTACACAGGCAGAAGTTTATCTTTCACGCTCAATGAACGGCGGTACAACATGGACAGATATTAAAGCAAGCGATCACAGTTTTACACCGGGACCCATACCCGGACTTGCAGGCGGTTACCAGGGTGATTATATAGGCGTAACATCATTAGGCACAAAAGTATGGCCTTTCTGGGCGGATAATTTTTCTGGTATCTACCAGGTATGGACAGCAAAGATCGATGTTGGACCCGACCTCTGGTCAAAAGATACATGGCTGGATGACGGCACGGAACCGAATCCGGATAACGGTGCAATGTGGGTAAGCCAGGATATTTGGGTAAGGACACAGCAGGATGGATTCGCGAATCCGCACCAGCACCAGAACCCTGAATACAGGGATTCGATCCTTTATCCGTATAACCCGAATTACATTTATGTAATGGTTCGTAACCGCGGCGGCTGTTATGCAAGCGGACAGTTGAAGACCTATTGGGCAAAAGCTTCAACTGGTTTAAGCTGGCCAACGCAGTGGATAAATTATTTCATCGGACCTACTTTGCATGGAAACATAATCCATACCAGTATGCCCATAATTTCAAATCTTGCGCCCGGTGATTCAATAATATTTGAAATACCGTGGTTCCCCCCGAACCCGTCCGATTTTTCAGGATTCGGTTCAGATAGCTCGCACTTCTGCCTGCTGGCAAGAATAGAAACCTCGCCGGTATCGCCATACGGAATGACGTTCCCTGAAGGACCCGGAATATACACAAATGTTAAGAACAACAATAACATAGTGTGGAAGAACATTACCGTGGTTGATGACTTTACCGGTCCAACCGGGCCAATGGCAGCCGGCTGGGTTACTGTAAGGAATGTTGAACGTGACGTATCGTTGATAAAACTCCGTTTCCTCACCCCAAGAGAGCAGGTTCATAACCCGTTCCAGAGATATGGAAAGATATATGTAGATCTTGGTGAAAAACTTTATGCACACTGGAGAGATGGCGGAATGAAAGGTGAAGGTATTGAGCTGGCCGAAGGAACGAAGATTGGTATCGTCAAACTTGATGCATATATTTCAGATATGAAAATGGACGCCGAGGAAATGGCTACTGTTAAATTTGAGTTTGACCTGTTTGAGCAGCCGCCACGTGGTGCTGACAGGTTTACACTTCAGGTTGAGCAGTACACGCAAACAGGTACAGATAGAGAATTGTTAACCGGCGGTGAGAATTTTGAGCTTAACACCGCACCAAGGAGAAAAGGAAAGGAAGAACAGACAGCTGTTAAGTTCTTCTCAACCAGTGCTTATCCTAATCCGTTTAACCCGGTTACCAATATTAGCTACTCATTGCCAAATGATGCATATGTAAAGATAAAAATATATGATATACTTGGCAAAGAAGTTACCAGCCTGGTAGATGAATTTAAGAAGAAGGGATATCATTCCGTCAAGTTTGATGCAGGAAATCTTGCAAGCGGGATATACTTCTATACAATACATGCAGGTGAGTTCAGGCAGACAAAGAAATTGCTGTTGGTTCGCTAAACCGTTTCATCCGTTGACACATTCTCATAGCTAGAGCTCCCGTAACAGGGAGCTTTTTTTATGCAGTATTATTGTTGTATATTGTGTAATTAATCATAATATTTGCTGTGATTTTTTGAGCAGGATATTAATTATCCTGTAAAATGTTTAATTATCCTGAAGATTTTTTACTGAAATTCTATAATGCGTAAATTAGCTGCAATAATGTTTTCTGATATGTCCGGGTATACTGCGCTTATGCAGCAGAATGAACAGCAGGCAAAAGAAAAACGGCGTAGACTTAAGGAAGTACTTGAAAGAACAGCCGCTGTATACAACGGCGAAGTATTGCAGTACTACGGCGATGGGGCATTAAGCATATTTAACAGCGCAATTGACGGGGTTAAATGTGCAGTAGAAATTCAGCAAACACTGCGTATGGAACCGAAAGTTGACCTTAGGATTGGATTGCACTCGGGTGATATTTCAATGGAAGATGAAACCATTTACGGCGATGGTGTAAACATCGCCTCAAGGATAGAATCGCTTGCCGTTGCGGGTTCTATCCTTATTTCAGAAAAAGTGTACGATGAAATAAAAAACCAGCAAAACCTTTCTGCCCGTGAAATGGGCTATTTTGAATTTAAGAATGTTATTGAACCATTGCGTGTTTACGCTGTTGAAAGTAACGGTCTTGTAGTTCCTGCAAGGGATGAACTTAAGGGAAAGACAAAGCAGCCGGCTAACCGCCTTGCTGTACTGCCCTTTGTTAATATGAGCGCTGACCCTGAAAATGAATACTTCAGTGACGGAATTTCAGAGGAGCTGCTGAATGTTTTTTCAAAAGTTGAAGGACTGCAGGTAACTTCAAGAACCTCTGCCTTTGCGTTCAAAGGGAAGAACACCGATATACGTGAAATTGGTATCCAGCTTAATGTTGATAGAATTCTTGAAGGAAGCGTACGTAAATCAGGTAACCGCGTGCGCATCACCGCGCAGCTTATAAATGCTGCCGATGGTTATCATATCTGGAGCGAAAATTTTGACCGTGACTTAAACGATATATTTAAAGTACAGGATGAAATAAGCGGTATTATAGTCAATAAGTGCCGCGAAAACCTGACCGCCAAAGAACACGATGAAAAGCTTGTTAAAGTACCTGTGCAGAATCTTGAAGCGTATACACTGTTTTTAAAAGGACTGCATTTTTACAACAAAGTAACTCCAAAGAATTTTAAAAGGTCAATCGAATATTTCGAAAAAGCTATTGCGCTGGAACCCGGTTACGCCCATGCATACGCAATGTTAGCTGAGGCTTATGCTTTTCTTGGCTCAACAGGGCAAATGCAGCCAAGTGATGCATTTGAATTGGTTCATAAATACAGCGATAAAGCAATACAGCTTGATAGTACTCTTTCTGCGGGTTATGCAGCGAAAGGTTCAGCATATTTACTATATGACTGGAAATGGAACGAGGCATTTGATTCATTGCAGAAAGCTATTAAGCTTAACCCGGCTGTGACTGATGCGCATCAATTGCTTTCATTTTATTACCTCATTACCGGAAAAAACAGCGAAGCTGTTGCTGTTATGGAAAAGGCGCTTGAAGCTGATCCGCTCTCGCCGATCGTCAATAAATCACTTGTAGATGCCTACCTCATATCCGGCAGGGCAGATGATGCCTTAAAGCAGGCTGAATTGCTGCTTGAAATGTATCCGCAAATGCGCGCAGCGCTGGAGCTGAAAGGGTGGTGTGTTGGTGCAAAAGGTGACTGGAAGAGGGCTGCTGAAATATTTGAGGAAGTACGCCTTGCAATAAATCACCCGCTTAAAGGATTCACACCTCTTGGCTGTGCTTATGCAAATTCAGGTGAAACTGATAAAGCTTTGGGCTGTATCGCAAAAATTGAGGAGTGGCAGTCTTCTGAGCCGGGTATTGTGGTTGATGCTGATCTTGCTATGATATGGCTTTCATTGGGTGAGCTTGACA
>JAUQWQ010000005.1 GCA_030835085.1 Ignavibacteria bacterium
AGTAAAAGAATATTATCCTGTTGCGCAGTGCGGCGGTCCCTCCAGCGGTGTATTCAGGTGGGCCGATAAATTTTTCATGGTGCATATTCAGCAAATGGTGGATCTGGGAATTATTGCTCAAAGTGATGGTGATGCAATGCACGATGACTGGATCACACACAGGAATGATGTGGACTCGGTATTTATTTCACCCACTATAACTGTTATCGCCGGGAAGAAATAGATGATCAGAAAAAGCTGATCCCTTTAGCAAAATACAAATAGATGATGATCAGGATAGTAACGAACAATACAAATGTAATGTAACTAAGTGCTGTAACCGATAAACCCTTTAAAATACCTTTAAATACTGATATATCCGTAAATTTGATAATTGCGAATGTATAGAAACCCAGGCTAACAACAAATCTTGCATTCCAGCTCCTCATTTCAAAAAAAGAAAGCAGCATAAGCAATATGGAAAAGATAAGTGTGGTCCCCACCCAATATAAAGAAATCGCAAGAGATTCCGCGTAATTGACCCCTGTTTTTTTTCTGAAGAACAGGTAAAAGTAAAATGCAAAAATTACAGGCATAAAGTAATTAAGGTAGTTTATGTATTGACTTACCAAATGCTGAATTTCACTTACATCAAAGGGCGCACTTTCGTTTGTTCCGGTTGTTTTTACATTTAAGAAAGCGAAATAATTCTCGCTCATCCTGTGAAAAACCAATACAAAAATTGTTTGAATTGAGATAAAATACGAAAAAGGTTTTACTAATGATTTTCTCTTACCTGCAACGTAATCCTTAACTGTTCTGCCGGGATTTTTGAGAAGACTCAATAGAGTTTTCAGAACTGAATTTTCCCAATGCCAAATGCCGTGCACTACATCGTGTACTATGGACTTAACCTCAAGCCGCTTAACCTTTTCCTGCCCGCAGTTAGCGCAGTATTTTCCGGTAAGTTCGGCTCCGCAATTAGTACAATTTTCCATTATGCAAATATAATAATTTTTTACCTCACCCCCAGCCCCTCTCCTTAGAGGAGAGGGAGGAGATGTGTGAGAAATATAATTTGAAAATAGAATAGTAATTTTTATACTTCGCTCCCCTCTCCCTCCTGGAGAGGGGTTAGGGGGTGAGGGCTATCATTGAATTCCACCCAGTTGTTGGTGTTGTCACCAACAACATATTTAATACTTCATTGAATTACTTTATAATTTAAGGGATATTGCAGGATGTTATCCTGGTTAAACAAAATCCCTAATCACCGCAAAGGACTTATCTACATTTCCTTCACGGCATTCCTGTGGAGCACAAGCGGTTTTTTCATCAAATACCTTACCATTAACGCATTCCAGATATCTTTCTTCCGCTCTCTAATTGCGGCGCTGACGGTTTTTTTCATAACCATGGCGCGCAAAAAAAAGCTGAAGTTTGAATTCGATAAAGTCTCAAACTTCGCCGCAATTTTCTACGCGGGGATACTGATACTTTTTGTGCTTGCCACAAAAATGACAACTGCAGCGAACGCTATTTTCCTGCAGTTCACAGCGCCGATGTATCTTGTGGTACTTGAGCCTCTTTTCCTCAAAACAAAATTCGATTCCAAAAACGTGGTAACCATCATCATTTGTATTTTCGGAATGATGCTTTTCTTCTTCGGGAAACTTGAGCTTGGCAACATATACGGCAACCTGCTTGCAATTGCCTCGGGGATGTGTTTTGCGATGTTCAGTCTGCTGCTTAAATACAAAAAAGTTAAACATAAAAACGATAACACACTTAACAATGTAATTATGGGTAACGCTCTGGTTGCTGTTATTGCATTCTTTATTGTGTTCCCTGATTTCACTCTCGACCTAACGCAATCACTTATACTGCTTTATATGGGCGCAATACAGATAGGCGTTAGTTATATTATATTTAACGAAGGAATAAAATATGTCTCGGCAACGGAATCGATGATAATCGCCACACTCGAAGCGATATTTAATCCTATATGGGTATTTGTAGGTATCGGCGAAATGCCTTCGGTATATTCAATTATCGGGGGACTCGTAATCTTCGGCGCAATCATCTGGCGCAACTTCAGCAAGAAAGAAAAGTCTTTGATAATAGAATAGACCTCACCCTATAACGCACCCTTGGTGCGTTATTTCCCCTCTCCAAAGGAGAGGGGAAAAGCAAAAAAGACTTTCGGCAATATATGATTTACCAAAATGGGTATGGTTTATATAAACACGAAAAATTAAACAACAATAAACAATATATCACGCCTCTCCTTTGGAGAGGGGCAGTCACGCCGAAGGCGTTACGGGGAGAGGTCTTATGCAGTTGCAAAAATACGAATGCACACAATGCGGCTCACATGATTTTACTGAACTTGGTGAAAGCAAAATTAAGTGTAATTACTGCTCAACTACATACCATGTAAGCGAACCTGAATCTGCGAAACCGAAAGTAATTATCGGCAAAGGGGCAAATGTTGTGTTTGGCAAAAGCTCAAATGTCATAATAAAAGGCGGCGTTGAGATCAAAGAAGGCGCAAATGTCCAATTCCTTGGTAAACTCGATATCCTTGAGCTTGGCGATGAGGAAAAGATAAAGAATTCGGAGTTTTATAAAATGAAACAAGGGAAGTAATTACTTTTATAATTATACCTATAATTAAATTGTATTTTGCGGTAATCCTAATATAACAACATTTGGTATCTTACTATATTCAAATTCAATTTTTTTGATCAAACTCGACCATTTATCGTGACTTAAATTTTGATTGTCATACACAAGAAATATTGCGTAACCAACATTGAAATTATTTAAATAAAATATTAAACTTTTATATGAATCTCCCTCAGAAAGTTCTTTTTTATTTAAATCATCATGGTCAGATAATTTAAGTTCAATAACAATTGGCGTTACGAACCCATAAGCTAAAATATAGTCTGGGCGTTTATCATTCAAAGCTTGGACTTCTCTATAAATATTTATTTCCTCAGATCTGAACCCATTTCGCAATAAAATATTTTCAAACTGCATTTTTATTAATTTTTGCAATTCCGTTTCACCAGGTCTATTTTTTGACTTTACAGCTTCTAATATTTTAATTCCTTCCCCTTGAATCCAGATATTGAGATCAGTTTTTATTAATAAATTTACTTTATCAATTAATTCTCTACAGTTTGTAATTTCAATATATTGATTGTTTTTTATCTTATTATATTTAAATACGCATTCGCTGATATTGGTTGGTTTCCCTATATAATCTATATATTGATATTTTAAATTACTAATAGCGCTTAATATATAGCCAAAATGGTCTACTTTTTCATATTTTTTACATTCCGATTCAATAATTTCAAAATACTGAAAATTTTTGTATTTACGGAGATTAAAAAAATATGCCAATACAATTTCTCTCATGTAATTTGCATAGCTCCAGTATTGTGATCCTTTTCCTTGCACTACGAAAGAATCTCTATACAATTTTAAATAAATTTCCAAGAAAGTTATATCGTTCACTTCCATTAAGGGACTTGCAAATGATTTATCTCTTATCTCACTTTCCTCTGAAGAAACACGCCCACTGTTAGTGCTTACTAAAGGGAACACCCTTTTATAAATCTCATTAACTCTCCAGTTTAATGCATCAACATCCTGATATTCAGAAATCAATATTTTATTTGATTCCAATGAAATAAATTTCTCTTTATCCGTATTTAAATATTTATCAAATATATCTTTTAAATATTGTTTATTTTTCTTAATTGAATTTAAAAGATTTAAAGCTTTTAATCTGTAAAAATCGCTACTTGATCGGAATGCACTTGATATAACAAAATCTTCTAGTATTGTTTCTGCTCCTTTAAAATTAAATCTTTCTATAAGCTCCAAAAGATTCTCGGGCATGAATCGCCATAAGTCATCAGTTTTTCTACGATACACATCAATTACAGGTTCCAATTCATTCGATGGAATATAACCCACTAAAGAAAAAACTGCGTCAAGTTGGTAGCTATATGCAAATGGTATAAAATTAATAATATTTTGCCTACAATTTGCAATATCCAAACCCAACAATTTAGCACATTCTACTGCTTCACCATAATCCAATATATAGTCATATACAGAAAATTGATTTTCTGTTTTGAACACCAAACCAGAATTTAAAGGATTATGATCTGTTAAGAATTTAAGATTTAGTTTTTTTAGTTTTTCCCTCTCCTGTTCATTAATAAATTGTTCAATGACCTCATGTTGCGTTGTGTAATAACTAAAAATGCGTGGATAATATCTATTTTCATTACTCACATTTAGTATAGTATTAAAAGTTTCATATTCTTCTTTTTTTATCTCTTCGTCTCTATTTTTATATTTTAAAGAATTTGCATCTGCTTCTTCATAGTCTTTTATAAAATATTTCTTGCCCTCCTCAAACAGTTCAATATATCTAACTTCTTTGGAGTGTTTAAGTCGATACAAAGTTTCAAAAGCTAACCAAGTTGGTTTTGGCAATTTTCGTCTAACTTCTTCAATAAAACGCGCTATTTGATTTTTTGAAATACAATAAGAAAAAATTTCAGATAATTGAAATTCGAAGTAATCACCTTTTGTTTCATTAAACTTATCAATAAGCTCAAATATAAAATTTTTATCATAATCTGAAATTAGTTCTGCAAGCGATTTAACAATTTTTGAATTATGGCGTAGATGGACTTTTTGATTGTAACTACTAAAAATAAATTGCTTTATATTATCAACTAATTCTTGATCATCCAGTTTAATGTTCTTATTAACAAATTCAATAATATATTTTTCCTTTTCACTTCCTAATAAATCATGGAATTTAACAATAAGGTGAATATCAGAATTCAATCTTTTAAAAAAAGTTTTCAATATATCATTTGAAGTTATCCTTATTAAGTAATAAGTAGACATTCCTATATTTTTTTTAATTCCCTCGAGTATCAGGTCCAACATTATAGAACTGTTTATATCAATATTAGCTGAATACGAGAGGATGCTCTGTAAAAAATCTTTATCTGCGTTAAGTGAAAATTCTTGAAGAAGCACGAGTATTCTTCTATCATTTAAATGTTGCGATATAAATAATATTTGTTTTTTTAATTCCATGCTAACGCTTTTATCCTCTAAAATAGAAATAAATCTATCGTTCCAATATTTTATTTCGATAGTAGGTAAGTAACCCCGTTCTAAAATTTCGTACAAAATATTAAAAACATTTCTAACGTAAATAAACTTCTTATAATTACTGGTATTTGAGTTATCTAAATATTTTTTTAAAATATTTAGATTGCTTGATGTGTAATAATAAGACAAGTTCTTACTGAAGTTTCCATGAAGAGATATTTTATTATTTTGATAGTATTCGAATACTTCTTTAAAAATTTTATCACGGGTTGCATTATTTAGTAAATTTGTATTGACTCCAGTAATCAGTTTAAAATACCCTTCAACAATTGTTTTTTGACTTCGCATACCAAAACTTAATATATCATCTAATAAAGTAATATTAATTTCTATCAAATAGCTCAGCACATTAAACCACGAAGGGTAAACTTCTCTTATTTGTACATTGACCGCAAGATCAAAAACTGATTGTTGTAGTTTTTTGAATCGTGATAATTCTTTTGCTGCAAGATATTCTTGAAACTCTGAGTTGTCAAATTCAATATTATCAATATTGTTTTTTAAAATACTCTTTTCTAAAAATTCATCAATGGTAATTTGACTCAAAATATTTATTTTCAAATCATTCTTTATGTCATCGAAAAAAGTCATCAATTCATCCTTTGTAATTTTCCTTACCTGATATATAGACATCGTCAAGGCTAATGTTTCAAGGACTCTTTTAATTAAATCAATATCAACTTTTTTTAAAACTTTTTTTTCCTTATTAAGTTTGTTGTATATAAAATATTCAAAAAGTTGGCATCTTGTTAATTTGTCAATTTCGCTTATTCCCTTTTCCGAAATATAGCTTACCAACAAACTTAAATATCGAGGTGTTTGGATAACCGATATAGAGCCTGAATTCTGCATGAAATTTTTTAATACTGCATCAATTTCACTATCTTCCAGTTTATTTTCTTTAAGATACCTTACAATTTGCTCTTGAATGAAACATTCTATTAGAAGAAATTTAAAATTATATCCATTGAGACTATTTTGATAATTTTCAAAATACAAGCGCCTACATGATAAATAAATTTTTACTTTTTCATGATTTACGATAAAATCTTTAATTTTATCAATAACACTTGATATATTAGAACCTGTAACTTCATCAAGTGCATCAAAACATACAATAACATTTTCATTATTTTGGAAATGAAACTTAGATGTTTTAATGGTGTCTGGCCTATTTTCTAAACGAGCGATATTATCAACAATACTGGTAGATAAATCTAGATTTTTGAGATCTATAAAAATAGAGTTAAAATTCTGAGTATTTGATGTTTCTAAAATCTTTTTCAATAGTTCGGTTTTCCCAAAACCTGGCTCTCCCAGTATAATAAATCTATCATGTAATAGAATATCCTTTACCTCAAATTTTTCGTCATCATGATACCATTTATAATTTCCATATGTTTTTTCCTTTTTTAAATCATCAAAATTTTGGAAAATACTTAAATTTGGTGAAATGTACATAATTATTGTTTTCTATATAAAAGTTTCCTTAAGATATCAATTTACAAATATAGTTATTTTATAAAGCTATTTTTAATTAATATCTTTTCTCATTGTAATTATCCCCCAAAATCCCTATTTTTGTGCTTTAAATAAGCAAAATTCAGATATTTTCCTGCTTTTTATCGGGAAAATTTGAAACCACTGCTAAACTTCTAAAGCGAGATCCTTCGCTTACGCTCAGGATATAAAATGGACTACAAAAACATATTAGTCACAAAGTTAGATAATCCCAGGGGATTAAAGGTCGGGCAGATTCAGCTTAACCGCCCGGATGTATTAAATGCGCTGAATATTGAGCTAATGGGTGAGCTTGTCAGCACACTCGAGGCTTTTGATAAAGATGCCGAAGTTGGCTGCATAATAATCACAGGCAGCGCAAAAGCTTTTGCTGCAGGAGCCGATATTAAGGAAATGGCAACCCAATCAGCTATTGATATGCATATCCGCGACCAGTTTTCTGTGTGGGATAAAATCCGTAAGATAAAAAAACCGATCATCGCCGCAACCTCCGGATTCGTTCTCGGCGGCGGTTGTGAGCTAAGTATGGCATGTGATATGATCGTCGCTGCGGAGTGCACAAAATTCGGCCAGCCTGAAATTAAGCTTGGAATTATCCCGGGTGCCGGCGGCACCCAGCGCTTAACACGCGCAATCGGCAAAGCCCGCGCAATGGAGATGATCCTCACCGGCAGAATGTACACAGCCCGCGAAATGTTTGAAGCAGGCCTTGTTACGCGTATTGCTGATGATGAAGTATTCCTTGAAGAAGCGCAGGCGCTTGCTATGGAAATTGCATCAATGCCGCAAATGGCGCTTCAGATGGCAAAAGACTCCATTCTCAAATCGTTCGATACCACCGTTGAAGGTGGTTTAGAGTATGAGCGCAAAGCGTTTTACCTGCTTTTTGCAAGCGATGATATGAAAGAAGGCATGAATGCCTTCGTTGAAAAACGCAAGCCTGAGTGGAAGAACAAATAATCTGAACACCTCACCCCCGGCCCCTCTCCTGAAAGGAGAGGGGAGACAAACCGAAGATCTTTCGGGATATTCCCCCTCTCCCTCCGGGAGAGGGGTAAGGGGGTGAGGGAATAAAAAAAATAAAATAAATAATCATAATTAATTTGATAAAATACTTTTCGCTGCTTACAGCTTTACTTTTTACCTTTGCGAATTTGAACGCTCAGGATAAACCGGGTGAGATACAGAAGAAAAACGCATCTTTTTTGGATTCATCCAATTTCAACGCTGAGCAGATAATTGAAATGAATAAGCCCGGGCTGATATCAATTTGGTATCACACCGATAATTATTATTCATATTACTCATACACAACCATTGATACCACGCTGCTGAACGGCTCCGGGTTCATTTTCAGTGAAGACGGGCTTATCGGCACAAATTACCATGTGGTTGACGGCATAGACAGCCTGCTGGTTAAAACCAGCGACGGGGTTTTTTATGATGCTGAGCTTCTTATCATTGATGAAAAAAATGATATGGCAATTATCCGCATAAAGAACGCAAACGGCACCAAGTTTCCAACAATAAAATTCGGTAATTCCGATGCGATGAAAGTCGGCCAGGAAGTTTTCGCTATCGGCAGCCCATTGGGTTATGAGTACACCATATCGCAGGGCATTATCGCCGGTATAAGGGAAAATGAAAAAGTATCATTTACAGACCCCGTAACATACTCACCCATCGAAAAGAGCTTTGAAAAAGTGCTGCAGATAACCGCGGCAATATCACCCGGCAATTCCGGCGGCGCGCTGTTTAACCGTAAGGGTGAAGTGGTCGGCATCACAACTTATACCTACACAGGTTACGGCAATCTTAACTTCGCAATAGCTATCAACAGTTTTGTCTACTTTATGAATTCCGTTGATATTGCAAATATAGATAACAACCCCGATGCAAAGAAGAAGCGCGAAGAGAGCCTGTATTACTCTAACTTAAGGCTCGCAGGCAACTACAAACAGGAAGCTACATATAACTGGCTTTACGTTAAACAAAAAGATACCATGAAGACCCTTGATACTTTTATTGTTAAGCAGGATTCCATAGCAAAACTTAACTTTAAAAAAGCCGAAACTTTTTATTATAAGTGTCTTGATATCGCACCTGATTCGTTTAATGTCTACAGGGATATGATGGATCTGTATGTTTACTGCGAAAATTTCCCGAAAGCTGAAAATCTGTATGATACTATAAAAGCAAGATTCCAGAGCGATAGTTTACTGAACCTGTTGTCATCCAGTCTGGCCAGCGCTTATACAACTTCAAAGGAATACAAAAAAGCGCTGGAGTTTTACGAGAAGATGTCAAAGAAAGATACTGCCGATCATTACTTAAGATACCAGATAGGCAGCATTTATGAAAGCATGGGCAAATATGATAAGGCGATTAAAGAATACAAAAGAATAATCAAAAAAGATCCGATGTATACACAGGCATATGTTGCACTGGGCTCTGTGTATTTTAATAAAAAGCAGGACTACAATATGGCCAAAGCCTACATTGAAAAAGCCTATGACCTTGAAATGGTAACATACGGCTCAACTTATTATGTGGATATACCTTACCTGCTGGGTATGATAGCCTGCAAGCAGAGAAAGAAAACTGATGCCATGCTTTATTACATGGATCTGAAAAGTATTTACACATATACACCGGAAGAAAATAAAAAGAAAGCTGATCTCCTGAAGGCGATAAGGGATTTATAGAAATATCCTTTTTTAAAAAAGGAAAATAATAATTTTTCAAATTATATTTACTCTGAAATGATACACAAATTTGATGTTGTAATTGTTGGCGCAGGCGGAGCAGGTCTCCGTGCTGCAGTAGAAATTCCAAAAGGAAGCTCATGCGCGGTAATATCCAAGGTTTTCCCAACCCGTTCACACACAGGTACGGCACAGGGCGGTGTTTGCGCAGCACTTTCAAACGAGGAAGAAGATTCATGGCTTGACCATGCCTTTGATACCGTAAAGGGCTCTGATTATCTTGGTGACCAGGACGCAATAGAAATTATGTGCCAGGATGCCCCGAGAGCTATCATTGAGCTTGAACATATGGGCATGCCTTTTTCTCGGACGAAGGAAGGCAAAATTGCACAGCGCAAATTTGGCGGTCATACAAAGCTTGAAAATCCAAAGGACCCGAATTCCAAAAGAATTCCTGTAAACAGGGCATGTTACTCCGCAGATAGAACCGGTCACGTTATGCTTCAGACATTGTATGAGAACTGTATAAAAAACAATGTTAAGTTTTATTCAGAGTATTTCCTTACTGATCTTATTATCGAAGACGGCATTTGCAAAGGCTTAACAGCCATCGATATGGCAACATCAGAAATTCACACATTCCAGGCTAAGGCTATAATGTTCGCAACAGGCGGCTATGGCAGAGCTTTCAGGATAACTTCAAACGCTCATGTCGGAACGGGTGACGGCTGCTCTCTGGTTTACAATGCGGGTCTGCCGCTTGAGGATATGGAATTCTACCAGTTCCACCCTACCGGTCTCTGGAGGCTTGGCATACTTGTATCAGAAGCCGCAAGGGGCGAAGGCGGAATCCTGCGCAATAATAACAATGAACCGTTCATGGAAGTTTATGCGCCAACTGTAAAAGATCTAGCACCAAGAGATATGGTTTCCCGCGCGATAATTTCTGAAATTCGCGCAGGCCGCGGAATCCTTGGCAGTGACGGTACATATTATATTAATTTAGATCTGACTCACTTAGGCAAAAAAGTAATTGATGAGAAGATCCCCGAAATTACCGGCTTTGCAAGAACATATTTAGGTGTTGAGCCTACTAAGGAATCAGTGCCTATCCAGCCTACTGCACATTACGCAATGGGCGGCATTCCGACTAACTATGATACAGAAGTTTTTGCTGATAGTAACGGTACTAAAGTGCAGGGTTTCTACGCGGCAGGTGAATGCGCATGTGTATCAGTGCATGGTGCAAACAGGCTTGGCACAAATTCACTGCTTGATATAGTTGTATTTGGCAGACGCGGCGGAAAGAAAATTTCGCAGTTCCTTGAAACCGCTGAGTATCATGATTTCAAAACGGACCCGGCAGAAAAAACCAGGGCTTTAATGAGCGGCCTTTTGGCAAAGAACGGAAATGAAAAGATATCCGAGATCAGAAAAGATCTGCAGCAAAGCATGATGGATAAATGCGGTATTTTCAGGAATGAAAAAGACCTTGCTGAAAATAAAGAGCTTATTAAGCAGTACAAAGAAAGATATCAGAATATCGGTTTGCAGGATAAGAGCAAGGTATTTAATACAGATCTTATAGAGGCAATTGAGCTTGGCAACCTGTTAAACATCGCAGGCAGTATTAATGAATGCGCACTTAACAGGCAGGAATCGCGCGGAGCACACACAAGGGAAGACTTCCCGAAACGTGATGACTCAAACTGGATGAAACATTCATTCATTACCAAAAATGATTCAGGTGACCCGAAGATATCTTACAAAACGGTTATCAAAACAAGGTTTGAACCGATGGAAAGAAAATATTAGAAGCAGGCAAAAGTAAAAAAGCAAAAAGCAAAAATTGAAAGCAACAAGAATAAACTGCAAAAAAAGTAAAAGCAAAAAATCATAAATTTTAAGCAATATGCAAGTTACATTCAGAATACTCAGGTTTAACCCGGAAGTTGATAAGGAACCTCATTTTGAGGATTACAGGTTTGAAGGCCATGAAAACATGACCGTACTGGACTGCCTTCACAAGATAAAATGGGAGCATGATGGCAGCCTTGCATTCAGGCGTTCCTGCGCACACGGCGTGTGCGGCTCTGATGGTCTGAGGATAAACGGGAGAAATCATTTAGCATGTTCAACCCTGCTGAAGGACATCAACACCAAGAAGCCGGTTGTTATAGAACCGCTTCCGGCAATGCCTATTATAAAAGATCTTATCCTTGATATGACCGATTTTTATGAAAAGTATAAAGCCGTGAAACCGTACCTTATCAACAATACACCGGTTACTGAAGACAGCGAAAGGCTGCAATCAAATGCTGATGCTGAGAAGCTGTTTGAGTCTGCTAAATGTATATTATGCGCATGCTGCACAACAAGCTGCCCAAGCACATGGACGAATAACAATTACATCGGACCAGCTGCGCTGTTAAAAGCATACAGATTTGTGTTTGATACCAGGGATGAAGCAGCAGATGAAAGACTTGATATCATCGATACACCTGATGGTATCTGGAGATGTCATACTGTATTCAACTGCATTGAAGCATGCCCGAAAGAAATTAACATAACATGGCATATTTCACAGCTTAAAAAAGAACTTTCAACCAGAGAATTATAGAGCATTATTAGTTTTAGCATTCAATATTCCGTAAGGAGGATTTAATATTCAATGTTCCAGGATTTTGCAAACAGGAAATTCCGTGATTATATGTCAATGCTTGAATTTCCCGCGGGCAGAATTACATTTGAGCGGATATGGGGCTCAACATTACCCCCTTTTATTACCAGTTTCCTGGAAAATTACATACCCAAACATAATATCCCGCTGGATAAAAAAGATTTTGAAGACCTGCTGAACAAGGCAATTGTTTTCAATATCAATTATATCATAAAACCTAAAAATACCCTGCTAAAATTTTTGTTTGGTGAGCGTGAAACACGACCTGCGGCATACATACTGAACAGGCTGAAATATTTCCAGTTCTACGGGTATTACATTTCAAACATCGAAGATTTTATAGCGGTAAATTCGCTGGAGGTCGTATCATACAACCAGATTGAACACCTGCTTAATGAGGTGAACCGGAATATTTACGAAGAAATTTCCGGCAGGCAAAGCCAGGCTCACAGGATGAGCCTTGTAAAGCTGCTTTATTATTTCTTCCATGACCTTGGTGAAAATAATCCAATAAATATCAAGCTCCCCAGGAAAATACTTTCGGCATATTTTTCCGATAAAGGCTTCCATGAGATCAAAAAGAAAATAGACGGGTTTTTCAGTGATGAAATATTTATACAGGAAGTAATTGAGCTTATTGACCCTGAAAACAAAAAACTGCCTAAAGAAGCTGCCGAAGACGGTATTACAGAAGAGCAGATAAAGCAGATAATATCCAAAGCAAAAACAGAGTTCATAAACAAAGAAAATGCCGACAAGGAAATTGAAAGAATATTAAAAGCAGATGAACCGCTTGATGAAGATATTCCTGTAATTAATATCAGACTTATCAGAGAGCAGGAAGCAAAGCTTCCGGAGGTTGAAAAAAGCAGGCTGATTATTGATGATGAAATTTACTCCGATGACCTGTTGTTTGCATCACAGTTCAATGAAATAACTCCCCCGCAGCAGGTGACAGATGAGGAAAAACGTAAACGGCTCATTGAAGATCTTTTTTGTGAAGCCTCTTACAGGAAGAAGATCCTGAAAAAATTGTTTGATAAAAATGAAGATGATTTTAAAGATAATGTGAACAGGATACTTGATAAAAATAACTGGGATGACGCGGTTTTGTATATTGATACACTCTACAGAGATAGAAAAGTGAATTTCTATTCAGATGCTGCGGTAAAATTTGTTGATATTTTCCAGAATCACTTTAATAAGAACGAAGCATCAAACGGAAAGAATAAGGCAGTATAAATGCTTATTGATAGCGCGAAAATTACCATAAAAAGCGGTGATGGCGGAAGAGGCTGCATAAGCTTCCGCAGGGAAAAATATGTACCTAAGGGCGGACCCAACGGCGGAGATGGCGGCAAGGGCGGCGATGTTATCTTTAAAGCTGATAATTCACTGGCAACACTTATTGATTTCAGGTACAGACGCACATACCGCGCGCAGAACGGCACCCACGGCCTTGGCGGCGATAAGACCGGCAAAAGCGGGCAGGATACGGTTATACTTGTGCCTTGCGGCAGCTTGATAAAAGATGCAGAAAACGGTTATATACTGGCTGACCTGATAGAAAATGGTGATAGTTACCTTGCGGCAAAAGGCGGTAAGGGAGGCAGAGGTAACGCAAGATTCGCTACTTCAACCAACCAGGCACCCAGAATTGCCGAGCCCGGCATTAAAGGTGAAGAAAAGGAAATTGAGCTTGAGCTGAAACTTATTGCTGATGTTGGTTTGGTGGGACTACCTAACGCGGGGAAATCTACATTAATTTCGAAGATATCAGCGGCAAAACCAAAAATTGCTGATTACCCGTTCACAACTTTGCAGCCAAATCTTGGCATAGTGCGCTATAAAGATTACCAGAGTTTTGTTGTTGCTGATATCCCGGGTCTTATTGAGGGCGCGCATACCGGCAAAGGTCTTGGTATCAGATTCCTGAAACACATAGAGCGTACAAAAGTACTTGTATTTCTTTTGGATGCGACACTAATTCCTTATAAAAAAAACAAAAAGGAAGATTACGAAATACTTGTTAACGAACTTGAAAGCTATGATAAAAAGCTGCTTGAAAAACCAAGGATGATCTGCTTCACTAAAATTGACGGGCTTACCCCTGACCAGATCAAGGACCTGGCGAAAATAAAATTCCCTAAAGGCAAAAGCAAAGTAAAAGCAATAGTGATGAACATATCTTCAGTCACAGGAGAAAATCTCCCGAAGCTGCTGGATGAGATCTGGATGCTATTGCATCAGTAGCTATAACTGACTTCATGCAATATGTATTGCACACACAATTCTATATTTTTTCATTCAAATGATAAGAAAACCAAATATACTTGTTTCAAACGATGACGGCATTGAAGCCCCGGGATTACAGAGACTTGTTGAAGAGCTTAAAACTTTCGCGAATGTTTATGTATCAGCACCATATACACAGCAAAGCGCGGTTGGACACTCTATAACAATATTTTATCCGTTAAGGACTTATGAACACACCAAAGACGGGGAGTTTTACGGAATAGCTGTTGAAGGCACACCCGCTGACGCTGTAAAGATAGGAGTATTGTATTTTTTCAAAGATGTAAAATTCGATATGGTTGTATCAGGTATCAATCATGGTGCAAATACTGCAATAAATATTATATATTCAGGTACTGTATCGGCAGCAACTGAGGGAACCATACTGAAAATACCATCAATTGCAGTATCATTAACTACATTTGATAAAGTTGATTTCATTGAACCTGCCAAAATAACTTCTGATATCATCAAACAAATGTGGGAAGATGACAAAATTAACCTTCATGAAGGTACATTGCTGAATATGAATATCCCCAATATTCCTGCAAAAGAGATCAAAGGTGTGAAGATTACCAAACAGGGCAAATCATACTGGGAAGACGGCTTTGAAGTGCGGAAAGATCCGCACGGTAAGGAGTATTACTGGCTTACAGGTAAAATGGTTTACCGCGATGATTCAAATGAGTTTGATGTTGCCGCGGTTAAAGATAATTATATATCTATCACTCCCCTGCACTTTGATCTTACCGATTACCGCACTTTTGAAGAAATTAAAGACTGGAAAATTAACCTGTAATTTTATGACAAGCGAAGTCAGAGTACTGGATCACACAAGCAAGGTATTAAAAGGTAATCCTTTGAATGATCCGTTCAAAAGGAAAGTTCTTGTTTACCTGCCGCCATCATACAATAATGGAAATAAAAAGTATCCCGTGATGTACCTCATAGCCGGTTTCACCGGCTATGGCGCGCTGAATATGAACCTGGCGCCCTTTTCAGAAAACATTCAGCAGCGGCTTGACAGGCTGATAAAAACAAATGCCATCAAAGAAATGATAGTTGTAATGCCTGATTGTTTTACAAAGTACGGCGGTTCGCAGTATGTTAATTCAGCAGCCACAGGCAGGTATGAAGATTATATGGTGAAGGAAATTGTGACGTTTACTGATAGCAACTTCCGGACACTTCCACAAGCTTCCTCAAGATGCATAATCGGTAAATCATCCGGCGGGTACGGGGCAATGTGGCTTGCAATGCGTAATCCGGATACATTTGGCTTAATGGCAACTCATTCGGGTGATTCTGCTTTTGAATATTGCTATATGGAGCACTTCGCTGAGTTTGTAGTGCTTATTCAAAAGTACGGTAAGGGGCACAAGGCTGTTGAAGATTTCATAAGGACCGAGATAAATAACAAACAGCCAAAGAGCGGTGATTTCCATAATATCATTAATACTATCGGAATGTCAGCTTGTTACTCCCCAAACCCGAAAAGAAAAGAATATAACTTTGACCTTCCGTTTGATGTTTATACAGGCGAAATTATCCCGCATATATGGAAAAAATGGCTGGATTTTGATCCTGTAAGGCAGGTATCAAAATATAGAGCTAACCTGAAGAAACTGAAATTAGTTTATGTTGATTGCGGTGTTAAAGATGAATTTAAACTTCAGGCGGGTGCAAGAATATATTGTGATAAACTGAAGAAAAACGGTATTAAATATATTCACCAGGAATTTAACGGAGGGCATTTTAACGTACAGTACAGGTATGATACAAGCTTCGCCCTTGTGTCAAAGCATTTCTCTTATAAATAGCTGACTGAAAATTCTAATCAATGAACAGGAAGTACATTAAAGCACCAAATCCTATTTGGAATGCAACAATTGATATACCTCCAAGCAGGTTGTTATCTTTCTTCTTTTCAAGCTCTGCCGGGTCGCCGAAAATATCATAATTCTTCTGATTTTCTGATGCCTGTGACTTAAAATAAAACGCGGCTATGCCGCTTCCTGCAGCAAGTATTGAAGAAAGAACTATCGGCACGACCTTTCTTTTGGTTTTAAAATACGGCTCTTTATCTTCCTTTACGATATCATTAATTAATTTGCTGTTAACAGGATTCAGATTATACTTCATCTTAAGGGTTTTATTGCTCTGAATAATTTCCGATATCTCCGGAAAACCTTTCAGATTTATCCTTAACTGCTTCGGGAAGGTGCTGTCTTTCCATGTAAAAAACAGCGGTGTATTGCCGATATGTTCATCATTTACATATACTAATGCATTCTGAGGATAGGAGTCAATGAAATTGTAATCAATTTTCACTGAGTCTGAATATGCAGAAGCGCTATCCTGTCCGTAACTTAATACCGGAAGAAGGACCAGTAAACAAACTAATATTTTAATATTTCTTTTCAACATTTTTGCTAGTAAAACAATAAACTATTTCATCCGCTGCAACAAAAAGGTACTCTTTCCAAATGACGGGGGTGGTCTTCACTTTATTTTCCAGCATGCTGCTCCATAAAACCTTACCTGTTGCAGCATCCAAAGAATAAATATAGCTATCATATGATGAAACGTAAATGTAATTCCCTGAAATTACAGGGCTGGATATAACAGCCCCGTAAGTTTTTGTTTTCCAGTTAATTTCACCTGAAGAAGCGATAGAATAAATACTTCCATCAACCGCTCCGGTAATTAAGTTGCCGTTTGCATCAATTGCTGAACCACCGATAAGTTTTGAGTGGAGGTTAATTTTCCATTTTACAGCACCGCTATCCAGCGAAAATGCATAATAATTGGAATCATTGCTGCCAATGTATACTATATCATTGTTTATCAGTGGAGTTGATATCACGGGCAGTTCTGTATCCGCTTTCCACACTTCAGTGCCTGTATTTATATCAATCCCGTAAATATATCCTTTATCGTTGCCAAAAACTGCCGTTGTGCCGCTAATTGCACAGGTTGAGTGTATCTGTCCTTTTGAATTAAACTTCCATACAAGTTTACCGGTGCTTATTTCAACTTTATAAAAACTTCCGCCCAGGTTACCGAAATAAACAAAGCCGTCATATTGTATCGGGGAAGTCTGTATGTCACCGAAATTTTTGCGCCAGTTAATTTTTCCCGCTGTCAGATCATATGAAGCAATTGAATATTTTTTATCACCGGCATAAGTACAAATTACATCTTTGCCCAAGATAAGGGGCGCGGTACTGCAATCTTTACCAAGGAATTTAAGATTTCCTATCTTACCGCCGGAATTTACATCAAAAGTGAACAATTCACCCTGCAGGGCATTAACAAAAACCACCGCATCACTGGCGGTTATGCCCGCAGGTCCCACTCCGCCTTCGATATTGTAATCCCACATTAAATTCAGCGGCGGGGCCAGAACATATTTTGATACATGCTGCTGCTGAGGCGACCCGCCTGACATTACCCAGTCATCAGGGCTTACGTTGATCTTCTTATCAACCGTAATACCTGAACATCCTGAAAAATAAATAATTACAATTGCAAATCCCGCAGCAATAAAATACTTCATGAATTTAATTTAGTTAACAGAACTGAATAAAAAAATACATTATTGAACTACTAATGAAGGGCATTTGCAGTTTAGAAAAAAATTGCCCCACAAGTTTTTGCGGGGCTTAAATTAATAATTTATTTTACAAGTATCATCTTTTTGGTATCTGTGAAGTTCCCTGCTGTAACCCTGTAGAAATAAACGCCGCTTGAATAGTTTGCAGCGTTCCAGTCAACGGAATATTTACCTGCAGTCAGTTCCTGGTTAACTACCATCTCAACTAGGCTCCCCTGAATATCATAAACCGCAACCTGTACTTTTTTATCTCCGCTTAAATTGGGTATATCAAAATTTATCCTGGTTACAGGATTAAACGGGTTTGGATAGTTGTTGTATAAAGCAAATCGCTGCGGAATTTCAGATGATATTACCTGGATGCCGATTGGTGAGCGTACTAATGTAACTATAAATGAATTTGAAGACTGTAATGAATCAATCCCGTTATAAGCCCAACCGCGCCATGTACATCTTACAGAATCACCGGTTACGCCCATTTGTACCGCTATTGAATCAAGCAGGCTTCTTCTTATCCCAACTGATGTATCGAGTCCGCTGCTGTTACTTTGGAATATGTAGTCAGTTGAACCGCCAATCTTCCTGAGTTTGATTTTGTAATTTACCGTATTATTTGTTGAACTCTTTGTCCAGTTAAAAATAGCCTTTGATGTATCCCCTGAGTTTACACCAAGTCTTGTAAATGATGGCGGATTAACCACACTAAAACCCGATAAGGCTGCACCGCGAACCCTGATGTATGAGGTTTTTGTCAGTGAATCTGCCCCGAAACTATTTGATACTCTGAGTTTAACTGTGTATAGCCCCGGAGTTGAATATGTTACTGTCGGATTCTGTGAAGTTGATGATGACGGAGAGCCTCCTGCAAATGTCCATTGCCATCCGGTCGGTATTCCCGCTGAAAGATCAGAAAAATTAACAGGATTATTATACTGTATCGATACACTATCGGCTTTGAACAAACAGATCGGCATACCGCTTATATCAATGTGCCCGTTTGAAGTCTGCAGAGGTAGTCTGGGTCCGTTCATCGCGGAATTTATTCTTATAAGCTGCCCGTTCGTAAAAAGGTTCATGCATGCATCGTCTGTGTAGTCCATATAATTCATGAACATAACGCCGGGTGCAGAAGGCGAACATGCGTCAACTGTCGGATAACCGGGACATCCGTAAAATTCAGCTGCCTGGTTTGGCGTATCGCCAACAAGATCAGAGCCGCCGCAGGAACCGTTATCATCACCCCATATATGATAGAGCCAAAGCCAGTGGCCTACTTCATGAGTCGCTGTTCTGCCCTTATTATATGGCGGTGAAAGTGTGCCTACAGTTCCGAAATAATTGTAACCTATAGCAACACCATCCAATGAAGGGTTGCCGCCGGGGAAAGTCGCGTAACCTAAAAGCTGGCTTCCAAGATTTGCGGCCCAGAGATTTAAATACCTGTCTCTATCCCATGCATCATGACCGCCCTGTGAAGTAAACTTTAATGAACTGCTTTGCCCAAATTCAGTTATACTTGTCTGGGTCCGGGTTATACCGAGTGTTGGGTTTCCGTTTGGATCGCGCCTTGCCATTTTAAATTCGATCTGGCAATCAGCCCCAAGTGATTTCCACGGTGCAGGAGTATTAGTTGTATCAGAATTAAGTCTCCTGAAATCTTTGTTCAGTACATCTATCTGTGAAAGCACCTGTTCATCTGAAATATTCTGAGCCGGTGTATTCCATACCACATGAACAACCACAGGAATTGTGATAACAGTCAAATCACCTTCTTTGCGGCTGTATTCCTTTGTGAATTTTTCGACATACTTCTCCATATCAGCCATGCGCTGTTTGTATGTGGGATCAAGCTTGTACTGCATTTCAAGATCAGCCATTGTACCACACGTTCTTCTGATATCATTTATGTTTTGCTGCACATTACCGGAATAAACCGAGGTTTCATTGCTTCTGAATACAAAAGCAGTTAGAAGAATTATTGAAAGGAGGGAAACTGAAAATATTATTTTTTTGATCATTATGTGTTGTAATAATTGATAAAACAAAGCCTGCTTTATTAAAGCAGGCTTTTAATTAATTGCAATTTAGTGATTTTTTTACTTAACTAAAATCATTTTTTTAACATCCGTAAATCCTTCGGCTTCTATTTTATATAAATATAGACCGCTTGCATAGTTACTTCCGTTAAATTCAACCTGGTGATATCCGGCTTCAACTTTCCCGTTAACCAGGGTTGCTACTTCTTTACCAAGTATATCAAAAATACTGATCTTTACATTTGATGCTTTTGGTACCTGATACTTTATCACTGTTGCAGGATTGAACGGGTTAGGATAATTCTGCTCGAGTGCATAAACCAGCGGAATATTATTATTACCCGGAACACCAACCAGTGAGCCGCAGTAATTGGTAAGCTTAACATCATCAATATACCATCCGTCACCTGTTAAACCCGCATCTGATGTAAGCCTGAATCGCAGCTTTAGCTGTGATGATCCTCCGGCATATGAAGTAATATCAATTGTCTGCTGTGTCCAGGTTGTCATTGTGCCGTTATAAGATGCCACCTGCTGCCATGTAGTTCCGTTATCACTGGATACTTCAACATAACAGAAATCAAACCCTGCTTCTGTTGCATAACGGTGCCAGAAAGATAAATAAACAACCGGGCTGGCAGAAATATTGACCGGAGCGGCAAGTGTCATATTGGTATTAATATTATTGCCATAATTACCCGTCGGGCTATCAGTAAATGATGATGGAGATGAAACAAACTGAGCTGTAGTGATATTCCATGCAGCGTTCGTTGTCCATCCGCTGAAGCTGGATCCATTGTCATTCAGAGTAACCGTTCCCGTACCTACCAGAATATACTCTGCTGATGAATAGATTGTTGTTGTATCAAGCTTTATTGTTAAACTAAGCGGTATCCCGCAGTTGTTTGGAGCTGTACCTGATATCGTGAAATTGAATGTGGTGCTATCTGTTGCGAAAGTTGCAAGACTTGGATATGTATACTGCTGCGTTGGAATCGTGACATTAGCATTCAGTGGCGTTAATGTTACCTTAACGTTATTAGCAGTCATTACACCTTTGTTGCGGAACTTGATTTTAAATGTTCCGGTCTGTCCCGGAGTATAAGTAGGCTGGTTAAACCCTTTTGAAAGCGGACTCACATATGGTCCTGCTATTAATGCTATGTATTGATTTGAAAATAGCATTCCCTGTGCCAGCGGAATAATTTCAGACTGTGCCGGCCAGAAGCTGTTACCTGTTTCAGGGGTGAACGAAAATATCTTAGTATGACCTGAATCATTGTAATACCAGTCATCAGTACCGCCTCTTACTTTGTATCCAACGGTCTGTGAAGGAAATCCAACAGTATACCCATTGGTAGCCTGCATATCAGCAAGGAACTGAGTGTACATCGCGTCGTCAGGTGTTCCAATAGGATCCTGCCAGCACCATGGTTTTATTAAATAATTGCCGTAAGTATGCGCGCTGAATGCTGTTTTAAAATTTCTTGAATTTACGAAAGTCTTAATGTTCTGTGTTTCCAGTTCTGAAAAAGGCAGAGTTCCTCTATAGGTTCCCTGACCGCCTTCACACTGATTAGTGCCTGAACCATTGTTAGTTGAATTCCAGAACTGATAAGTTCCGAAATTCCTGTTCGGATCAACCGGTCCGCAGGTTAAGCTGGGCGGACTTGTAAGATGTTTATTTGCTCTCCACATTCCCCCGCCGTTTGGATTAGTGGTCTGATTGTGAACATATCCATCAGCGTTAAATACAGGGATCCAGTATATTTCCCTGTTATTTAGAATATACCTGGCTGTTGGATCAGTATTATAATTCTCGAAAAGCCAGAACATATAGTAGAACTGTGTTTCCATACTTTCAGGCTCACGTGCGTGAATTAATGCATGCATTAATACTTCCGGTCTGCCGGTAGGTGCATCAGGACCATTAGTTACTCTGACTGCCCACATTGTTCTGCCCTCATAAGTTGTACCTATTGAGTATTTTGCTGATATGAACTGCGGGTACCACATTCTCATTGAATCAAGCTTAGCAACAACTTCATCATACTTCATGTAACCGCCCATAGTGCCGTATATTGAATGCGTAATAGCATCCCTCTGGTAAACCTGCTGCATCTGAGCATCAATTTCACCCGGCGTCATTTTAGGAAGGTTATCATAATATGTCTGCCAGTCATCTACAAGAACTTCAAACGGCACTCCGGATAAACTGAGAAGATTCATCTCATATTCAGAGAGCCATGCTTCTGAGTAATGACCCATTTTTGTAATTGCATGATCAATATGCAATCCAACGTCTTCAATTTTTCTGAAATCAGCTTCAGTTTTTGTGAAGATCCTTACCTGTGAATGTTTTGGCTGTCTTTCAACACCGTTTGTTGATTCAAAATTAAATGCGTTTAAAGAAAAATAGGAAATAACTCCTATTATAGCCAAACCAAAAAATGTATATAATGTTTTTCTATAGCTTTTCATTTCTATGAGTAATATTAGTAGTATTTATGATATTATTACATAATTTAATGTTTTTAGTAAGTTAAATCAATCATTAATATTTTATTCAAATTAGGGGTTTTGGTTAGTAACTATTGGATGAATTCTTACAAATCCAGCAAAAAAGGGCGTTTTTAGCGCCCTTTTAAAGTCAATTGCAGATGTACAAATTTCACCGAAGATTGGAATTCTTCGTATCATTTCAAAAAGATCATTTTCCTGATCTCCGTAAAGCCTGCAGTTTCCAGTTTATAAAAATATAAACCTGTTGAAAGCTCAGAAGCATCAAAACTCTCTTCAAATATACCGGCAGTTTTGTTTTCATTAACCAGAGTTTGGACAACTTTACCCAATGCATCAAAGATTGTCAATTTCACAAATCCGGCTTTTGGCAATTGATACTTTATTTTTGTTGCCGGGTTGAATGGATTGGGATAGTTCTGCCATAGTTTGAAAACAACAGGTGTTTCATTGTTTATCGGATCAATACTAACAAGCACCATATCAGTTGAGTATGCGCTTCTGCCGTGAGTCCATACAACAAGTTTTCTTGTTCCGTTATGTATCGTAAGGTCATGACACGGCACACTGGAAGGAATGCCCTGGCTGAATAACGACCACGACGCGCCGTCATTAGTACTTAACATAACTCCAACATCAGTTGCCAGATACAGAGTCTGATTCAATACCGGGTCAATCACAAGATCATTTACAGGCGCATTAGGTAAATTTGAAGAAATTGAATTCCACGTAGCACCATAATTTGTGGTTTTAAAAACATGCGCACCTGTTGAATCTGTTTTGTAACCTGATAAAGTAACATAACAGATATTCGCAAGTGAGGGGTGAATTGTAACCCGTGTTACCCACCTGTATGGCAGTCCTGAATTAATTTTTGTCCAGTTAGCTCCGCTGTTTGTTGTTACCCAAACGTTAGCGTCATCAGTTCCGCAATATATCACAGCAGGATTCGATGCCGACACATCAAGAGTAGTAATTGTCCCTAGATTCTGGACATGACCATTTGTCAGGTCCGGACTGATAGCAGTCCAACTCTGCATCCCGTTTGTGGTTTTATGTATTTTGTATGTTCCGCAGTAAAGCACCAGAGGATTAGCTTTATCCATAACATATGGTGTCATCCAGTTTGTGTAAGTCAGGTCCAGCCCTGACGTTCCGCTTAAAAAACTTGCTCCGCCATTTGTTGAGCGTACCAATCCCCCGGTTTGCGAAGAAGCATACACTCTTTGTGAATTTGTGTAATCAACAAGGCAGTAAAAACCATCCCCGCCGTTAATGGTCTGCCATCCGCCGGGACTGCCTGTTGTTCTGTTTGTGCCGTTATCCTGAGCGCCGCCTAATATTGTCGCAGGATTATTATTATCAATTTCGCCTGCATAGAATTGCGTAATAGGGAGTGAATTGCTTGCAAGCCAGCTGACTCCCCCATTAGTTGAATAATCTATACCTCCGTCATTACCATTCACAACAAAATTCGGATTTGACGGAGCAAATGCCTGTGCATGATGGTCAACGTGCGATGCCCCTATAGTAGAAAATGTACTGCCGCCATTGGTACTTCTTTCCATATTGAGACCGCCGCAATATACATTGTTCGGGTCAGCCGGATTTACTTTACATATTCTATTAAACCATGCGTAATTTGATGAACCCGCCACGGAGGCGTTTATTAATGCCCATGTTGTGCCGCCATCAATGGATTTGTACAAGCCTCTTGAATTACCATTTGCATAAGCGGTAAGCGCATATATCACCTGCGGATTTGAAACGCAAATATCGAGCGATATCCTTCCCATATCAGGTGAGTTTGAGGGGAATCCTCCGTTAACAACGCTCCAGTTTAAACCCGCATTGGTTGATACATACAATGCAGTCATGGGTCCGCCGTATTTAACGTAATCCTCCCTGCGCTGCCTCTCCCACATGGCGGCAAATACTTTGTTCGGATTTACGGGGTCAACTACAACATCAATAGCTCCAACTGAATCAGCAATAAATAAAGATTGAATCCACGATAAGCCGCCATTTGTTGAACGGTAAACGCCGCGTTCATTGTTTTTCCTGCGGGTTGAACCAACTGCAGCCGCATACAATACCTGCGGGTTCAGAGGATTTATCGAAATATTTCCAAAACTATAAGCATCACTCAGACCGATAAAGCTCCACGATGCTCCCGCATCTGTAGATTTATACATACCTGTACCCGGGTAGTAACTTCTCAGCGAATTTGACTCACCCGTTCCGCAATAAAGTATGTATGGATTTCCGGGATCTATTGCTAATGCACCAATTGAAGAAGTATTCTGATTATCAAATACACTTACCCAGCTTTGGCAGAAGTTAGTTGATTTCCAAATACCGCCATTTGCTGTTCCTGCATAAACTATCTGCGGGTTGGTTGGGTGTATTACAATTGTAGTAATTCTTCCTTCAATGTTTGTCGGACCCGCCAGTACCCATGGCAAAGGATTATCATGTGAATAAACAGGCATCTGTTTTACATAGCTGATCGCCTCGGTGTATTTGTTTGCGGGAATTTCATCGAATGGGAATGCGCGCTGTTTTTCGAACCAGTCCTCTGCAGGCGCACCGGGAATTTTTCCCCTGGTGCCGTGAGGAAGCTGTTCTGCTTTAAAAAAATATAAAGTTGAAACAGTTATTGAAATGATCCCGAAAAAAAGGATCAACAAATATTTCAGATATTTCATTTTTCTACCTCAATATATAACCAAGCCTGCTAATTTAAGCAGGCTTGAAATACTTCTGTTACAATTTAATTGATGTGCACATGTAAAAAGATTACAATTTTATCAGTCCATGAATTCGGAATCAAAAAGCAGCTTCGCTACTTTATCAATCCCGACTTGCGGGATTTCCTGCCTGAGCTGCCGCTTCGGCAGGCAGGCAAAAGTAATTGTTTTACTTTATCAGCCTTAGAAACAAGGTTATAAAATAACTTCGTTATTTTATTAACATCATTTTTTTGATGTCTGTGAAGTCCGCGCTTTCAAGCTTGTAAAAATATACGCCTGTCGCAAGATTCGAAGCATCAAAGCTGTCTTCAAATACCCCTGCAGGTTTATTTTCATTCACCAGTACTTTCACTACTTTACCCAAAGCGTCAAAAATAGTCAGTTTCACAAATCCGGTTTTTGGTAATTGGTACCTAATCTTTGTTACCGGGTTGAACGGATTGGGATAATTCTGTTCAAGCGAAAATCTATCAGGAACTTCACCGTTGTTGTTAACACCGGTCAATACATCCTGGTAATTCTGTATTTTAATATTATCAATATAGATTCCATCAGTTACAACACTTCTGTTGGTTACAATTATGAACCTGACCTTCATTTGCGCAGAGCTGTTGGCAAGATCTGTAATATCCAGAACTTCCTGCTTCCAGGTTAACTGCTGTCCGTAGTAATATTTCACCGAAGTCCAGTTGGTTCCGTTATTGCTTGATACCTGGATATAAGCATTATCAAGCGGTTCAATATCATACCTGACGTAATAAGATAAAACAGTAACCGGAGATGCTGATACGTTTATCGGATTTGCAAGCGTCATTGTCCTGGTTTGCGTATTGCCGTAGTTGCCAGTGGGACTTTCACTAAAAGATGTAGGTGGTGAAAATGACTGTGATGTAGTTGTACCCCATCCGCCTGTGAAGGTCCAGTTGCCAGTGCCGTTTTCGGCACTATCGGAAAGTACCGTAGTACCTGTACCAACACATACATAAATTCTCTGCTGGTGAACAATGCTTGTATCGTTTTGTTTGATCCTTAATAAAACCGGCAGACCCTTGTTTAAAGGCGCTCCGGATAGAACATTAAAATTCAGAGAAACACTATCCTGGTAATATGAAGCAATGGAGTTATAACTGAACGTTACACCAGATACATTAATATACGGACTCTGTGAAGTTAGTTCAATTTTAACATTATTTGCCGGAAGCAGACCTTTGTTTTTGAAACTAATCTTTAAGTTACCTGACTCTCCAGGTACATATGACGATTTATTCAATGCTGTATTTACAGGGGCTACATAACCTCCGTTTGCCAGTGAAAAATATATGTTTGACCATACAGTTGACTGCGCCAAAGGCAGTATCCTGCTTTGCGGCGGCCAGAAACCATCTGTTGATGTACCCACTTCAGGGGTCATAGCAATAATTTTGGCGTGGCCTGAATCGTTGTAATACCAGTCATCAGTTGTACCGCGTACTGTATAACCCACTGTCTGCAGACTTCTGCCGACAGTATACTGGTTCTGCAGTATCATATCCGCTGAAAAATTCTGAAAGATATTTTCATCAGGAGATAATGCTCCTGAATACCCCCATGGCCTGATAAAATAATTGCCGTAAGTATGATAACTTAATACTCCTTTAAAATTCCTTGAGTTTACAAAGTTCATGGCATTCTGTGTTTCTACCTGGTCGAATGGAAGATTACCCCTGTATGTATCGCTTCCGCAAACAGTAGAAGATCCGCCCCCTGACCAGTTCCAAAATTCATATGGTCCGTAATTCCTGTTCAAATCAGCACCAATACCGCCAGTACATGGCTTTCTGCTGATGCGATACATACCGCCGCCGTTTGGATTTGTTGAGCGGTTATATTCATAGCCATCCGGATTAAAAACCGGTGTAAAGTATAATTCCCTGTATCTCAAAATATATGTAGCATACGGATCTATGTTATAATTTTCAAGCAGCCAGTAAATAAAATATATGTTCTGTACCATACTCATAGGCTCTCTTGCGTGAATAAGCGAGTGGAACCAAACTTCGGGTCTGCCTGTGGGTGCATCTGGACTGTTGGAAACCCTGACCGTCCACATAGGCCTATTTTCAAATGAATTGCCTATTGAAAACTTTGTAGAAATCAAACCCGGGTATTCAAGCCTCATTGAATCAAGCTTATTTATCATTTCCTGGTATGTTGGGTATCCGCCCATTGAACCATAAACTGAATGGGTCACATTAAAATCATTGGCTGATTGCTGAATCGCAAGGCGTCTTTCTGGTTCGCTCATAACCGGACGGCTGTTGTAATACTGCATCCAGTCATCAACTGTGACCTGGTATGCAACCCCTGATTTCCTCAGCATCTCAATTTCTGATTCCGATAACCACGCTACAACATAATTATCAATTGATTCTACATGATCAAGATCAAGTCCTGCATGTTCTATCGCGTGAAAATCAGATTCATTTGATGCGAATATTTTCACCTGTGAATACTTTTCCTGCAGGTCATTTTGCTTTGTTTCTGCCCCATTTTCAGCAAATTTATAACCTACAAGAGATATCCCGCCGATAATAAATGCAGCAAGGACTAAAAAGACCATTCTGTTTAATTTCATAATCTGGTTTTTATTGGATGAATGATTTAAAATAGCTAAATATGTACAATCTTTCAATATTACCGGCAGTATCAGGTTACTTAACCAAAATCAGTTTTTTTGCTGCGCTGAATTCATTAGTTTGAAGTCTGTAAAAATAAATTCCGCTTGCAAGATTTGAGGCGTTTAAATTAACCGAATATTTTCCGGGATTCAGATTCTGATCTACCAATAGTGCCGTTTGTTTTCCGGTAATATCATAAACAAAAAGTTTAACATCTGAATTATTAGTTATATCAAACCTGATCGTTGTTACAGGATTAAACGGATTTGGATATGCATCGTACAGCTTAAACTTACCGGGAAGCTGGCTACCGGTTTGACTGATCTGCAGCGGTATATAAACAGGCAGGTAATCTACAAATCCCAGTGCGGGATTATCAGGTTTATGAAATATGTGCGCTTCAATTGAATCAATAATTCCAGTGCCCCAAAAGTTATTTTCAGCTTTGATCGAATCCGGCGTATTATTGTACAGGTCATAGAAAATGCCCGAGTTACTGTTCCAGTAAATGTGATTCTGACCGATATAGTTAGTATCTGAAACCGCGAGGTTACCAAGAATTGGTTTCGCAGTGTTCTGAATTGTTATTCCCCATAAATTACCCCGGATCAGGTTTTTTGATACGAGAGCTGTTAATGTTGAATTGCCGTTAAAATTGATTCCGCTTCCGCCAAGGTTAGGGTCACCCTGTATATTATTACTGTCAATTATATTATTCCTGATAATTGCCAATGTGTTGGTATTGGTTATGGCTATGCCATACCTGTTTCGCTTTATAATGTTATTTTCGATGACAATATTCAGAGTTCCGATAGGCAGAGTAGCTATACCGCCTGATTGCACAGCCGAACCGATAATAGTACAACCTCTAATTATAGTTGTACCGGCACCTGATTGCCCTAAATTTATCTGAGGAACATTTCCGTTGAGCAAATTATTTTCTATGAACTGGCTGTTTAAAATCTGCGGTGCATTGGCTATATTAGAGCCTCCCGCAATAGCGCCCCTGTGATTCCTGTAAAACATACAATTTGTTATTACCGGGTTTGCATTGAATAAATTCAATGCCGGTACGGTCACAGATGAATTGCCGTTGCAGTTGTAGCGGAATGTACAATTTGTAAATGAAGGACTGACATTCAGCAGCCTTAAACCGTTAAAGCTGTATTCATATATGAATTTATTGAATGATGAAGAATTACTAGCCGCATCAAGTCTTAGTTCAGTAAATTTTTGTGTGGTATCGATTGAAGTGAATTTTACTGAATCGGGGGGATTTACAATCAACGTACCATTTACAAGGAAAACCACATTAAGCGCAATCTTCACGGTTGCATTATTAACAATTTTAATAGTATCTGATGATGCAACGGTGAGATTAGAATTTATTAAATAATTTCCCCCTGAAAATGTAACTGCTCCGCCTGAATTTGTAACAAGATCATTTAAATTCCAGCTAACAGATGTTCCGGGAGTAGTATAATCTGCAAAAATATTAATGCCTGACAATAATGACAGCATAAAAACAAGTAACACTAAAACTTTTTTCATTGGAATATTAGTAGTGTGATTTATAATGTAAGGTACAAATTATTATTTATGTTATTAAACTGAAATGCTATTTTTTGAGTCGTTTTCAAGCGGGTATAACTTAAATATTTAAAAGAAGTTATATCATCTCTATGTAATCAAGATCTTTTCCGTATGTCTCTTCAAGTTTAGAGGCAGATATGTACGCCAATAACAGCGCAATGCCTGCAACTATTGCCGCGGAATAAATTATGCCTGTAGGACCCTTTAAATACTGAAACAATAGCGTTAAGGGAACAACTGCTCCTCTAACGAAATTAGGCACAGTTGTTGTTACAGTTGCCCTTAGATTCGTTCCAAATTGTTCAGATGCATTGGTAACAAACACTGCCCAGTAACCACAGCTCACACCAAGCAGCAGGCAAATTGAATAAAAGTAAAACGAACCGAAACTATTGAAGAAAAGATATATTACTATCAGAATATTGGTTGAAAGAATAAAAGCAAATATTATTTTCTTTCTGGATTTGAAATACTGGCTTAAATATCCGCTTAAGAGGTCGCCGAAAGCAAGCCCGATGTAAGTGAACATCACGGATTTTGCAGGGGCAATTCCTTCAACCCCGAGTGCTTTGGCAAATGCATCACTGAAAGTTATCAGCACACCAACAACGAACCAAAGTGGTGCGCCTATCAATATACATTTTACATATTTTTTAAATCTTGCCCAATTTGTGAATAAATGCTGGAACTGTCCCCTGCCTATTTCATCCTTCTTAATGTTTTTGAACATGCCTGATTCATATACACCAATCCTTAAGAACAGTAATAGTAACCCGAGTCCCCCGCCAACAAAATAAGCAGTTCGCCAGTCAAATATATCGGCAACAAAAGCCGCAACAACCGCGCCAAGTATTCCCACAGATGCAACAATTGTAGTCCCGTAACCTCGTGATTCCTTACTCATTACTTCGCTTACCAATGTAATTCCTGCGCCAAGCTCACCAGCCAAACCGATTCCCGCAATTACTCTTAACACAGCATACTGCTGAACATCCATAACGAATCCGTTTAAGATATTAGCAACAGAGTACATTATGATAGAACCAAACAGAACAGAAATTCTTCCGCGTTTATCGCCGAGTATTCCCCATATAATTCCGCCAATTAACATTCCAGCCATCTGCATGTTCAGAAGCATTACTCCGTCCGATAGCAGCGCATCACCGGTAACACCAAGCGATTTTAGCGATGATATCCTTACAATACTGAATAGAATCAGGTCATAAATATCCACAAAATATCCAAGTGCGGCAACAATTACAATTGCGGATATATTCTTTTTATGTTCCAGCGGATTTTTTGAACTACCGTGAGAATTTTTTGAACCGGATTCTTGCATTAAATTAATTGAAGATTAATGTTAAATTTGAAAATTAATCCCCGAAAATAATACATTTACAGTAATTTAAAAAGCATAATATGGCTATTGTTAAATTAATTTCAGATTTTGACGGAGTGTGGACGAATCAGGATATTGAAGCTTCTTATGTATGGAATTATATTCTGACTACTACAGCATCTCTTACCGGAAATACCCCGAAGGATATTGATAAGCTGCTTCAGGAAGCGAAAAAAGATATGGATAACACACCATATGAATATGGCTGGTTTTGGGAAGGGAATGTTTCTTGCTATTACCAGGAGGACCCCTTTGGGGATAATAACGCGATATTTGATTATATAAACCGGGCGGCAAGCAAGAGATCATACTCTCATTTTAAACAGGAACTTGCCGGGATTAAGGATGCCGTAATAAAAAAAGGCAGTATGACACTTGCGGAATATTCCAATGATTGTTTCATGAAATCAACAACTCAGTTTAAGCTTGAAGGAAAACTGAAACCTGTTGAAACTGCAGGTGCAATTGTGAAGAAGCTTAATTCCGCAGGAGTTGAAATTGTCGTCGTTTCAAATTCAAAGACTGAAAAAATTGAGCACTTATTCCGCAAAGCAGGGCAAACAGTCACAAATGAAAATGCCATAGTAAGAGGCAGATTACATGCTATCGGCGACGCCAGAAAATTTGTAGTTGATAACTCATTTAAAGAGCTTCCTGAATCAATGGAAATCACCAAACGCTATAAAGTTAACCTGAGAAGAAAGAATTATTTTAAAGTACTGCTGAGTGAAAAACCTGATTATGTGATTGGCGATGTGTTTTCGCTTGATCTTGCCTTACCGCTTTATTTACGTATGCATGATGAAAGATTTTCTAAACTGAAAGTAATTCAGAAAGTCCATAA
>JAUQWQ010000058.1 GCA_030835085.1 Ignavibacteria bacterium
AATCTGACTCAACAGCGCATCACTAGCTTCATTGAATAATAAATGAGCTTCATCAATAAAAATTACGAGCTTCGGCTGGTCCAGGTCACCTTCTTCGGGGAAGGTACTGTATATTTCAGCAAGCAGGCTTAAAAGGAAAGTGGAAAACAATTTCGGCTTCTGCTGCATATCGATGAGTCTGATTACTGATATTATTCCCCTGCCGTTACTATCACACCTTGCAAGGTCTTCAACTTCAAATGACCTCTCGCCAAAGAACTGGTTAGCCCCTTGCTGTTCAAGCTCAACTATTTTGCGAAGTATTATTCCAAGCGAGCTGGATGACACCTTGCCGTAAGAAGCTTCAAATTCTGCCTTACCCTCTTCCTGTATGTACTGCAGCAGGCGTTTCATATCAGCAAGATCGAGCAATGGCAATTGTTTATCATCGGAATACTTGAAAATTACGGATACCAGGCTTGACTGCGTTTCATTAAGCTCAAGCATTCTTGAAAACAGTACCGGCCCAAACTCAGATGTTGTTGCTCTAAGCCTTGTACCTTTTTCAGCGGAAATTGTCAGAAACTCAATTGTATTGCCTTCGGGATTCCATGGCAAACCAATATGCTGCATACGCTCATCAACTTTTGGATTGGCAGTTCCCGGCTTAGCCACACCGCTTAAGTCGCCTTTTATATCCATCACAACTACAGGTACACTTTTGGCGGCAAGTGATTCCGTAATTAGCTGAAGTGTCTTGGTTTTTCCGGTACCTGTAGCACCTGCTATGAGCCCGTGCCTGTTCATAGTTTTTAAAGGCAGCTTAATATGTGTGCCTGTCAATACTTCTTTATCCAGAATTGCTGCGCCAAGGGTAATTGTTTCGCCTTTAAAAGTATATCCTTCATTTATAGATTGGATAAATTTTTCTTTTCTTTCAGTATCAGCCATAATTATTGTAATTTAGATGTATCGGCAAAGATAATGGTTTGATTTTTATTGAAAAATATAAAAATTTCCAATAAAAAAGCCATTCAAATGAATGGCTTTTTATTGATAACATGAATAAAATTATTCGAGGGTAAATTCTTTTGTTATAGGTTTTGAATTATCTGAATTAAGCTTTACTGTAACTGAATATTTTCCGGGTTCAAGCATTCCGTTAATATTCATATTCCCAACAACTGAACCGCCTGATGATTCAACATCAGCATGCCCAAGCTCTTTGCCATCGTGTTTCCATTCAAACGTCACTTTTGTTCCCGAAGGCGCATTATTTAGCATAGCCGAGCAATAAACTGCCGGTGATGTAACCGGAAAAGTTGATGCATCTGAAGAACAGCCTGCATCTGTCTTTTCTGTGCAGACTTTCACATCAGAAAGATTTGCAGTAGAAACATTGCAAGCCTGGAAAAAAGTGACCGAAGCAAAAACTGAAACCAACATCATAACTGCCAACACGTTTTTTTTTTTCATTTGTTTTTTTGGTTTATTGTTGAAGAATGCCTGTAATATAACACCTAAACCATTCAAAAAACAACTATAATTCTTTCAGAATTTCTTCAATATGACCCGGCACTTTTACCTTCTCGTATATCTTTTCTATCTTTCCTTTTTCATCAATAATGAAAGTTGTTCTTACAACTCCCATATACTTTCTTCCATACATACTTTTTTCCTGCCAAACACCGTAATCATTCAGCATTTCTTTTGTTTCGTCACTCAGTAATGTGAAGGGCAGCTCATATTTATCCTTGAACTTGTTGTGGCTTTTGGTATTATCAGGTGATACACCAATGACAACAGCGTTTTTCTTTTCTATCTTTTTGATATTATCACGGAAATCACAAGCTTCCTGTGTACAGCCGCTTGTCATATCCTTGGGATAGAAATAGAGCACAACTTTTTTGCCCCGGTAATCTTTCAGCGATATTTTCTCACCGCTATCAGCCATAAGGCTGAACTCAGGCGCTTTATCTCCAGCTTTCAGCATATTATTCTCCTTTAAACAACAAGGGGCTTCTGCCCCCTGTTCAAAAAAAATTTATAATTCCTGATTCAATTGCAGATATTAAAACTGCGTACGGGAAGATTCACGAACAAGGGGTTGCAACCCCTTGTTCATAAAATTAATTATTTATAATCCTGCTGCTGCGTTCTTAAGTGCATCAAAATTAACCTGCACACCCGGATTTTCGGTAACTTCTAAGTACTTTATCACACCATCTTTATCAATAAGGAATACTGCTCTCTGAGCGGTTTCTTTCTGACCGTGTGCGAATTCCGGCTGAACAACATCATACAATCTGATAACCTGCTTGTTAAAATCACTTAAGAGCGGAATTTTAATTCCGTTCTTTTCAGCAAATGCGCGCTGAACAAATGTACCATCAACACTTATGCCAAGCATTTCAGCATTCATACCCTGGTATGCATTAAAGTTATCGCTCATTGTGCAGATCTCAGTTGTGCAAACGCCTGTAAATGCCTGCGGAAAGAATAATAATACTACGTTCTTCCCTTTGTAATTATTTAATGATATCTGCTCAAGATCAGCAGATGGTGTAAATGATGGTAATGTAAATTCCGGTGCTTTGTCTCCGACTTTTAATGCCATTTTATTTCCCCTTTATTATGAGCGAAGCGCCTGCCTGCCGTTACGGCAGTTCAGGCAGGAAGGATCTCATCAATCGTTCTTTAGCTCAGATTTTATTATTTAAATATTTCGTTTTAATTTAATTCACTTGTAACTTGTTACTTGTAACTTGGAACCTGCAACTTTATATATTGATCGCTTCGCCGTATGCATCGCCTGCTGCTTCCATTGTAGCTTCAGCCAATGTTGGATGTGCATGCACAGTCCGAACAAAAGACTCAAAAGTAGCTTCCATTGCTTTGCCAAGCGTTACTTCAGCTATCAGCTCACTTGCTTCGTTTCCGCAAATGTGCGCTCCAAGCAGTTCACCGTATTTTGCGTCAAATATCAACTTTACCAGACCCGCGGTTTCACCAACTGCTCTTGCTTTGCCGCTTGCTGAAAAGGGAAACTTGCCGACTTTTACTTCGTAGCCGAGCTCTTTTGCTTTCTTTTCAGTCATACCAACTGATGCAACCTGAGGCTGGCAGAAAGTAACTGCGGGAATGCAGTTGTAATCAACATCGGGCACATCGTGACCCGCAATTTTTTCAACGCAGTTAATGCCTTCGGTTGCCGCAACATGCGCAAGCCACGGCGGTCCGTTTACATCACCAATTGCGTAAATACCATCAACATTGGTTTTGTAATTGCTGTCAACTTTAATGAATCCTTTTTCAAGCTGAACGCCAAGCTCTTCCAGTCCGAATCCTTCAACATTACCTGCAAATCCAACAGCCACCAACGCTATATCGCTTTCAATTTCCGCGTTATTTTTTCCGCTTACTTTTGTTATAACCTTTTCTGTCTTGCTGTTAGGTGCGGTTTTTTCTACTGTAATACTTTCAACTTTTGTTGAGGTCATTACATTGATTCCCATTTTCCTGTATTCCCTTCCAACAACATCGCTCATTTCCTTATCTTCCATCGGCAAAGGCTGGTCAAGCATTTCAACAACGGTTACCTTTGCACCGAAAGCGTTCCAGAAGTATGCAAACTCCATACCGATAGCGCCTGCGCCTATAATTGTAACGCTCTCCGGAAGCTTATCAAGTACAATGCCTTCCATGAATGAAAGTACGCGTTTGCCGTCAACGTTCATACCGGGGAAAGCACGTGCTCTTGAACCGGTAGCAACAATTGTATGTTTTGCAATAAGCTCTTCGGTTACTTTACCCTCATTATATACTTCAACCAGGGTGCCGCCTGCATGTTTTTTCAGTTTTCCGTAACCTGCAATATTGGTAATTTTGTTTTTCTTCATAAGGTATTGTACGCCTTTTTCAGATTTATCGGCAACATCACGGGAGCGTTTTACTACTGCAGCGAAATCAAACTCCACGCCGCTAACGGTTATACCAAACTCCTTTGATTTTTTCATCATGTGCATAACTTCTGCTGCTTTCAGCAGCGATTTAGAAGGTATACATCCCCAGTTAAGGCAAATCCCGCCAAGCCTTGCTGTTTCAACAAGCGCAGTTTTTAATCCAAGCTGTGCAGCGCGGATTGCTGCTGAATAACCGCCAACACCGCCGCCAAGTACAACCACATCAAATTCACTTTTTGCCATTTGTTTATCCTGTTTCCCTGGTTTTGGGAAAATATATATGATTTATTGATTACTTTTTTGATGGTAATAACAAAAATACATATTTAAACCGATTTACTCAATTGAGTTAATTTTACCTGATGTTATATCTGTAAGTGTTCATAAATAAAATACCCTCCTGCTTTTCCTTCACTCTTCGCCCTATCTAACAAGGCGTATACTTTCCGGATCACAGGAGGGGTTTAGGGGGTTATACAAATTAAAGCATGAAAAAAATGTCAAGATGGTTCTTCTTAACACTTCAAATATAAGTCCTCATATTTCCTTATGTAAATGAAAAATTATAAGCTGTGTCGTAAGCAGGTTCAGCATAAAATCCCGAAAATATCACAAAAATACAACAAACACATATATTTTGTCGATTCAAACTGTTCAAAACAAAATTTTGTAAGATAATTCCTACCTGTGATTAGCCAAAATCCTATTGCTTTACATTGTGTTAATATTTAATTTCACGTTCACAAAAAAATAAATTCCTAAAGGAGGATGAATTGAAGAGAACACTTTTAATTTTTTCAGCGGTAATTTGCCTGTTCATTATGGGTCAAAGTGTTAATGCGCAGAACCAGAATTTTTCTATGGTAAACAATACAGGCATGATCCTGGTTGATGTATTTATCTCGCCAAGTGCTGCCGATAACTGGGGTTCAGATGTTATCCCCAAAGATATGATACTTGACGGTGAAACATTTGATTTCACTTTCACAGGTATCGATCCAGAACATTGCAGCTGGGATATTCTGTTTACTGCTGATGATGGCAATAAATATTATATGAGGGGTGTTGATCTTTGCAGCATAACAACTATCACGCTTTCAAAATAATAAGATTTTTTTAAAGCGCTCAAAAAAAAGTCCGGTAAATAACCGGACTTTTTTTATTTTCAGAAATTCATTTTAAATTTCAAACGGTATTCTTTACCGCGCGAACCATATTTAGAAAACTTTTCATCTCTAACGTCAAAATCAAATAAGTGTGCGTCAACATATGCATCTACCATATTAATAACATATACTATCAGGAAATACCACACAAAATCATCGCGCTGGTCACGGTAGAATTCACGCAGAGTTTTCAGAGTAAAATCACCTTCAGGATTTATTTCAGTCTGCGATGCCGCATAATCATCCCTGTAATCCTTGTATAAATTATTGTTCCTGAAGTACTCATATCCAAAATAGCCAACAAGCCCGCCAATAATGGGCACTTTCCAATATGACTCATTATAGAACTGTCCAGCCCCAGGCAGTACTGCACTAAGCAGTACTGCTGTAGTCGGTGATTTCCTCATTCTGAATTTCTTTACAACAGGATCCTTTGGCTTAACTACAGTCATGTTTGAATCAGCCTTGAGTGAATCAACCCCAAGCGAATCAACTTTGCGAGCGAACATAGTGAGCGGGGCAATCTTATTAATACCACCCTCTTTGCGAGCGAACGAAGTGAGCGCGGCAATCTTATCATTCTTCAATTTCAGCTTCACAATTTCCTGCGCCGCTGCATTTGAGCCAAATAAAAAAGGTACAGTTATTATTAAAATAACTATACCTTTCATAAAAAACTTTATTACTTTATTCATTAAATCATTTAGATTTCAGAATATGCTGTATTATTTAGGCGGCTGCTGCTGATTTGGTTGCTGCTGGTTAGGCTGCTGCTGATTAGGCTGCTGTTGATTCGGCTGCTGCTGATTCGGATCAGTCTGTTGCTGCTGCGGCTGCTGCATTTCATTCGGCACGTTAGGCTGAGGGAAGTTCTGCTGCCCTGAGTTCTGCTGAATAATGCTTTCATTTGTACCGCCTGTCTTATTAATAAGCACATTTGTTACCAATGAAAACAGGAGCAATACCGTCGCAAGTATGCTTGTTAATTTGATCAAAAAATCGGCAGTTCTGCGAACACCGAAAACCATTGAAGCGTCAGCTCCCCCGCCGCCAAATGTACCGGCTAATCCGCCGCCCTTTGAGGACTGGATGAGGATAACTCCCATAAGCATAATTGCCACTAAAACAAGCAAAATTATCAAAATACTGATCATTTTAAATCCTTTATATTTTTAACTGTAATGTAGAACTGCAATTTTAAGGATAATTTTATTGATTTTAAAGTCTAATTTTTGGGGTATTTTCCATACGGATAAATCCGTGGGCTATAACCAGCAATGATAGCAATTAACAAATGAGCAGTTAACAGCTTGCAATTTGCAGCCTCAAACCTTCCTTCGCTACGCTCTATAAGGCAAGCCTGCAACCGCTCTACTCCCATCCCTGATTTTCAAGCAATTGCTCAGGCGGTACATCGCGGAATTCTTTCGCGGGCATTCCCACATAAATTGTTTTCGCGGGTACGTTCTTCGTCACCACTGCGCCGGCGGCTACGAGCGCATCTTCGCCGATTTCAAGTCCGGGCAGTATAACAGCTCCCCCGCCGATCCTGCCACCCTTGCGGATGGTTACACCTTTGAAGTGCTTAAAGCGCTCTTCTGTTCTGCCCAAATAATTATCATTTGTTGTAACTACGCCCGGCGCAATAAAGCAGTAATCTTCTATTGTGGAGTATGCTGTGATATATGAATTTGTTTCAAGCTTGCATTTTTTGCCGACTGATGTGAAATTTTCTATAGTGCAGCTTCTTCCTATTATAGTATACTCGCCAACGGTGACATCTTCACGCACAGCGGCGCTATCGGCAATGAGTACATTATTTGCAATTTTGCATCCGGTGTAGACTATCACCTGCGCACCGATTAAACATTCATCGCCAATTTCGGCGGGTTCATAGGTTTTATCTGATTTGAATATACTGCGCTTTGAGCGCAGCGGCTGCTTACCTATAACGGAATTGGCATCAATTCTAACTCCCTTGCCAAGCTTTGTGCCGGCGTGAATAACAACATTATGCCCTATCTGGCACTCATCGCCAATCACAACATCCTTTTCAATAACCGTAAACTGCCCGATTGTGCAGTTTTTGCCTAGTTTTGCGCTGCCATCTATGAACATATTGCCCATTGTCTGAAGAAATTTGCCGGTTTCCATACGATTTTTCTCTGTATTTAGTATTCTGGTAGAGTCCGCCCGCCGGGCGGACAGAAATGACTTAGAAAATTATCAGCTAATATACCCACCATTTAAAACCATTTCAAATCAATAAATTACGGCTAAATAGGTATGAATTATTCCATTATTGAAATTAACGAACTACTTTAGCATATTTGCAATCAGAGTATATAATTCTAATTTTTTGTTCATTTTATCCAGGGAGGTACTTATGTCATTCATCTTTACAGCACGCCATTTCAAAGCCCACGATTCACTCAGAGAATTTGCAGAAGAAGAATCAAAGAAATTCTCAAAAATATACGACGGCATCATTAAGACAGAAGTCATATTAAGTTATGATAAACCTGAAAACAGCATCAAACACGCCGAAGTAATTGTACACGCTAAGAACAATCACACCTTTACTGCAAAAGAGTCCTCAGAGGATTTTATGAAATCAATTCTTTCATCCATGGAAAAAGTCGGTATTCAAATGAGAAAATTCAAAGATAAGCTTACCGATCACAGCGGGGAAAAATCAGTTAAACATATAGAATCAGCGGAATAATAAAACTTATATGAAGCATATTCATAAAGTTCTTAAGAACATTGAAGAAGTAAGGAAAGAAAAGATCTCGGTTGATTTTTTCTATAATGCCGCAAAAGAGCGTTTCAAGCTTACGATGATATCAGATCCTGCAAAAGGATTGGATAAGATCATTCGTGACCCGCATATTCACCGTCCGGGTCTTGCTCTTGCAGGCTACACTGCATTGTTCACTTTTGACAGGGTCCAGATTCTTGGCAACACAGAAATGCGATACCTGAAAACTCTTTCAGCTGAACAGCGGACAAAAGCATTGAAAAAATTCTTCTCCTTCAATATGCCCTGCATTTGTTTAACTTTCAGCAACAAGCCAAGCGATGAATTCATGGAAATGGCTGATAAAAAAGATATCCCTGTTTTCATTACGCCGCTTGAAACCACAAAATTCGCATACTTTATCAACGATTTTCTTGATGACCAGTTCTCACCGCAGGTTGCACTCCATGGTTCCTTTGTGGATGTGTACGGAGTTGGCTTACTATTCTACGGCAGAAGCGGTATAGGCAAAAGTGAAATTGCGCTTGATCTGGTTGAGCGGGGCCACCGTCTTGTTGCGGATGATGTTGTAATGATCTCCCGCAAAGGTGACGGTATTTTAATGGGGACCGGTACAGAGCTTGTAAAACATTTTATGGAAATACGCGGACTTGGCATTATAGACGTTCGCAGTGTTTTCGGCATCAGAGCTATAAGGTTCCAGAAAAGGGTTGAGCTTTTGGTAAACCTTGAAGAATGGGACCCGAAGAAAGAATACACAAGAACCGGGCTTGAAACAGAAACTATAGACCTGCTAGGTGTAGAGCTTCCATTTGTAAGGCTGCCCATATTCCCCGGTAAAAATATTACCGTTATATCAGAAATTATCGCACTTAATTATCTCTGCAAACATTACGGCTATGATGCTGCAAAGGCACTAAGTGAAAAACTTGAAGTTGCAATAAACAATAAATCAAAATTCAAAGACGGAAACATAGGTTATGAACGCTCTGTTGAATACCTGGAACACGACTTTGAATAAATAAATACTAACTGTATGAAATCGCATTTTAACCTGCTTCTTTGCACAGCTCTCTTAGCCCTTTTTTCACTGAACTGCTCCAAAAAAGATAACACAACTTCTGAAAATAAAGATGACTACTCAAAGGTTGCCGCCGTGGATACAGCGGGAGCTGTAATTGGCGACTGGATAATTCAGCGTGAGCTGGCTGATCCGCAGAGCCTCAATCCTGTGACTCTGCAGGATGCAACAGGCAGAGAGTTCTCTCTTCATGTGTTTGAAAGGCTTATGTGGGCAGCCGGAAGAGAAGACTACGAGCTTGTTCCATGGATTGCCGAAGCTCCGCCGGAAGAAACCCCTGACCATTTAAATTATACATTTAAAATACGAAAAGGTGTTACATTTTCAGACGGTAAACCCCTGACAGGCAGAGATGTGATATTCACTTTCAAAGCTATGATGAACCCGCTTGTTGACGCCGCACAGTCAAGGCAGGCAATTGATATGCTTAAAACTGTCGAGCTTGTTAACGGTGATGAATATACAGTCCGGTTTATTCTGTCACGCCCGTATTTTAAAGCAATATACTCTTTATCCGATTACCAGATTATGTCTATGGCAGCAGCTGACCCTGAAAAGCTGACCGATAAATATACTTTTGAAGAATGCAAAGATATGGCAACTGCCCAGAAGAATCCAGTGATGAAAAAGTTCGCTGACTTCTTCAATTCACAGGAAGCAAACCGCGATCCATCGAGGCTTATCGGTTCAGGTCCTTATATATTCGAAAAATGGGATACCGGCCAGTGGGTGTATTTTAAACGTAACCCAAATTACTGGAATCAGACCGCTGTACACGGTATGACTTATCCGGAGAAATTGATAATAAAAGTTATCCAGGATCAAAGCGCGGCCACAGTTGCAGCCAAGAATAAAGAAATAGATATTATGTATGTTACAAAACCAATGGATTTTGTAAAAGAACTTGCAAACCCTGAACAGTTCAGCATGAAAAAAGCTGATCCTTTTGAGCCGCAGTTTGTTTATATAGGCTACAATCATAACAATGTGCTCTTCAGTGATGTAAAAGTAAGGTGGGCTCTCACTTATCTTGTTGACAGGAAACTTATAATCGATAAAATTCAGTACGGCCTTGCGGTACCTATACAAAGCCCGGTTTACTTTGGTGATAAAAAGAATTTTAACCCTGACCTGCCGCCCATTGAATTTGATCCCGAAAAAGCGAAGCAGCTGTTAAACGAAGCCGGCTGGAAGGATTCAAACGGTGACGGTGTGCTTGATAAAATGATAAACGGCAAAAGAGTTGATTTCAAATTCACTTACCTGCTCAATACAAATGAATCACGTAAACAGACTATTCTTGTTGTAGCCGATGCATTGAAAAAGGTCGGTATCATTGCGGAAATACAAACTCTTGAGTGGTCAGTCTTCCTGGAAAAAATTAAGAAGCATGAATTTGACGCGCTAATGGGTGCATGGGTTCTGACTGACTATCCGCCGGACCAGTACCAGATATTCCACTCATCACAATCAAAAAATGACGGCTCGAATTACGGGAGTTACTCCAGTCCGCTTGCCGATTCATTAATGCAGGCATACAGAAGTGAGTTTGATGAAACCAAACGCGCTGCAATAAATAAACAGCTGCAAAGAGTGCTGTATGATGACCAGGCATATACTTTCCTCTGGACTCCGAAGGCAAAGTACGTTTACGCAGACAGGTTCAAGAATGTAAGATGGTATCCTACCCCGCCTACGGCATATCATACTCCGGAGTGGTGGGTTCCTGCAAATCAGCGGAAATATCAATCAGGGAAGTAAAAAACAGCTAATAATAATAAATTAAATAGAATTCATTTTGCAGTTGAATTTCTCATTATTATAGATAAATTGCGCTTTATATATCGAAATTTTTAAGATTTTAACCAAAAATTATATTTTTTAGAATTTAACAGACCATACTTAACTATGATTAAATTTAAATTAACTGCCCTCCTAGCAGTTTTAGTTATTTCAATATTTATGACAGGCTGCGGCGGAAAAACCACCCAGAAAACCGATAATAAACAGACAACTGATGAAATACCTGCTGTTGATACTGCAAGTGCTGTATCAGGTGACTGGCTCATACTCAGGGAAATGTCTGACCCTGAAAAACTGAACCCAATAGTATCAAGTGATGCAAGCGCTACTGAAATATGTTCTTACATTTTTGAAACATTGCTGGGCCAGGATAAAATTACATATGAACTGATTCCTTCACTTGCATCAATGCCTGAAGTTTCCCCTGATAACCTGACTTATACATTTTCACTGAACAAGAATGCAAAATTTTCTGATGGAAAACCATTAACAGCTGCTGATATCATTTTTACTTTAAAAACCATAAAGAATCCTTTTGTTGATGATGCAGCTTTAAGGAATTATTTTGATATGATCGAAAAAGCCGAAATGGTTGATAACGATCCGTATAAAGTGAAGTTCACACTTACAAAACCCAACTGGAGAGGTCTGTACACACTCGCCGGCTTCCAGGTACTTCCAAAACACGTACTTGATCCGGGTAATGTTACCGATAGGTTCAATTGGGATGAATTTAAAGATATGAAAGTTGCACAGAAGAATCCCGATATGCAGAAGTTCGCAGATTTTATGAACTCACAGGAAGTATCAAGAGAAGCAAAGTATTTGGTTGGTTCAGGACCTTATATGTTTGAAAAATGGGATACAGGCGCAGGCGTAACACTTGTAAAGAATCCAAATTACTGGGGCGGCGGCGTAGTTACACCAAATTACCCGACTAAAATAATATTCAAAACTATTCAGGATAATTCTGCAGCACTTGTTGCTGCAAAGAACAAAGAAGTTGACGCAATGTATGTTATCAAACCGTCAGATTTCTATAAAGATCTTGAAAACGCTGACCAGTTCAGCCTGCTGAAAGCAAGGCCTTATGAACCAGCATACACATACCTGGCATGGAATCAGCTGAATCCGTTATTCCAGGATAAAACAGTAAGGCTCGCACTTGCACACCTGGTTGATAGAAAAACTATCATCGACAAAGTTATGTTTGGTGACGGAACCCCGATACAATCACACATATTTTATAAAAATACAAAATTACTGAACGCTGATCTTCCTGAGATACAGTACGATCCCGAAAAAGCTAAAAAGCTTTTAGAACAGGCCGGCTGGAAAGATTCAGATGGTGATGGCGTACTTGATAAAGTTATCAACGGTAAAAAAATGGATTTCAAGTTCACATTTTTAAGCAATACTAATCCTGTAAGGAAACAGATACTGCTTGTTATTGTAGATGCTTTAAAGAAAGTTGGAATACAGGCAGAAGTACAGGAGCTTGAGTGGTCTGTTTATCTTGATAAAACCAAAAAACATGAATTTGAAGCTACATATTCAGCATGGACCTCACCAACCACCCCGCCGGACCCGTTCCAGATATGGCATTCATCACAGTCTGAAGGTGAAGGCAGCAATTACATCAGCTTTAAGAACAAAACAAGTGACAGCTTAATTGAAGCATACAGAAATGAAATGGATGAATCAAAGCGTATTATCATGATAAAACAGTGGCAGAAGCTTATTTATGATGAACAGCCATACACATTTTTATGGAGCCCGAGAGCAAGATATATATATGATAAGAGATTTAAGAACGCAAGATGGTATAACATACAGCCAAGTCCTACTTACAATGAGTGGTGGGTACCTTCAGGCTCGCAAAAGTATACACAGAATAAGAACAACTAATCCATAAAGAATAAGTAAACTTTAATTAAGAATGTCACAGTACATTTTAAAAAGAATCCTGTTATTCATACCAACGCTGATAGCTATTACTATTATCACATTCACAATATCGCGTTTGGCGCCCGGCGACCCTACCGAGCTTAAAGTAGGCGTAAGCGGCGAAAATATGAAAGCCGACGAAAAAAGCCAGATGAACCAGCAGGCTAAAGACTACTATAAGCAGAAGTGGGGTTTGGATAAACCCATTTACATGCAGTATTTTATCTGGCTGGGAAATATGGCAACCGGTGATTTCGGAAACTCGTTCGTTGATAACAGGCCGGTTATGAGCAAGATAATGGAAAGAATTCCTGTTACTGCTCCAATCACGCTTATGATAATTTCGCTGAGTTATCTGATCGCAATTCCCATTGGCATCTATTCTGCTGCAAGGCAGTACAGCACAATTGACAGGTTCTCAACCTTCATGCTTTTTGTGTTCTACTCTCTGCCTTCGTTCTGGGTAGCAACAATGGCCATTGTATTTCTTGCAAATGTTGAATACATAAAAATATTTCCCACATCCGGTCTTTACACTTTAGGATCAGAGAACTGGAGCTTTTTTGAAAAACTATGGGACAGGATTTATCACCTTATCCTCCCTGTTGCATGCAGCTCGCTTGCCAGCTTTGCATTCCTTTCAAGACAGATGCGCGGAAGTATGCTTGAAGTCATAAGGCAGGATTATGTAAGAACAGCACGCGCAAAAGGCCTGACAGAAAGAAAAGTAGTTTTAAAACACGCACTAAGGAATTCTTTGATCCCGATCATTACATTGTTAGGCGGAATATTACCAAGTTTAGTCGGCGGTTCGGTTATTATCGAATCAATTTTCAGTATCCCGGGCATAGGGCAGCTTGCATTCCAGGCGCTCATAGCCAGAGATTACCCGTTAATTATGGCTGAGCTTGTTCTGGCTGCTGTACTTACAATGTTCGGGTTGCTTCTTGTTGATATACTGTATGCTATTGTTGATCCCAGAATAGCATTTTCAAAGAAATAATAATTTTAATTATCATATGGCTGACAGAAAAGTACCGGAAAGTGAATTTATAGCTGATAATACCATGGCCGGCGGACCTATGCCGCAGGGAATGGTGACCGAAGGTAACGAGATCCCAAAAAACGGAAAAGATAATAAAAATATCGATGGCTCAGTAAGAAAAGTTGATCAAACATACTGGTCTTTGGTAAAACACCAGTACAGAAAAAATAAACTTGCCGTTGCTGCATTATATGTTGTGTTTTTCCTTGTAGCAATGGCTTTAACCGCTGATTTTGTTGCAAATGATAAACCGCTGTACTGCAGTTACAAAGGAAGTTCATATTTCCCGGTATTTAAAGAATACATGGTTGACCTGGGACTATCCAAGTGGGAAGGCGAATTCCTTAATGTTGACTGGAAGTCACTGGATTTTGAAACAGCAATCTGGCCCCCTATCAGATTTTCACCCGGAAACGTAGATCTCTTTAATACTTCAGCCCCTCCTTCAACAGAAACCGGGCATTACCTGGGAACTGATGCTATAGGAAGAGATGTACTCTCAGGTCTGATCCACGGGTCAAGAGTATCACTTTCTGTAGGTTTCATAGCTGCAGGAATTGCTATATTTATAGGCGTTCTGCTTGGTTCTGTTGCCGGTTACTATGGAGGTAAAGTGGACCTTATAATAATGAGATTTGTTGAAATTATGCAGCTTTTTCCATCATTCTTTTTGATCATAACAATAGTTGCTTTATACGGCTCAAGTATATGGTACATTATGATAGCCATTGGCCTGACAAGCTGGACCGGTAATACCAAGCTTGTAAGAGGTGAAATATTAAAGGTAAGGAATATGGATTACGTCCAGGCTGCGGTTTCGCTGGGTTTATCAAATGCCAGAATAATTTTCAGGCACGTTCTGCCTAATGCAATCGCCCCTGTTCTTATTGCCGCATCATTTGAAATTGCCGGTGCAATCTTATCGGAAGCTGGTTTAAGTTTTCTTGGTTTTGGAGTAGCAGCCACAAAGGTTACCTGGGGTTCAGTTCTTTCAGAAGCCCGCGGCGCAACCAGCTCATGGTGGCTTGCAGTATTCCCCGGCTTCATGATATTTTTAACAGTTGTTGCTTATAACCTTGTAGGTGAAGGTTTAAGAGATGCGCTTGACCCGAGATTAAGAGATTAGGAATTAGATACGTTTTACATTTTTACAGATTTATATACAACTTGAACAAACAAAATACAAACTATATTCAAAAGGAGATGTAATATATGGTATGGACTCTGGAACTGGCTTCTTACCTTGATGACGCACCATGGCCGGCTAACAAAGCAGAGCTCATAGATTATGCACTAAGAACAGGAGCTCCACAGGAAGTTATCGAAAACCTGCGTGATCTGGAAGACACTGATGAGCCCTATGAAAGCATTGAAGAGATCTGGCTTGACTATCCGACCAAAGAAGACTTTTTCTACGATGATGAAGAAAAAGATTTCTGATTTTTGAAGCTCAAAAATATTACAAACCCCGAGCCATCGGGGTTTTTTATATTCAATTTTAATTTGAAAAAACCTACTGCTAATATGCTCCGTATTTTATTTTTTATGCTGGTGATCAGCATTGAATTTTCATTTGCCCAGGGGAAAAAAGTTGAAACAGGTGATATAGAATTTGTATTCAAAAAAAATGAATCTTTCAGTAAAGCTGCCCTGCTTGATATTATGCTCCTGCCGCGTGAAAAATATTTTAACAGGGTAAACCTGGAAGAAGATCTTGGCAGGCTTAACAAATTTTATTTCGATAACGGTTTTTTTGATGTTGCAATAGATACTTCCACCATATATGATAAGGATGATGAGCAGGTCAATATAAAATTCATTATAATCGAAAACGTTCAGTACACTGTCAAAGAATTCCGGCTGCAGGGTCTTGATAAAGTTTCCGACGGAGTAAAATCAGCAATTTATTCAAATCAGCTTATAGAACCGGGAAGTCCCTATAACAGGAATAAGATAAATCTCGAAAAAGACCGTATAATCAATATACTCCAGGATAATGGTTACTATTATGCTCAAATTGATACTGTCAGAAGCAGGATTGATTCATCCAGAAGGGGAATTATCATCGGGAAATTCTCAGAGGAAATGCAGAAAAAACCTGAATTCAAAGATAAAGTACTGATAAGGATGCGGTTTATCGGCGCGCAGGAGGTTTACAGGTTCGGTGAAATTAAAATTACAATTGATAACAACAGGTATAAGATCGATAATTTTGTGATCAAAAGAGAACTTGCTTTCAGCCAGGGAGATATCTTCAACAGAAGTAAAATGGTAGAAAGTGAACGTAATTTCACAAAACTTGCCATTATTCAGCTTGGCAGGGTGCTGGTTGATACGATAATAGAACCGGGAAAGATAATAAATACCAATGTACATATTACACTTAACAATAAATATGAACTTACTCCGGGAATTACTTCATCTTACCAGACTAACAGGCTGTATTTAGGCGGGAATATTGAATATAAAGATAAGGATTTCTTCGGTGGCGGAAGGGTTCTGAGCGCAACGGCAGAAGGGTTATACAATTCACCTGATGTAAATATTTTATCTTTCGAGTTATCGCTTTACCAGCCATTTTTATTTAATAACAATATTACGGCTACCTTAACACCAAAACTGGCTTTGGTTAACCTGAATGAAGATCTGCAATTCCTGGTTTCATCAAATCTGCTCAGGCTCACTTATTTTATAGCCGATTATACTTTTTATAATAATGCCTTTTCTGACCTTACTTTTGATTATATAACCGTTAAAGCAAAACGTACCTATTTTGATACGGAAGATTCAGTTTTAGTGCCTGAAGGTTCACAGGTTTTCCTGGTTAACAGTATACTGGGATTAACCCTTGTTCACAATAATACCAATAACCTCTTCAATCCGTCAAAAGGTTTTTATCATACTTTTACAGTGGAATCTGCCGGTGCATTACCGAAGTTTCTTTCAATTTTCAATAAAGGACTTCTTTATTCACAATATGTGAAACTGGGATCGGTTAACAGCTTTTACTTTGATATATCCGGAGACAGAGCGTCATCAATAGTAGCCACTCATTTCGAAATTGGTGATATTATTGAATTCGGAAGCGGCGAATATTTACAGCCTGTCAGTCCATTATACAAATACTACATGGGCGGCGGTAACAGCCTGCGCGGCTGGAGAGGTCAGACCGGCGGTATTCTTGATGACCCTTCGCAGGGCGGGAAGTTCCTTGTCGAGGGCAGCCTTGAGTGGAGAAGGAAACCGTTCCCACAGAGAAGCTTTTTAAATCCCGTGTGGGGAGTGTTATTTCTTGATTATGGCAACGTATGGGAGTCAGGCAAGTTATTCAAACTTAACCAGGTTGCGCTTTCTGCAGGATTTGGCATCAGGTATGATACATTTGTTGGACCCGTGAGAATAGACCTGGGATTTAAACTTTACGATCCCCTTGCAGAAGATGGGAACAAATGGTTATGGCAGCAGCCATCAAGGATCTTTAAAGATAAAAAGTATGCAATACAGTTCGGGCTTGGTAATGCATTTTAATTTTGAACAGTTAATTCTGATATGTGGAATAATATAATAGGACAGCAGCACGTAATTGAAAACCTGAAATCGGTTTTCTTAAGCCATAAAACAGGGCATGCATATCTTTTTGAAGGTACCGACGGCGTTGGCAAAGATGCGGTTGCAATAGAATTTGCAAAACTGCTGAATTGCACTGACCTGGTAAACGGTAATGAAGCCTGTGATAAATGCCCCAGCTGCAGAAAAATTTCATCATTCCGTTCAGAATATTTTAAGTTTATCTGCGCGCTGCCGGCTTCCAAAACTGATGAATCTGATGCAGACCCGGTAGATAAACTTGCCGGTGCAGATTTTGATGAATATATGGAGCAGGTCTCAGCCAAATCTGATGATCCATACCACAGAATAAATATTTCAGGTGCCAACAATATAAGGATAAACAGTATCAGGGATCTTGTCAGCAAGATATATCTTTCTGCCCCGGCCGGAATTACCAAGGTATTTATTATTTCTGAAGCAGATAAAATGAAACAGGAAGCTTCAAATGCCCTGCTGAAAGTCCTGGAAGAACCGCCGAAAAAAAGTGTTATTATACTTACTACTTCAAAAGTTAATTCACTTCCCCAGACAATTATTGGCAGATGCCAGCGTGTACATTTTGAAGCTTTACGTGAAAATGATATTGCTGATAAATTACTCAGAGAAGGCGGCTATACTGAAAAACAGGTGAATCTTGCCGCAAGGCTTTGTTTTGGCAGTTACAGCAGGGCAATTGACCTGCTGCAAATGGGGATTGAGGAATTACGTGATACTGCGCTTGAATATCTGGTTTCACTGCTTAAGAATGACCCGGCAACTGTAATTTCTATCTGCAGAAATATTTCAGCTAAAAATGATAAAGAAAAAACCCGCCAATTTTTGTTCTTCCTCAATATTTGGATAAGGGACCTGCTGAGAGTTAAAGCAGCAGGTGAAGCCGACCCTGAACTGCTGACTAACTATGATCTTGCAGAAAGGCTCGGAAAGCTGAATAACAATTTCCCGGAAAGTGATATTTTTAATATTGTACTTCAGCTTGAAGAAGCTGAAAAACTTATAGGGCAAAATATACAGCTAACCCTTATCCTGGTAAATCTTTCTGTAAAACTAAAAAAATATTTTATAAAACAGGCTGTTTAAACTAAAAACTACCGAATACCCTTTGCTTAATATAACATTTTTTTAAAATCTGTTAAACCATTTGGTTCACTTTTTGTCTAAAATACAATAGAAGTTAATAAAGTAAATTTAACTAAAGGAGAACTCAAAATGAGAAATCTAAAACTATCATTTCTAACAATTTTTGCAGCATTTCTTCTCTTCTGCGGTTTTTCAGGCTCAAACCATATGTTTGCCAACACTGGTTCAGTTACAATCGTCAGCAAGATCAAACCCGGTCCAAAGTATGTTTGGATAGCAGGCCACTACAAACACAATAAATTCGGAAAAATTGTATGGGTTCCCGGTCACTGGAAAAGAATATAACGCAGATACAGAAAAACAATTTTCAAATACCCCCGTTTTATCCCCTGGAAGTCCGCGACCAATGAAGCGGACTTCCGCTTTTTACTTCTTTACTAATATCTTCTGTTCACCGATCTTCAATACACTAATTCTTTCTTCGGCTTTATTATTTTTAATAATTTCACGGAATGCAAATAACGGCTCCATCGGGTCAGCCTGCGCAAAGTGCAGTGTACCATAATGTATTGGTATCATCCACTTAGCCCCGATATCCTTATAAACACTGTACGCATCCGGGGGAAAAACATGGCTGTATGTTCCGCATTGTTTACAATCAGCACAAGGACCAATTGGAATCAGTGCAAGATCGATTTTAAATATCTCCCCCAGTTGTTTAAACTTAAGGGAATCATAACCTGTATCACCGGCAAAATACACGGTCATTCCGTTGTACTCAATAATATATCCGGTAAAAGCATTATCACCCCACAGGTAACCGTCTACGCCATACCTGCCTCCCCAATGCTGCGCGAAAACCGATGTTACTTTAATTCCGTTGATAATTTTCGATTCACCGATTATTTTACTTTCATAGCCGTTATCATTATTCAATCTGTATAGCTTAAGGTCATAATCGGGTATGTAATTTTCAAGGTCAGTCGGAAAAACCAGCGCAGTGTTGCTGTTTTTTTCAGCAAGCATTTCTATGCTTGCAAGGTTCAAATGGTCAAAATGTGAGTGAGATATCAGTATCAGGTCACACGGCGGAATATTTTCCGCATCAATTCCGGGTTCAACTACTCTGCGTGCAAACTCCCCTGCTGTTTCGGTCAAAAACGGATCAGTGATAATTACCTTATCATCCATTTGCAGCAAAACGGTTGCGTGTCCAATCCACAATGCTGAGAGCCTTACATCTTTCCGGATCGGCTGCGTGATCTTATTCTTCACTTTCTCCGGTGCCTCAAAAAATGTAGGGACATTCCGTACAGCTACAAGCAGAAGGTTACAGGAACTTACTGTAACCAATAGAGCAATCATAAATATTGATAACGCTGCTTTCTTCATCCGCACGTTGTATTTTTTATTAATAATATTTGATATACAAACCAACATTATACCTGCTTAATCCTTTTTGGTTATACTGAAATTTTAATCCCAGCATCCCGAAGAAGCTGTAAACCCCAGCTTCATAAGTTATACCGTCATATTTTCTTTCATATGTTTGCTGGTTATAATATCCCGCTCCAAGTGAAATTGCAAGATACTCACCCTTATGGAAAACCGGCAAAACTATCCTTGCCCCTGCATTATACATAAATTTTTTGAGTGTGTTGTTCCTGAATCCACCGGGTATAAGTGAAGGCTCAAAATATGTTTCAACTGAACCCGAAAATCTGTTGACGGGCTTAAGATAAAAAAAATTGAAAGGTGATACATATTTGTTTGAATTGAATGAATAAGAAACCGGCACTACGTGCCATTGCAGGCCGAATTTAATGCCGGTTGAAACGTCATTCCTGTCGTCAAAAAAAACGGGGGATGGGATAGTCTGCAGTAATGCCCAGCTTCCCCACTTTAATATCACATTTTCATCCTTTAACTGGCCATAACTGCTGTGGGTCAGCGAAATAACTGCTAAAATAACGAAAAATCTGAATTTCTGTATATATATACCGGCATATCTCATAGATATACAATAATACATTTATATTAAATTCTTTTAAAGTTATTTTTGTACTTCATCCAATAATTTAGAGTTTAAATGTACGAATACGCCGGAGCGGTTCATATACATTCAGTTTACTCAGATGGCACAGGAAAAATAGAAGATATTGCCAAAGCAGCAAATGATTCTGACCTGGATTTCATCTTAATGACCGATCATAACACTCTGAAGCCAATAGCAGACGGATATGAAAAATGGCTGAATAATGTTATGGTAATAATTGGTTATGAAGTGAACGACATGTCCAACAAAAATCACTACCTTACGTTCGGAATCAATGAAGTTATAGGTACATACCGGGAGCTTGGCAACGGAGAGCTTGGCTGTAAGCTTTCAGCTAAAGAATATGTTAAGCAGATCAAGGATAAAGGCGGCATCGGATTTTTAGCGCACCCTGATGAAGAACGCTCACACCTGCCTGAACATCCCTCATACCCGTGGATTGAGGAAACCGATGATTTTACGGGAATTGAGGTGTGGAATCACATGAGCGAATGGATCGAAGGTATGGATGAAGGAAATAAGCTTGATAGGTTCCTTCACCCGCTAAAGTCAATAATTGCACCAAACCCCAAAACTCTTAAAAGATGGGATGAAGCTGCATTGAAACGTCATGTAACGGGAATTGGCGGAGTTGATGCTCATGCCCTGAAGCAGAACGTTTTAGGATTTTTTGAAGTTGAAATATTTGCGTACAAAGTTCTTTTTAAATCGATCCGCACTCATGTATTAATAGATGAACCGATCGTAAAGAATAATAAAGAGTCTTTTGAAAAAGATAAAACCAAGATACTCGAAGCATTAAGAAACGGTAAATGTTTTATTGCCAATTTTTACAATGGTGATGCCAGGGGATTCCGTTTTTACGCCGAATTTAAAGGCATTACATGCAACATGGGTGATACTATCAGCACAAACGGTGAAAAGGTTATGCTGCGCGCATTAGTTCCCAGGGAGTGCGATATTAAGCTCATTCATAATGGCAGGTTAGTACGTGAATCTAAAGGCATGAATGCCGCATGGGATATTAATGAACCCGGTATTTACAGGGTTGAGTGCTGGCTGGCCGGCAGAGGATGGATATTTTCAAATCACATTAGAATAAAATAAATTTAAATACATATTTTGGATAACAAAAAAATAAACCTGAATTCACTGAACACCGACCCGAAAGATTTTGACGGCGATGATAAACCGCACAGCAACTGCGCAATTTTTGGTATATATGACCATCCCCAGGCTGCGGTAATGGCATATTACGGACTCCATTCACAGCAGCACCGCGGACAGGAAGCCTCCGGTATATGTACATCAGAATTACTTGATAACGGTAAACACCGTTTTAACATTCATAAGGGACACGGTATAGCGCTGAATGTTTTTTCAGGAAAAAACATTCTTGCCAATGTTCTTAAAGGTACCGCTGCCATTGGACATAACCGTTATTCAACAACGGGTGCATCCGATAGCCGCGCGAATATTCAGCCGTTCAAAGTTAATTTTAAGGAAGGCCATTTGGCTCTTTCGCATAACGGTAATTTTACCAATACCCGTGAACTGCGGGATAAGCTGCAGAACGAAGGAACCCTGTTCCAGACTTCAACAGACAGCGAAATATTCCTTCATCTCATAGCGCGCTCCCGTGAAACAGAAATGATAGATAAGATACTCGATGCCGCCAGGCAGGTAAGGGGCGCATATTCAATTATACTTATCACAGATGATAAGCTCTTCGCAATACGTGACCCGTATGCAGTAAGGCCGCTCTCTATGGCTAAGCTTGGTTCAAGCTTCGTGTTTGCTTCAGAAACCTGCGCTTTTGATATTATTAACGCAGATTATATCCGTGATCTTAAAGCCGGAGAAGTAATTCAGATTGATGATGAAGTAATAAAAACGGGTGAAGTAAAATCTTATTTCATTGATAAGAAACCGGAGACCAAACATTGTATATTTGAGTATATCTACTTCTCCAGACCTGATTCAACTATCTTCGGACATACAGTTGATAAAGTCCGCAGAAAATTGGGGAAAAACCTCTCAATTGAAAAACCGGCGCCGAAAGCTAACATTGAAGATAAAAAAGTTGTGGTTATAAGCGTACCTGACTCAAGCAACACCGCTGCTCTGGGATATGTTACCGAAACAATTAAGAGCAATCCATATGTTAAGCTTGAGCTTGGTCTCATCAGAAGCCATTATATCGGCAGGACTTTCATTCAGCCGGGGCAGGATAACCGTGAGATAAAAGTTAAATCAAAGTTCAATACGGTTAAATCTGTATTGAAGGATAGAATAGTAGTAATAGTTGATGATTCAATTGTAAGGGGTACTACAATGAAGCAGCTTGTAAAACTTGTTAAGGAAGCCTCCCCCAAGGAAATACATTTAAGGATAACTTCCCCGCCTATTATTTCACCATGCTATTATGGTATGGATTTCCCCTCTAAAAGCGAGCTTATTGCAAACCAATGTGACCGTGACATGGAAAAGATAAGGGAATATCTTGATGTGAATTCAGTTGAGTATTTATCGCTTGAAAAGCTGCATGATTCAGTGCCGCAGGGTGTTAATAAACACGGTGAGAATATCAGCTACTGCGATGCCTGCTTCAGCGGAAACTACCCGATACCGATTGAGGAAATAGAAAAAACTGCTTTTGAGGGGTAGAACTTACTTCCCTCTTAAAATTTCACGTACAGCGGCTTCAGTAGGCATATCCATAAAATCACTGCGTGAGGAAATCGCGCGTACCATCTTATCAGCTTCAAGCCTGTTGTAACCCAGAACCATCAATGCTTCAATGATCTCTGAAGCTCTGCCAAGTTCGCCAAGCTTACCGGCATTAACGTTAATGCCCGGCGTTTCGGATTCTATCTTACCCAGCTTGTCCTTAAGCTCAACTGCCAGCCTTTCAGCGGTTTTTTTACCGACCCCTGAAATTGATGTCAACGGATGATAGTTGCCTTTCGATATCATATCAATTAAGTCATTGTACCCGATAGCTGAAAGTATGCTCAGCCCTGTTTTTGGACCAATACCCGATACTGAAATTATCTGCCTGAAACACTCCCTTTCACTCTCGTCACGGAAGCCGTACAGCATAACGGAAAACGGGTTATCCTTAATGTTCAGGTGAACCGGGATCTTCACTTCATCGCTAACACTGCCCGTATTTTCAATTGCTCCCAGTGTACAGTTTATACTGTAACCGATCCCGCCTGCCTCTACTATCAGTGCGGTTGTTTTTTTGCTTACAAGTTTTCCTTTTATGTAATCTATCATTTCCTTATGTGTTACTTCTGTACTTTAACTTTTTTCGGATTCTCTTTCACATACGCCTCCCAGCTGCTGCCTTTGGATTTTTTCACGCTTCCGCCAAGCATTTTGTTGTGATGGCATATAGCTACTGCCAGTGCATCTGAAATATCAGATTGTTTAGGCAGTGAATTTATATCTATATCCAGGATTCTGCAAACCATAAACCTCACCTGCTCCTTTGAAGCCGCACCAAGACCCGAAACCGATTTCTTTACCTCGCGGGGTGAGTATTCTGTTGTGGGGATCTGTTTATTAACGGCAGCGAGTATTGATACTCCCCTTGCATGCCCCAGCTTTAATGTTGACTGAACATTCTTGCCGTAATATGCTGTTTCAATGGCAAATTCATCGGGCTTGTACTCTTCAATTACATCAACCAGTGAGTCGTATATCTGTTTTAATCTGATCGGGAAATTATTTTTGGCGGGTATTTTTATTACATCACAGCAGAGCATCTTCAGCTTTTCATTCACACCGCTGATTACGGCATAACCTGTAAAAAGCGTTCCGGGATCAACTCCAAGTATTATCATTTATTGCTGCTTAACATATTACTTTTCGAAGTTACACCAAAATTCATTTCATTGCCTCACGCCTGCCTTACTGAGCGCAGCAAAGGAAGGTTTCACGCCTGCCTTACTGAGCGAAGCGAAGGAAGGTTTCACATCATCATCCAAATTCTTCCATTACTTTTTCATCAATATCGGCATTTGAGTATACATTCTGCACGTCATCATTATCTTCAATTACGCTTATAAGCTTTATTGCTGTCTCAGCATCCTTGCCTTCAACCTTTGTTGTGGTTTTGGGTACATACTGCAGCGAAGCTGCTTCTATCTTTGCGCCTGCAAGCGTTGATGCTTCAATAGCTTTCCTTACTGTTTCAAAATTTTCAAGTGAAGCAGTCACTTCGTAGAACTCATCTTCATCGGTCATATCATCAGCGCCGGCATCAAGTATCACATTCATCAGGTCATCTTCGGTGTATGTGCCCTTTGCGACCGTTATCACACCCTTGCGCTCAAAATTCCAGCTTACCGCACCTGATTCCGCAAGATTCCCGCCGTTCCTTGAAAGCAAATGCCGCAATTCAGCCACAGTACGGTTCTTGTTATCAGTCATTGATTCAATTATCAGCGCCACTCCGCCCGGACCGTAACCTTCATACGTAATTTCATCATAACTTACGCCTTCAAGCTCACCGGTACCCTTTTTTATGGCGCGGGTAATGTTATCGGCGGGCATGTTATTTGATTTCGCGCTGTTAACTGCCAGTCTTAAACGCGGATTCGCTTCCACATCGCCGCCGCCAATTCTTGCCGCAACTGTGATTTCTTTTATGATCTTGGTAAATACTTTACCACGGGCTGCATCAATTGCGCCCTTTTTCCTCTTTATTGTTGACCACTTCGAGTGTCCTGACATACTATACTATAATGATATATTAAACTTACTTAATTCAATTGTAACTTAACTCGCTTTTTTGCCTTTTTACTTTTCCCTTTTGACTCAGATCATTTCTAATTGATCTTCAAATCTCTTATCCTGAACTGCGTCTTTGTGTTGCCGTTCCAGTGATTCTCTTCAACGGAATAAATAATATCAAGCTTCGTTCCGGTTTTTAGATGATAGCGTGAAGTCTCATCCAGATCGGGTGACTGGTAATACACACAATCAAAGCTGTAGTTATCAAACCTGTTGCCGTTTTGTGTAGCCTTGCGGACCTTAAACACTGTAGTTGAACCGTTATACGTCTTGGGGTCACCTACAATAACAAGGTCACGGGTTAAAAAAATGGGAGTCATATTCCCCGGGCCGAATGGCTCGAAATGGCTCAATATTTTAACAAAACGCTGGTTAACCTCAGATACATCAATTTCAGCATCCACCTTAATTTCAGGTACCAGCAGCTCTTTGCCGTTTACGGTATCGTTAATGATAGTTTTAGCTATCCTGTTAAATGTATTTCTGAATTCCTCGACCTTTTCAATTTCTATTTCAATTCCCGCTGCGTGGAAGTGGCCGCCGAACTGTACAACCGCTCCGCATTCTTCCGATGTGCGCTTGATAGCTTCGTAGATATTGAAATTATTAATACTGCGCGCTGAACCCTTTGCATAACCATTGAATGTTGTGAGAATAATTGATGGCCTGTAATACTTCTCAACCATTCTTGAAGCGATTATACCCAGCACACCGGGGTGCCACTCAGGATTATGAAGCACAATCGCTACATCATCCTTTGCGTCACTGTTAATAGATTCAATTTTATAATTTTCGTAGGTACTTTGCGCCTGCAGGTATATTTCGCTGTCAATTTTCTTGCGGTTGGAGTTTTCCGACTCAAGAACGCTCATTAATTCTTCGGCTTCTTCAATTGATTTGCTGGTAAGGAATTTTACAGCGCGTGTCGCATCACCAAGTCTGCCAACTGCGTTAATACGCGGACCAATGGTGAATACAACGTTTGATGTTGTAATATGCTCAAGCTTTAAGCTGGAATTTTTGAATATCGTTGCGAAGCTGGGTCTGGGATTATTGAGTATCTGCTTAAAGCCGTAGCTTATGAGTGTTCTGTTCTCATCAATCACGGGTACCATATCAGCAGCAGTTGCAACGGCGACAAAATCAAGAAGTGCCTGCCAGTCATCAAGCTTTAGCTTCTGGCATACTGCCTGTATGAGCTTAAATGCTACACCTGTGCCGCAAAGACTCTTGAACGGATAATTGCAGTCCTGCTGAAGAGCATCAAGTATTGCGTATGCGTTTGGTATAGTTTCCGGCGGCTGATGATGGTCGCAGATTATCATGTCAATTCCAAGGGAGGAGGCATACTCGACTTTATCAACTGCGGTGATGCCGCAATCGATGGCAACAATAAGCTTTATGCCAAGCGAATTCGCGTGATCTATCCCTGTGTTGGATAGGCCATAACCATCTGTAAATCTATCGGGTATAAAAACTTCGTTGGGTACGCCAAGATCTCTTAAAAATGTGTGGAACATGGAAACCCCCGATGTACCGTCTACATCGTAGTCACCAAAGATAAGGATCTTTTCTTTATTCTTTATGACCTCTATTATCCTTTCGGATGCTTTTTCCATTCCCTTCATAAGGAACGGGTCATAGAGATTTTTTAAATCATGGACGAAAAACTTCTTCGCATCAGCGCGTGAGTGGATCTTCCTCGTAACAAGAATTCCGGCAAGTGAGGAGGGAACATTTATCTCCTGAGAAAGTATTTTAACTTTTTCTTCATCCGCTGCGCTTGATATTGTCCATTTCTTCCTGATTGCACTGGACATTCAATTTTAATTTATTTTTATAGTGCCCGGAGCGAGACTCGAACTCGCACTCCGTAACCGGAACTGCGCCCTGAACACAGCGTGTATACCAATTTCACCATCCGGGCTGGATCGTACTATGTAAAAACAGGTATTTTAACGGCATCTATTGCCGATAAACTAATAAATTTACGAAATTTTTAGGTTAATTTCAATTAATCTATTAATGCTTATCGTTACAAATATACATAAAAATTGCCGATTATATCGGCAGAGATTCATTTACACTGCAAAACTAACAGGTGGATTAGTAATTTGTATATTTTATGAAATTATATTAATTTACAATAATCAAATTTCACCCGATTTGAAAAAGCTATTAAAAATAACTTTTACACTGATTTTTACCACAATATTATTGCTTGGCTTTGCTGTGCCTTTAAATCCAAATGGCAACTGGTACCAGCAATTTTTGCCTAATTTAGGTAACAGGCAAATATCGGATATAACTTTTCTCGATAGCTTGACAGGGTATTCAGTTACAAATAACTTATCACCCGGGGATACAGGCTATATTCTTAAAACTACGAATGGTGGAGATATCTGGAATTATTATTTTACTGTTAACCGGGGATTTACAGCATTAGATTTTATCAATATAAATACAGGTTATGCTTGCGGGGGAAGCGGGGGAGGGACGACTTATTTAAGTAAAACCACTAACGCAGGTTTAAATTGGTTTTTAGTAAATAGTCCTTCGGCAGAAAAATGGGATGATATGAGTGTGTTAAATAAT
>JAUQWQ010000059.1 GCA_030835085.1 Ignavibacteria bacterium
CTGGCCCAGTAGTCAGAAGGAAACATTCTGTATTTAAAGACTCTTTATATACAGCCTGTTTTATAGAGCAATTTGATGCGCCTGATGATTGGCGGGTGATCTACTTAAAGATTGACCCTAAAAACTATTTAAAGAACGAAAACTATTATTCAAAAAATCAGCAGTGAAATAGAATCTTCCCTGCCGAATATTCAGAGCTGTTAAGCTCCGACTGTTTCTTTTCCTTTGTACTTCTCAATGATCTGTTCAGCAATTGACTTGGGCACTTCTTCATAATGTGATGTTTCCATATTATAAAGCGCTCTGCCCTGCGTCATTGAACGCATTGATGTTGCGTAACCGAACATCTCCGAAAGCGGAACCATTGCACGGATAACCTGCGCATCTGCGCGCTGAGTCATACCTTCAATTTTCCCCCTGCGTGAGCTCAGGTCACCCATTATATCACCCATATATTCATCGGGTGTAATAACTTCAACCTTCATAATAGGCTCAAGAATAACCGGACCGGCTTTTAAAGCACCTGCTTTAAATGCCATAGAGCCTGCGATCTTAAACGCCATTTCTGATGAGTCAACATCATGGAATGAACCGTCAAACAATACAGCCTTAACATCCTCAACCGGATATCCCGCAAGAACACCGTTTTTCATAGCTTCTTCTATGCCATGCTCAACAGGTTTAATAAATTCTTTTGGAACTGAACCGCCGACGATCTTATTTTCAAATACGAATCCTTTGCCTTTTTCATTCGGCTCAAGTGTGATCCAAACATGACCAAACTGTCCTTTACCGCCGGACTGTCTGATGAATTTGCCTTCCTGCTCAACTTTCTTGGTAATTGTCTCTTTGTAAGCAACCTGCGGTTTACCAATGTTAGCTTCAACTTTAAATTCACGTTTTAAGCGGTCGACAATAATTTCAAGATGAAGCTCGCCCATACCGGCAAGAATTGTCTGCCCGGTATCATCGTTTGTTGAAATACGAAGCGTGGGATCTTCATCCGCAAGCTTGCCAAGTGACTCCGAAAGTCTGTCCTGGTCAGCCTTTGTTTTAGGCTCAATAGCAATTGATATTACAGGATCAGGGAATGTCATTCTTTCAAGAATGATAGGGTCGCCTTCATCGCATAATGTATCGCCTGTTTTAGTATTCTTTAATCCGATTGCAGCTGCAATATCACCCGCGTAAACTTCTTCAATATCCTCGCGGTGATTAGCATGCATCTGCAGAAGCCTTCCGACTCTTTCCTTCTTCCCTGAAACAGGATTATAAGTATATGAACCTGATTTCAACACTCCGGAGTAAACCCTGAAGAATGTTAACTTGCCTACAAAAGGATCAGTCATAATTTTGAATGCAAGTGATGAGAATTTTTCGTCATCAGAAACATTCCTTGTAATATGATCATCCGTGTGAACATGATGACCCCATATCTCGCCGATATCTTTCGGTGTCGGCAGATAATCTATAACTGAATCAAGTAAAGTCTGTACACCCTTGTTCTTGAAAGATGAACCGCAAAGAACAGGAATGATCTTAACTTTAAGTGTAGCTTCTCTTAAAACTTTCTTTATCTCGGCTTCGGAAATTTCCTGGCCGTCTAAAAACTTGGTTAATAGTGTATCATCAACTTCAGAAACTGATTCAAGAAGTTTTACGTGATACTCTTTGGCCTTTTCAACCAGCGAAGCAGGTATTTCCTGTTCTTCCCAGGTCTGCCCTAAAGTATCAGCATTATAAATAAGCGCTTTCATCCTGATAAGATCGATCTGACCAACGAACATTTCGCCCTGCCCTATTGGCAACTGGAGGGGAACAACGTTAGCTTTCAGTCTTTCTTTCATCATATCAAGCACGTGATAGAAATCAGCGCCTGTTCTGTCCATCTTATTCACGAATGCAAGTCTTGGAACACCGTATTTATCAGCCTGTCTCCATACGGTTTCAGACTGCGGCTCAACACCGCCAACTGCGCAGAATAATGCTACGGCTCCGTCAAGCACTCTTAATGAACGCTCAACTTCCGCTGTGAAATCCACGTGTCCCGGTGTATCAATAATATTGATCCTGTGATCTTTCCAGAAACATGTTGTTGCAGCACTGGTAATAGTAATACCGCGCTCTTTTTCCTGATCCATCCAGTCCATTGTAGCTGCACCTTCGTGAACTTCGCCCATTCTGTGCAAACGTCCGGTGTAGTACAGTATTCTCTCCGTAGTCGTGGTCTTTCCGGCATCAATGTGAGCCATGATACCGATATTTCTTGTCTTTTCTAATGTTACTTTTCTGGCCATTAAAACTATATGCTTTCTATTATTTTTTTATCTTAAAGAACTTTGAAACAAAACAAAAACAAATCCGTCCTGAACGGATCCTTCACTGCCCTGAGATCTGTATATTACCACCTGAAATGTGCGAAAGCTTTGTTAGCTTCAGCCATACGGTGAACATCTTCTTTTTTCTTTACAGCACTGCCTTCATTGTTGGCAGCTGACATAAGCTCGCCTGCAAGCTTTTCAGCCATTGATTTGCCGGCTTTAGCCCTTGCATAAGTAAGTATCCATTTTATTGCGAGCGCTTTTCTGCGTTCGGGTCTTACTTCTGTTGGCACCTGGTAGTTTGAACCGCCCACTCTTCTTGAGCGTACTTCAAGTGAAGGCTCAACATTGTGTATAGCCTTTTTGAATATTTCAACAGGCTCAGCGTTCAGCTTTTCTTTTATGATATCAAATGCATCATAGACAACTCTTTCAGCTTTCTGCTTCAGGCCGTCATACATAATGCAGTTAATGAATCTGCCGACAAGAACATCTGAAAATATTCTGTCAGTACCTCTTTGTCTTTTATTTGCTGTTCTTTTTCTCAAATCGCTTTATATATATAATTTATTTTTATTCCAGTTTGAAATTTGAATCAGGAATTACTTGCCGCCGGATTTAGCTTTCTTCGCGCCATATTTTGAACGCGCCTGTTTCCTGTCGGCAACTCCGCTTGAATCAACCGCACCTCTTACAATGTGGTATCTTACACCCGGAAGATCTTTTACTCTGCCTCCGCGGATAAGAACAATTGAATGCTCCTGAAGGTTATGACCTTCACCCGGGATGTATGCAGTTACTTCCATACCGTTGCTTAAGCGTACCCTTGCAACTTTTCTCAAAGCTGAATTAGGTTTCTTTGGTGTTGTTGTATATACTCTTGTACATACTCCTCTTTTTTGAGGTGATGATTCAAGAGCCGGTGATTTGCTTTTGAACTTTAAAACTTTTCTTCCTTTGCGGACGAGCTGATTGATTGTTGGCACGTAATATTCCTACCTTAGTCTTAATTTACTAAATAAATTTCTGCACTCATTTGTCTCAGGCTAAGCATAATTTGCCTTTGCCGGTGACGTTGGATGAGCGGCATTATTATTAGAAACTACAAAATTAGCGATTTTTTACGAAATAGTCAAGTTAGGGAATGATGTGCTTTCTCATAATCATTAATTTAGCCAGCATTATCAGTATTTACGCAAGATAAGCCAAAAATTGTAGTTTTAAGCGGAAATTACCTCATAAATGAGATATGTTAAAATAAATTTTTAATAAAACTGTACATCACCAAAATATCGGCAGTATTCACTGCCTTCAGGATACAGTTTGGATCGAATTATGAATCTTACAATTGTGAAATAGAGATTATTTGCTCTGCCGCTGAAAGCATATGCATAGGAACCCGGATTTACTGCCATATCCCTGACTGCAAATACTGTATCACCGTTTTGTTTAACGTACAATATACTTATTGTATCATATCCCGGTTCCTGGAAACGTAATTTCACCGTATCAACGGTCGGATTTGGATATGCCGGATGAAATTCAAATAAAGTATTTGACTGGTTACACCAGTCAGTAGTATCTCCCCCAAGTACGATGCCGTAATTATCTGTTCGTGTGATTGTCGGGTCCGCTGTATAAATGTTTCCGCTGCCTGATTTGGTTACATCATCATCAGAACATGATGCAATGAATAAAGTAATAAGAATAAAGGGTATCAATGTTAATTTTAAGATTTTCATTTTTATTGATATTTTAATTAATATATATATTTCTTCCGGTAATCAAAGAACATTCTCCGTTTACCAGTTGTTTATTAAATATGACTTATTCACTATAGATGTGTGAAGGAAATGTTAAAAACAATATTATTACTAAGGCTTCCATATATTAGAATTTTATAAATATAATACAAATTTTACGCTTTTTAAATGTTGAAATAATTTTATTGTTTGTAAATCAACAATTTTCATTATATTTGCTTAAACACTAACAAAGACTATTGTTTATCAGGTTCCTGAATATAATTCCGCTTTTCTTCATACTTGTTTGCGTAAGAGTACTTAGTCAGCAGGTTACAACAAATGAGCTTACGCCAGATATTATTTATGAAAAAGTTGATAATTCTGTTGTGGTTATTATTGCTTATGATAACCTCGGGAATGTATTCCAGGGCTCAGGAGTGGTTATTAAAGACGGTTTAATTGTCACAAATTACCACGTATGCAAAGATGCAAACAGAATTGAAGTAAAACATTACACCAAGGAAATTAAAAGTGTTTCAGTATACAAATATGATGAATTAAAAGATATCATGTTTCTTAAAACCGATGACAGAACTCTTACTCCAATTAATCAGGGCAACAGCAGCAGTTTAAAGGCAGGCCAAAGGATATACGCAGTAGGTTCGCCAGAAGGCTACGAAAATTCTATTTCCGAAGGGATCGTAAGCGGCTTCAGAACAGATGCGAACAATTTTAAGCTTATTCAAATGACATGCCCGATAACCGACGGGTCATCCGGCGGAGCGGTGCTTAATTCAAGGGGCGAGCTTATCGGCCTTAGCGTAAGCGGCCAGCATGAAGGCGCATTGTACTTCGCTATACCTGTGAACGATGTTATAGCTATGATCGGAACGGATAATCTTTATACTGATAATTCTGACGCTGTGAATTATTACGAAATTGGCACACAGGCAAACGAAAACAAGAACTATAAAGATGCTGAAGTGTATTTTTCCAAGTACCTCGAAAAATTCGCCGGCGATGCCAGCGCTTATTACAACCGCGGTTATGCAAGGTTTAAATTAAAAGAGTATAAAAAAGCTATCAGTGATTTTTCTGCTGTGCTTGAAAAAAGCGAAACATCTGAATCATTTTTCTACAGGGGAAATTGCTACTACTCACTGAAAGACTATAAGAACGCATTAACGGATTATACAAAAGCTATTCAGCAGGAACCGGATAATTACGATATCTACTACAACCGCGGGTATGCGAATTTCAGGCTCAAAAATTACGATGAAGCGATCGCCGACTGGCAGAAAGCTATTGAGCTGAATCCGGAATATGAAAGCGAGTTGAACGGGAAGATTAAAATTGCCCGCGATGAAGCGAACTCAAACATTACCAGGTAATGCTCCCTAAACGCCTAAGAAGCTCGATCCAATTTTATATTTTATTCGGTGTACTTATTCTGACTGTAATAGTTGTAGGACTTTACATTGGATTTCTGAATTAGTTATACAATTTTCTCTGCTTTTTAAAAACCCTCCTCTGCAATAGATCAATAAATAAATATAATATTATGCAGTTCATCTATTTTATCAGACCGCACAAAGAGAACTTTGCTGAAACCATGACCGAAGAAGAAGGCAATATCATGGGTACGCATTTTTTGTACCTGCAGGAAATGCTGAAAGCGGGAAAGTTAATTTTAGCGGGACCCGAAACAACGGGGAAATTCGGTATAGCTATAATCGAAGCTGATTCAGAAGACGAAGCAAGAGAGATGATGATGAATGACCCGGCTGTGAAATCAGGAATAGTAGCCCCGGAGTTGTATCCATACCGTGTGAGTTTGATAAGAAAGTGATTTTGGTATGCTCTGACTATGTCAATACCGGTATCATTGCAGATGATGTTTTGGAATAATATCAGTTCCACTAATGAAATTGCTTCATCGCTAAAGCTCCTCGCAAAGGTATATACTTTATCAAATAAAGCCAATAATAAAAAAGCACAGATAACATTCCACTGTGCTTAATTTGTTAATTTGTGTTAACCCATTACATATCACTCCTACGGAGCTAACAACAAAACGAAATCCTTTACTACAAGCATTTCGCTCCTAACGGAGCTACTTAACTACTCAACTACTTCCCTACTCACCTACTCCCCAACTCACCCACTCACCAACTCAACTACTCAGCCTACTCAGCCTACTCAACTACTCGTCTTTCTTCTTAAAATCCAGAGCTGCGGAATTCATACAGTATCTAAGTCTTGTTGGATTCGGACCATCATCAAATACATGACCCAAATGCGCCCCGCAATTTGAGCACATTACTTCGGTTCTTTTCATTCCAAGCGTATTATCCGTTTCTTCCTTAACATTCTCATCTTTTACCGGCTTGAAGAAGCTGGGCCAACCTGTGCCGGACTCAAATTTGGTATCACTGCTGAAGAGCTCCTGCCCGCATACGATACAGTTATACTTGCCTGCATCGTGGTTATCCCAATACTTGTTATTAAACGGGCGCTCAGTCCCCTTTTCCTGTGTTACTTTGTACTGCTCATCTGAAAGCTTTTCTTTTAATTCGTCTTTACTCATGACCGGTTTAAATTCTCCGCAAATGTTTGTGGAATCTGTTTGTTTTGAAATATGCTGCTCATTTATTGCCACCCTGCCCGGCTTTTGGCCGCAGCCGATCAGCATAAAAATTGAAATTATTGCTGCTAATATACTCATTTTTCTCATTTTTGTTGGATTCTTAATTACAAACATATATACGAAGGAATTTGTTTCATGGATTTAGGCATATATGTAGGATATTAATGCATTTTTAATCCACCTGTTGCCAAAATTAACCCAATTGCGAGATATATTGCCACTGCAACTGTACCTATAATAATTAATACAGTGGCAATCACGTGACTTTCAAGTATTTCAATCTTCAGCCTGGTAACATCCTTTAAAGGTACCGATCTTTCTATGTTCACATCTTCATAATACACAATTACATTGCTTACGCCTTTATGTTTTAGCTTCAGCTTAGCTTCTTTTTCTTTCACATCTATTATAGTACCATCCTTAAGATATAGCTGCGATATCCTGTAGGTCTTTTCAACGGGTACTTTATCGCTTTCAACATATTCAATTTTGCTTGTAACACAGCCTGAAAAACTCAGAAGCACAATGAATACTACTAGCCTGAAGATTGATGTGTTTTTTATCATAAATAGTTTTAAGATATAATTTAATATAACAGGTTTGAATAAGACTTTTACGTATCCCAATTTCAATCATTTTAACATTATTGCCAAACAGCGTCACTAACTGAATCAGCAAGAAGCGTATTTGAATTTGTGTTTAAGTCATACATCCAAAGTTTCGGAAGATTTGAACCTTCAATAGATCTGTATAAAATTCTCATTCCTTCCTTTGACCATTTAATATTATAAGGACTAATTCCCGGTAAGTTTGAGATATTAATAATATTCGAACCATCCTGATCCATCAGATAGAGCTCGTTATTAGTTCCATTTGAGTTGACGAAACATATTTTGCCACTAACAGGAGAACAGTAAGGGAATGCACCTTCTCCTAATACAGAAAAATTACTGAGCGATGTATCAATAATACCAATTTTTGCAGCATGCATGCTAAGATCAAGATAATGAAAAAATATCTTTTTCCCATCATTTGACCAGTCTACAGAACCTCCATCCTGAATACTATCCTTTAATAATTTTTTATAAGTACCTGACGTATTTGAAATAAGAAGTTTTGTGCCGCGATGATTGGGATAATAAGAAGGTTCTAAATATGCTATCATTTTCCCACCTGGAGAAAACTTAACTGAATTAGAAGAGACAGGTAGAGTGGTAATCTGAACCAGTCCGGAGCCATCAGAATTGACTACATACAAGTTCATATCCATGTTTGAAGTTATAAAATATAACTTTTCAGCATCTGGTGAAAGATTACAATAGGCGACGGGATAACTTCCTAATGGAATTTTAGTCATAAAGCTTCCGTTATAATTTGCGATATAAATATCATTGAAACTATAGCCGCCTTTAGTTAAAAGGATCTTATTCCGGTATGAATAATTGCTTACTCCCAATGAATCATTAAATAACTTAAGATCAGATCCATCACTTTTGATTGTATAGGTTGAAGTAAGATTATTCAGAAAATCTCTTTTTACAAGATATATGTCAAACTCAGGAGGATTATTTGCATTATTGTTTAATGAATCATCACCGCATGAATAAATAAAAAAGAGGCTGAAGTAAAGCAGGGTCAAAGTCAGAAGGTACTTCATGTGATTTGTTATTTAGGTTACCCAAAATTAATAAATTTTTATTTATAAAACGAGATATTATATTGAACATATGTCTCCAACTGAACAGAAAATAATAATACTCATCGCAATTCTGATATTCGTTATAATACTCATAAGAGTGATGGTTTGAATACATTAAGTTATTAATTTACTGTTAATTTTAAATTAACTCAAAAAATTTCCCGTGCGATTAAATTAGATAATATTTAAAATATTAATTATATTTGTGTGTAAGCTTGATAAGTACCATAAATATAATACTAATTTACCCTGCACCCAAAAGAGATAAAAACAGTATCTCCTTCGGCACAATTTACTCTATTCCTGAAACTTTTCCATTCTTTCATTAATGAAAACCACCAAAACACAGAAGAAAACCTTTGTTTTAGATACCAATGTCATTTTGCATGACTCGACCTGCATAAACCAGTTCAAAGAGCATGATATTGTTATTCCTATAACTGTTATCGAAGAGCTTGACCACTTCAAACGCGGCAGCCAGGTTATTAACCTGAACGCACGTGAATTCGCAAGGACCCTGGATAACCTGACCGGTTCTGCACTCTTCAATGGCGGCGTACCGCTTGGCAAAGGCAGAGGCAAAGTATCTATAGCCCTGAGCCGCGGTCTGAATGACGAAATAAAGGAAATATTCAAAGAAGATACACCTGACCACAGGATACTAAGCGCCGCTCTTGATATAAAGAAGAAGAAAAATAATGATTCCGTTGTACTCATCAGCAAAGATGTTAACCTCAGAATGAAAGCCAAAGCGGTCGGCGTTCAGGCGGAAGATTATACTACCGATAAAATTACCAATGTTGAAGAGCTTTACAGCGGCAAAGAGACCATTGAGAATTTCAATCACGATATTATTGAAAAGCTCTACCAGCCTCCTTTTGAAGTCCCTATAAAGACTACATTGAAGAAATCAAAAACTGAACAGGTTCCAAACAAGTACCTTGTGTTAAGGAATGAAAGCCACTCTGTACTAGCGGCAATTGACCACAAGAACCAGATACTGCGTAAAGTTGATAAGAATCCGGTGTACGGAATAAAGCCCCGCAACGCCGAGCAAACTTTCGCTATTGACGCCCTCACAAACCTGAACCTGCCGCTTGTTACGCTTACAGGCAAGGCGGGTACAGGTAAAACACTCCTTGCGCTTGCAAGCGCACTGAATGTAAAGAAGAATTACAGGCAGATATACATTGCAAGACCCGTTGTACCGCTGAGCAATAAAGATATCGGCTACCTGCCGGGTGATGTTGAATCAAAGCTCGCACCCTACATGCAGCCGCTGTGGGATAACCTGAAAGTTATTCAGGACCAGTATTCCGAAACCGAAAAGCAGCATCAGCAGATAACACAGATGGTGAAAGACCAGAAGCTTGTAATTGAACCATTGAGTTATATAAGAGGCAGAAGCCTGCAGAGAATATTTTTTATCGTTGATGAAGCTCAGAACCTGACGCCACATGAGGTTAAAACGATCATTACCAGGGTCGGTGAAGGCGCTAAGATCGTATTCACAGGAGATGTTTACCAGATCGATCATCCGTACCTTGATTCACAATCGAACGGTTTAACATATTTGATTGAGCATTTTAAGGGTCAGGACTTATATGCGCACGTTAACCTTATTAAGGGCGAGCGCTCTGAACTTGCCGAGCTTGCAAGTAATTTGCTCTAAGGTTCCGATTAATCAACACATAAACCTTTCTGGTCTTAAAGACCAGAAAGGTTTTTTTTAGTTATAATTATTCCCATACTTGAAACTCTCTCAAAGCAACGCCATTAATCAAGCTCCGTAGGAGCGAAATGTTTGTAGTAATCTAATACGTCAGTGTTCAGAGCTTCGTAGGAGTGATATGTTGATATGTTCGCGGTAAGTCCTTCGTGCTTTCGCAAGTTTTTAATAATAAAAAAGCCCACGACTTTAGTCGTGGGATAAATTGGATTAAATAATAAAAACCTTTTTAACGGTTTAATACACTCACTTTAGTTTTATTTCGAAACATAGTTTCGTCGGGAATTCCTGTCCCAAACTGGAGTTTGGGACAGAGGGAAATCTGAAATTCTTCGGACTTTGCTCCCCTCTCCTTTAAGGAGAGGGGCTGGTCCGAAGGACTCCTTTGGAGGGGGTGAGGTCATAATTTCATTCCTAAACTATATTTCCAAATTCAGGATAAATCGCAATTTGAGACGTCCAACCTTACCTTTGGCAAGGCGTACCGGGACGTCTCTACAAAAACAAATCAACGAACTTATTGAAATAAATTGAAATTCTTCGGACTTTGCTCGCCTCTCCTTTAAGGAGAGGGGCTGGGGGTGAGGTTTAAAATTCCTTTCCCAAACTGGAGTTTGGGACAGAGGGGAGGAAAAAATCTACTTCAGCTTCTCCAAATTCTGCTTAGCCAGTTCATTTCCGGGGTCTATTTCAATAGCTTTGCGGTAGCTATCCTTTGCTTTGGGTATATCATTCATTCTCTCGTAACATGTACCAATATTATTATAAGCAGAAGAGAACTTCACATCAGTCTTTGCCGCAACTAAAAAATTATCAATAGCCTCTTTATACTTTTCCTGGTCCATATAACACATACCAATATTATTATAGTACCCCGCAGATTTATCAGGCATAAGCTTTATAAGCTGGTTAAGCTCATCAATAGCCTTATCATAGTTCTTAGCCTGGTAATTCTTATATGAGGATTCCTCAAGTATCCTGACTTTCTCCATCTTCTCATCTTTGATAATTGGCGGCATTTTCTGATTCTGCCCAAGGCTATCAGTCATTATCTGCTGCTGGAGAGGCATTGCTTTAAGTTCAGCCAGCATTTGCGCTGCATTCTGGTAATTGGGCGCGAAGGTCGAAAGCTTTTCAAGCCACTTCAGCGCATTAGGTATATCACCCTTCCTGTTGTACATCTGCGCAAATGTATATTGCGGCTCCGGTGATAGTGTATCAAGCCAGTATGCTTTATCTATATAATAGTAAGCGGAATCAAAATTGCCCTTTACCATAAAAATTTTGCCTATGTTATTATGGCCAATCAGTGATTCCTTCCGAAGGTCAAGCGCTTTTCTGTAATATACTTCGGCAACATCAAAATTCCCTTTGTTGGCGTAAATATTCCCTATATTTATATAAGTCACAACCCCGGGCCTGCCTTCGGCTGTCATAAACAGAATGTCATTGGTTTTCCATTCAGCGTTCCGTGTAAATGTCATGTAAACAAAAACGATAAGTACAGCCGCGCTGATACCCATAATAAGGTTGTAGGTCTTCTTTGTGAAATATTTAAACAGAACCGCCGCTGCAATTATACTTACAAACATTGAAGGAATGTAAAGGAAGCGGTCAGCCATAAAATTCATGGTTGGCACTATATTCATAACAGGAAGCAGTGTTACAAAGAAGATAAGAATAGAATAAGATATATACGGAGCTTTTTTTATAAAATACACTGCTGCGCCGCACATAACCAGAATAAAGAACACGGCAAACAATGCCCTGAATTCCGTAATGCTTGAGATATCCGGCATATACCCGCTGTAATGGTAAAGCATACCATATGGTGCAATCGAAAGCCTGAAATAAAGCGGAACAGTCTGCAGCATTGTAAAAATAGTTGTGGCTGTATCCTTATCAAAGAAATAATAATAGGTCATTCTTGGCACAACGGTACGCAGTGCGTACCATCTGAGCAGCATAAACAATCCTGATATTACTATAAGCGAACCGTAAATTACATATCTTTTCTTCAGCAGCTCTTTGAATTCGCTTCTGTTGATTATCATATCATACAATATGATAACAGCAGGCAGGGTTATTGCCATTTCCTTGGAAAACAAAGAGAAGAGATAGAAGAAAAGTGTTAAAACAAGATTTTTATTTGTTGGCTCTTTGCTGTACTTAAGGTAATATATGAATGCAGCAAAAAAGAATGTACATGCCAGCCCGTCAGTTCGGCCGCTTACCCAGGCAACTACTTCTGTGTGAATCGGGTGAACTGCAAATATAAGTGCCGCTATTAGTATAATGTAATCTTTGTAGGGTGATCTGAATTTTTCGAACATCAGCAGCAGCAAAGCGTAAAAAAGCAGCACATTTATAATGTGCATTATTACATTTGTTAAATGATAGCCAAAGGGGTTGAACTCCCATATAGCGTAATCAATGGCGTATGTTGATGATACCACCGGCCTGTAATATGCGCCAATTACTTTGTGGAACCCCATTTCTCCCGTGAAGAATTTCGGGATGTTGGAAAGTTCCATTATGGTAGGGTCAGCCTGCACAACGGATTCATCATCAAATACAAAATCATTGTATAATGAATTTGCATATACCGCAAAAGTAATCACAGCAAGGATAATATATACAACATTTTTATTGAGAAGAGGTGTTTCTTCTTTTTTTACAGGTTGTTTCTTAGCCATTTAAATAAATGCGTTCTAAAAGTTAATAGGTTTTTACAGCTTTGCACCAACCACCAGGGTTGATTTAATTGTTTCAACTACTCCATTCTGGTCGTTGAGTGATTCTAAAAATATTATATATATGCCAAGTCTTAATTTCCTGTTCTCATCATCCAGTCCGTTATAAACAATCTGCCCTTCCGGACCCGATGCCTGGTTATTAAGTATTGTCTTTATCAGCCTGCCTTTTACATCAAATATTTTCATCCTCACCTGTGATACTGCATTTTTAAGCTTGTAGCTTATAATAGTAAAATCTTCATAGCCGTCGCCATCCGGTGAAAACGGATTTGGCGATACGGTAATTTCACCTGTGGAAATGTTCTGATTTGTGAATATACTGTTCTTTAATCCGGGCGAGCCGCCGTTTGGATTTGTGCAGCTGCTCCAGCTTTTGCCGTCATTGCCGTTCAGCATTGGGTTTATTTTTTCCAGTGACCTTCCCGAGCCAGGCAGATTTGGATTATACCAGTTATCGCTGTAATAAACACTGTCAATCATTGTTCTGAACACATCTGCAATTTTAACAAGGTCAGCATCGTTGTTCAGACCAAGTGAACCCGCTATGAATACTTTTTGAGTGCTGTCGGGTGTTCTTAAATACGGGAACGCGTTATAAATATTCGTATCAGCCGCAATAACTGCGTACATTCCCGGCTTTATTACAGCTGAACATGTATCTGCCATGCTTGTTGAACCGCCCGTTTCTGATAGCAGCCAGCCAACAATATTTATATTCTGTGAAGTTGGATTATAAAGCTCTATATACTCAGGCTGATTGGTAAGCGGCGCTGCCATGATTTCGTTTACAATCAGGTCATTCCTCTGGTAATGAACTGCTGCGGAGATTGAATTAATAAGTGTCGGGGTTGATTTCTCGCATGCTATTGAGCTTGCCCAGTTGCTTGAATCATTTGAAACTCCGTTTATATCTATCCTTTCAAGCGAAGAATTTACTCCGCCCCAGTCAGGCAGGTAATCTACCCTGTCTGAAACAGCCCCGCTTATTTTGTATACAATAACCGCATCACCTGTATTGTTAAGCGAGGGAAAAGATGAATTTATTATCACTTTAGATGAATCAATTGCAGGGTGATTTGCATATATCGCTCCGCTCTGGCTGATTACAGCATAACTCAGCGGATCGAGAAAATGATCATTTGCTGTAATGACTATTTGTGTCAGACTGTTATCGGAAACTTTCCAGTTCTTTAAATTCACAACTGAGTCTGAATTATTATATATCTCGATCCATTCACACTCACCGGTTGGTTCATCATACATAATTTCATTTATTATTACCCTGCCTGCTGTTGAGCCGCCTGCCACTTCAATTGATGCCACATATTTATTATTACTTGTATCTTCATCAACGCCGTAATTTACAACGGCAATGTATTGCCGCAAGCCTGCGCTGTCTAGTATCTGAGAGTAAGTTACATTTATTGAATCACCTGCATTCAATTCACCGGTGGAATTAACTGTAGTTTTCAGTTCATTCGGCGATGCAATGCTATCCTTATTGTAATCATCGTAGAATGCTACTGAGTATGATGGCGCACTCGAGAGTCCCCTGTTCTTTACCTGCGCAATGATTCCAAGCGTATCGCCAATTGCGGGAATTGTGCGGCTGAATGTAATCTTATTCAATGCAAGATCGTTTGGTTTAGGGGTCAGGCTGTTCACTTTATTCGGAGTTGCACCAACTGATGAAACACAAGTTCCCCAGTTAGTTTGCAGGTTGGTTGGCGCGGATACTGAAATCCTTTCAAGTGATTTGTTATTTGAGCTTCCGCCCCATGAAGAGGTGAAAGTAATGCTGTCTATTACAATTCCGGTTGAATTTATAAGCACAAGATTATCACCGGTATTATTTAAAGCGCTCCACCCTATTGACTGCAGGTAGATTCCCGGGTTATTCGGATAAAAGCTTTTCACTGCGGCGGAATCTTCGCATACTACAACAAATCCGCCCGCGGGAATATTAACAGTCTGGGTGGTTATTGTATTTAGCGATGATGTTGCATCTTTCCATTTCCAGTTGGCAAGATTAACGGGGTTTGAAGTCTTATTGTAGATCTCAAACCATTCTTTACCTGCCCCTGTCGTTGGCGCGTACATTATTTCATTTATAACAAGTGAATCGAATCCCCCGCCGGCAATTACTGTTACCGTGCCTGTTCTTTTATTGTTGGTTGTATCTTCATCCGATGAATAACTTACTACGGCAATAAATTGCCTGATACCAAGCGAATCCATAATTTTAGATGTATTGTAATTAATGGAGTCACCCGCATTAAGCGGTGAGGATGAATTAACTGTGTTAATTAATTCATTGGGGGCTGGGTTACCGTCATCATTATAATCATCATAAAATGAAACGCTGTAAGAGTTTACCGGAAGAAGTCCCCTGTTTTTTATATTAGCAGTTATTTGCAGGTTTGTGCCAATCAGTGGATTATTGCTGCTGAATGAAAGTAAGTTTAAAGTCAGATCGTTGTTAAGAGGTGAAAGGCTGTTGCGCTGGTTTGGTGTTGCGCCAAGCGATGCAGTTGAAGTACCCCAGTTTGTCTGCTGGTTTGTTGGGGCAACCGAGCTTATTCGCTCCATTGACCTGTTACCCGAACCGCCGCCCCAGGTATTTGTGAATTGTATTGAATCCACAACAACATTTGAAGCATTAAAAATAATAAGATTTTCAGTTCCCGTGTTATTTAAAGAGCTCCACCCGTTTGTTGGCTGAAGAAGTAGTCCTGTAAATGAAGGAAATGCGCTTCTGAAAGCTGCAGTATCCTGGCATATAACGGCAAAGCCGTTTGCAGGAAGATCGATATTCTGCGTTGTGATAGTTCTGAGAGTCGCAGTAGCATCTTTCCATTTCCAGTTTGCCATATTAAAGGGAGAGGCTGTATTATTGTAAAGCTCGAACCATTCATTTGCAGCAGGAGTCGGAGCATACATAATTTCATTCAATGCCACATCTCCCGGATTCTGTGCCTGTGCTAAGTTACATAAAATCAATAAAAGCCCTGAAACCAGTAGGAATTTAAATTTCATATTATTGCTAAAAATGATAAAATATATTTGTAAATTTACAGAAATAAATGCTGTATTACAACGAAAATTAAACTAATGAGAAATATCAAGATCAGCCTGTTAATAATTGCAGTTCTGCTGCTGCACGGATGTGCGAACATTCACACTACACCAGATGGCGCAGTAGTGGCTTTTATTGTTGCTGCAGAGCAGCGCGATATGACCAAGGCGTGGAATATCCTCAGTCCGGAACTGCAGGCATACTATAACGGACAGGGAGAAAAGATGCGCAAATCTGGCAGAGGCGCGCTTGAAAATGAAATAGCGAAGATTACAAAGTTCCGCACAGTAAAAAAGGATTACACCATCCATCCGGATAAATCGAACAATACAATAATTAACATTATTACTGTCGGGGGTCCCGTGCATACTGTAGAAACAATTCAGGAAGATGGCGATTACAAGATAAAGGATTACACTTCATTAAAAAATCTTCTGGATGGTATTTCAGCGGAGGTAAATAAAAAAGAAGGTTACTGATGAACAGTAGTATGTATACCCTGTTCGAAGTTTCAGATAATCATTTCACATAAATAGTTTGAATTGAATTTAAGAATATAAAAAAAGCCGCATAAAATTTATGCGGCTTAAAATTATCTGAAATTACCATTTAATTGTATTCATATCTGAATGTATCCCATATGGGTGATATCAGCCTGTAGTCGCCAAAGCCGGTATTATCAATAAATACAAATTGTTTGTTATCTTTATAGTAATCCCATACTTCATATGGTTTAGAGTCCATCTCATACGGATGTCTTTCAATATTGCTTGGCTCACCAAAGATTATATAAACCATACCCATATCGGTGCGCCATCCGGGCGAATACACATTCCCGAAAAATTTATTTGCAGCGTTAACACGCCTGTAATACTCCTGCATAACTTCGTTCCGTTTTGTGTTCGGTGTTGGGTCCTTCTTCTTCCAGAAATCAAGGAAACGTTTCTGTTTTTCCTGGTCAGTTTTCCCGTCACGGATAAAATCCATCTCATCACCTTTTGCAATGTATTGTATCTGCTCAACAAGGATATCAATATCCTTCATAGGCAGCGGAAAATCAATGGCAACATTATCAAAATATGAATTAGCGGATGAATTATAATTACTGCTTGCAGCGGTAATTTCAATAGTATACTTTCCGTATCCTAGTTCTGATGTAGGTACCGGCATAAATATCTGGTTCTGGAAAGCAATTCCGTTAGTTACATCAATAGTTTCACTTTTTGCGTATACTTCCTTCTTTTCGGGATCAAGTATCCTGCAATTCACATCTACCTTCTCATCATCGTTATTTTTGTATATATAATAGAAGAGGTAAAACGTATCTATTGCTGCAACATTCCTGCCAACATCAGGAGTTATGGTCTTTTTCCCTTCGTTGGAAGATAAGCGTGATACTATCATAACATCACTTATGCTGAGAGGCGGTGTTGAATAATCCTCAACTTTTATCTTCTTCTCTTTTTCGGTTTTATTCTTTGTACCCTGCTCGTATACAGATACATACACTTCATAATCACCCGGGGGAAGGAACATATTCCTTGTTAAAATCTGTGAATTCTGTGATAAATATTCCTGGCCGGTTTCCTGTGTGCTTACTTCTTCTTTTGATACATTGTTATATATCAAATTGCCTTCTTGATCTTTTACGTCAATATTAAGGTCAAATTTTGATATGTAGGTATTCTTCTGGGTTTTGGATTTCTTGAATTCCATGTTCTTCAGCGGAATTTCAACATAAATATCCACACGCGAGCGTGTACCTTCGGTGGAATAAAAATTCAGGATATCTAAATTGAACAGTTCCGGTTTAGGCAGAAATTCCTGTGAAAACGAGGGGCTTAGATGTATACCGAGAAGAAGGACTCCTAGTATTATTGTAAATAATTTTCTCATGATACTCTGTTTTTGAATGAGATAGATTAATTTCCCTTAAATTAATACATTAAAAAGGGAAATTCAAATGAAAAACCGGAAATTATTAATTCTATGGATATTAACAAAATATCCGGTTTTCAGGTTCTGTATATTTACTTTGACATCGTTGTTAACAGATAGTGACGGTTCTTAAGTTTAAAACTTGATATACTTATACCCCTGGTACTGCAGGTCGGT
>JAUQWQ010000060.1 GCA_030835085.1 Ignavibacteria bacterium
TATCAGAAAATTTTATTCTATCAATTGCAGCGCTCTTTGCCACGGGAGCCTTTGACAGCGTAAGCGTTGTAATACGCGCCACTCTGCTCCAGCTCCTTGTCCCCGATAATATGCGCGGCAGGGTTAACGCGATAAATGGTATTTTCCTTTCATCTTCAAACGAGGTCGGCGCGTTTGAATCTGGCTTAGCAGCTAAATTAATGGGCACGGTACCTTCGGTAATATTGGGAGGCGCCGTTACTATGATAATTGTCACTTATATATATTTCAGAAGTAAAGACCTGCTGAAAAAGGATTTTTCGGGGTAATGCTTTAAATATGTTTTAATATTGAAAATATTACCCTAATTTTGACCGCATCAAACATTCATCCATCTAAACCAAAAGAGCAATGTCAGAAAACTCAATTCAATTTACGGCAAGAATTGCCGAAAACTATGAAAAATACCTTGCACCGGTATTTTTCATTTCAACTTCAAGGGACCTGGTCTCACATTTAAAAGGAAGTCCCGCTAATATACTTGAGATCGCCGCAGGAACAGGCCAGGTTACAAGGAACATTGTAAAAACTTTTCCTGAAGCTAAAATAACAGCCACTGATATCAACCCGGGAATGCTTGAAGTAGGTAAAAGGATCGTTCAATCCGGAAATGTTACCTGGATGGCTGCTGATGCATGTGGGCTTCCGTTTGAAGATAACAGTTTTGAAGCAGTTATTTGCCAGTTTGGCGTAATGTTCTTTCCGGATAAACAGAAAGCAATGAATGAGGCGTTCCGCGTTCTGAAGCCGGGAGGGCAAATTGTGTTCAATACATGGGATAGCCTGGAAAACAACAGGATATGTATGATTCCGGAAGAGGTAGTTAACAGGATTTTTCCGGATGACCCGCCCCCGTTCTATAAAATTCCGTTTTCTATGTATGATCCCGCAGAAATTGAGTCACTATTAAAAAACGCAGGATTTAAAAATATTAAAGTAGAAAATAAAAAAATGAAAGGATATTCCGAATCACCTGATAATGCCGTAACGGCATTTACTGAAGGCAACCCGATCTATTTGCAGATAATGGAGCGCGATCCTGCTATTCTTCCGGTTTTTCAGAAAGCTCTGCGAGAAGAACTGGTTAAGGAGTTCGGAACGGGCAGGTTTACAATACCACTTTCAGAATTCATAGCAACAGCGAAAAAATAATATGGATAATTTAACTACAGCAAAAAAATAATATGGATAATTTAGAAACAGCCAAAAGATATTACGAAGGCTGGGAAACATCAAATAAAGAGCTCTTGAATGTTTCTCCAGACCTTAAATTTATCTCACCTGACGGAAATTTCTCGGGCGCTAAGGAATTTATTGATCAGTGCTGGCAGTTCAGCGGGGTCAAATTCCGGAATAAAATATTCCTTTCAGGCGGTGTTAATGTCTGTGTAAAGTATGACTTCCCCATGCCTGATGGTTCAGCCAAACCGATGATAGAATGGCTGACTTTCAAAGACGGTGTAATAACAGAAATTCAGGTATTTTATGAAAAAAGCTGAAAGACTGATCTATTTTATATTAATCTTGTTGCTTGCACTTATAGTTAAAAGTGATTATCTATATTCACAATCGCCGTATTTCACAATGAGTTTTTCCATTGCCGATGAGAACTCATTAAATACCGCAGCTGAATATAGTATAGTGTTAACAACCTGCCACTTTGATTATGACCCGGTGATTCCATCCGGCGATTACTGGTTTGGCAAAGACACTTCTGTTCTTAACTGGGAAAATTTACCCAATAGCATGATACAAAAACTTACTTGCAGCACTGCAGAAACTAAAGGTTCGGCATATGAAAATTCAAACCAGGCAATGGTTTGGGAAAATATTTATGCAATAAAGATAGTCCGTAATTCAACAGATACTATGCTTATAGTTTTTCCTGTGAAAATAAAAAGTTTCGTAACATACATAAAATTAGGCAGCATCCCTTTTAAAACGGGATTGTATGACCTGACTGATAGCATTACATATACATTTAAAGATTGGCTCTACCTGGAAATTCCGCCTGACCATAAATGGCTGCCGGGAAATAATACAAAAGGAATTTCAAAACTTATAAAATAAAGAAAAATGAAAATAGGAATTTTAGGCTCAGGCGCTGTTGGAAAAGCGCTGGCAATTGGATTTACCTCTGAAGGAAATGAAGTAATGCTTGGTACCCGTGACCCCAAAGCATCAAAAATTACTGAGTGGCTTTCAGGTGCCGGCAAAGGGATAACCGCCGGTACATTTGATGAAACTGCAAAGTTTGGTGAAATGATAGTGTTATGTCCCCTTTACCGCGCAATTGATGAAGTAATAAATCTTGCCGGAAAGAAAAATTTTGAGGGTAAAATAGTTATTGACACCACAAATCCAATTGCAGAAGAGCCGCCTGTAAACGGAGTACTTAAATATGTTAAGACAGCGGAAGGTTCTGCCGGAGAGCATATACAGAGTATGCTGCCAAATTCACATGTAGTAAAAGTTTTTAATAGCATTGGCAGCGGGTATATGTATAAACCAAAGTTTGAAGAGGGTCAGCCGACAATGTTCATTTGCGGCAATAATGAAGAAGCCAAAAGTACTGTTACAGGTATCCTTGAAAACTTTGGATGGGATGTGATGGATTCCGGCGGCATCGAAGCATCAAACGCCCTGGAGGGGCTTTGTATAATTTGGTGTGCCCGCGGATTCAAAGAAGGCCAATGGAATCATGCATTCAAACTCTTGAAAAAATAAGTTATATTTGCGTATATAGTAAAATAAAGGAGAGGTAATTTAACCTCTCTTTTTTAATGGAGAACGTATCATGTTTGATGAATTATTAAAACTCGTTTCAAATGAATCTGGTGAGCAGATAATCAATAACCCGCAGATCCCCAATGAACAAAACGATGCTGCCATAGAAACAACAACATCAAGCATAATGGATAGCCTAAAAGGACAAATAGCCGGTGGCAACGGAGCTGATGTGTTAAGTCTGCTTGCCGGCCAATCAGGTGTTCAGGGAAATCCGTTAGTAGGTAACTTAACATCAAATGTAACCAACAGTCTAATGGATAAGCTTGGGGTTTCAAACCCGGTTGCAAAACAAATAGCGGCCTCTCTTGTGCCCGTTGTAATTGGAAAGCTTGTTAACCGCACCAACGACCCGAACGATAACGGATTCGATATCAATTCAATTTTCGGTTCATTAACAGGCGGCAAATCAGATCAGTTCAATTTAGACGGATTGCTTAGCGGCAAGCAGAACCAGCAGCAGGATCAATCACCTGAACTCGGAAGTATATTTAATATTCTCGCAGGAAAATAATTAAGAACAAAAAATAAATTCAGCATTCAATGAAATTACTATTAACAATACTTGTTTCAGCGGCAATACTTGCATCGTGCGGTAAAAAAGATGAAGTAAATACCACAGATTCACAGAAGAAAGATTCAATATCACAAAAAAAGTCAGAAACAACGATTAAGACGGATACATCAGGAAAGAATAATTCAACAGGCGGTATTAAAAACATTTCATATGAGCTTGGCAAACTTCCGGCATCGGTGAAATACGACGGCAAAATTGTTGCGGGCGCAAGATGGGAAGATAAAAACGGCCAAAATGTGCTTATTGTATGTGAAACAGATATGAAATCCAGCGGAGATAACCGCTCGAAAGAGCTTTTTGCTTACCAATATATTCTAAATGGTGACGAAGCAAAGCAACTTTGGAAAGTGAATGATTTCATCAAAGATTGCCCGGTAGATGTTATGCTGAGTCTTATTCCAAAATCAATAACGGTCACAGATATCAACAAAGATGGCGTTGCGGAAAATACTTTTATATACAGAATGTCATGCAAGGGCGATGTATCACCCGATGATATGAAGCTCATCATGCATGAGGGTGAAAATAAGTACGCGATCCGCGGTTCGATGTTAATGATAATGGGCGGTGAAAAGTACGGCGGTGAGATGAAACCCGATCCGGCATTTGATAAGGGTCCCGCTGGATTTTTTGCTTACGCCCGCGAAGAGTGGAAAAAATTCGAAACAGAAAAAGTTGGTGAGTAAGTGGTCACAAAAAAAGAGAGGTTTTAAAACCTCTCTTTTTTATTTAATTCAAACAATAATATTCCTGCAGTGAGTTCTGCTGAAGTGCCAGCAGTGTCCGCAGGTTAACGTGATTCGTCATGGTTTTATTAAGCGCCTGCTCACTTCCTCTTATCACAAGATCATATTTTTCAAGATCACTTAAGCCAATGGAATTGGCAATTAGATAAAATCCCGGCTTTGGCAGTTTTTCAAGATCAAGCTTAAGCACAAGCTTGTTGTATTTATGAAACGCTTCCACAAGAGACCTGCTTGGTACAATGCCGTCTCTTTGCAGCAACTCTAAATTACCATACGGATACAGCCTTTCGGGATGCTCATCGTTATATTCCAGCGTGTTGAAAATATCGATTCCTTTCACTGCAATATCAAGCTCACCGTTAGGGTATCTTGCAAGAACTTTTTCTATCTTTACATATGAACCGGTACCATCAATTGAGCCTGAGCGAATGAAAGGGATTCCGAAGAAACCGCCGGCTGATTCAATATCGGCAAACAGGTTCTTATAACGCTCTTCGAATATATGCAGGAACCTTGTTTCACCGGGAAGCACAACTATTCCAAGCGGAAAAAGCGGTATGTTTTCTTCTATAATATGTTCTTCCTTATTTATCATTTTGGTTTACTGTTGTACAATGAATTTACAGCTACATTTTATAAAATATTTTCATATTTTAAAAGGAATTAATTCTAATAAAGGTTTCATATACTTAAAATTTAATTTATGGCTAAGTACACTTTACTCATTGCAATATGTTTATTTGCAGTGTTTTCAGTCACTTACAGTGCTGGTGATATAAACGGAAAAATGACAGTAGATGGCATTGAACGTGAATACATCCTTCACCTTCCGAAAAACTACGGCAGTGAATCACTGCCGCTGGTTATGGTCTTCCATGGCGGGGGCGGAACCGCTGAGCAAATTAAGGACCACGTTAAATTCAACAAACTGGCAGATAAGGAAAATTTCATTGTTGTCTATCCGAATGCTGTTGATAAAAACTGGAACGATGGCAGAATTGGCGATAAACTTCCGATGGATAGAGATGACGTAAAATTTATTTCGTTAATGCTAGATACACTGATTGCGAATTATAAAATTAACAGTAAACGGATATTTTCTACCGGAATATCCAACGGCGGATTTTTTTCATTCTACCTGGCATTAAAGCTCTCAAGCCGGATTCTTGCAATAGCGCCTGTAACCGCAAATCTGCCCGAAAATTTAAAAGACAACTGGAAGACCGATAAACCAATATCAGTACTGCTTATAAATGGCACAAAAGATCCGCTTGTAAAGTTTGATGGGGGTCCCGTAGGATTTAAAGATGATGAAACCGGCAGGGGTGTAAGTCTATCAACCAGCTGGACAATTAAGATTCTGACTGAAAACAATTCATGTATGCCAGGCGTAAAGATGGAAGAAATTGACGATAAAGAAGATGATGACTGTAAGGCTGAAAAAGAAACATATTACAAATGCGCTGATGGAACTAAGGTCATTTTGGTAACAATAAAGGGCGGGGGACATACATGGCCCGGCGCATCACAGTACCTGCCGAAAATTATTGTCGGAAATGTTTGTAAAGATTTTAACGCCACTGAAATGATATGGGAATTCTTTAAATCACTGCCCGAAAGAGAATAAGTATTGATTAATGGAAAATGTTATAATTCGTGAAATAACCGAAGCGGACTATCCTTCAGTAAAAAGGATCTTTGAAGAAGGAATCGCATCTGGCAATTCAACATTTCAGAAAACAGCACCCGGGTGGATTGAATGGAATGAGTCTAAGCTTCCGTATTGCAGGCTTGCGGCAGTTGTTGGTAATAAAATTGCTGGATGGACAGCGCTTACACCAACATCAAAACGCGAGGTTTACAAAGGAATAAATGAAGAAAGTATTTACATAGCAGAAAAATTCGCCGGCAAAGGTATCGGAAAACTTTTGCTCAATGCGTTGATCAACGGGAGCGAAAAGCACGGAGTATGGACACTTTATGCGGCGATTTTTCCGGAAAATAAGATCAGCATTAAGCTTCACCTTTCATGCGGCTTCCGCGAAATAGGATACATGGAAAAAGCCGGCTGCATGAATGGCGTTTGGCGTGACACCGTTCTATTTGAGAGAAGAAGTAAAATCGTTGGAATATAATCAGAAACTATGAACAACAGGCGAAAGCCCTTTGTTCTAAAAATGAAATCAAATGAATAAGCTTTACATAAAAAATATGGTTTGCCTCAGGTGCATAAAGGTCGTGCGCGAGGAACTGCAGAAGCTGGGTATAGACTACAATTCCGTCCAGCTCGGAGAGGTTGAGCTTGCCGGAGAAATTTCAAACGAAAAACTTGAGAAGCTCAGGGCAACTCTGCTTGAAAACGGATTTGAGCTTATTGATGATTCCAGGACAAAACTGATCGAGGAAGTAAAAACCCTTATCATTAAATCTATTTACGATAGCAATAAGCCTGAAGAAATTAATTATTCCGATTATCTTTCCAAAGCTACCGGTAAACCTTATACATTTTTAAGCAGCTTGTTTTCATCGGTTGAAAATACCACCATTGAAAAATTCATTATTGCACAAAAAATTGAGCGGACCAAGGAACTTTTAGTTTATGGCGAGCTTACCCTGAGCGAGATTGCTTACCGTCTTGGATACAGCAGTACCCAGCATTTATCGGGTCAGTTTAAAAAAATAACAGGCTTCACTCCAAGCTATTTCAAAGAATTAAAGGAACAAAAACGCCGTTTTATCGATAAAATCCACAAATAACACCCTTTTAATAATTCTATACATCTTTCTAAAAATTTTGTAACGCTATGCCCTTTTAGGTGTGCTATCTTTGTATCATTAATTAAGAAAGGATACAATTATGACACACACATATAAAGTAACGGGAATGACTTGCGGCAAATGTCTCGGGACAGTCAAAGCGGCACTTAACAAAATTGAGGGAGTCCAAAAAGCAGATGTAACCCTGGAGCCCCCTCAGGCTGTTATTACAATGAGTACTCATATCCCAACTGCTATTATGAATAAACAATTAGCGGCAGCGGGTAAATACAAACTTGAAGAAACTGAAAGTATGCACCATGAAATGAGCACAGACGTAAGTGATGAGAATTCTCTATCAGAAGAAAAGCGGGGTTTTTTTACCGCCTACAAGCCTATACTTCTGGTATTCGGTTATTTGATTGGTATTACAGTACTCAATGAATTATCCAAAAGCAGGTTTAACTATATGTCCGCTATGCATCTTTTCATGGGAGGGTTCTTTCTGGTATTTTCATTCTTTAAGCTTCTTGATATCAAAGGATTTGCTTATTCATATATGTCATATGATATCATTGCCAAAAAATGGATCGGCTGGGGGTACATTTACCCGTTAATTGAACTATCGCTTGGACTTGCATTCCTGTTTCATTTTGCCATACTCGAAGCAACCATAATTACTTTAGTAGTAATGAGTGTAAGCAGTATCGGTGTAATACAAAGCCTGCTTGCCAAAAAGAAAATTCAATGCGCGTGCCTTGGCACAGTATTTAATCTGCCCATGTCTAATATAACATTGATTGAAGACCTGTTAATGGTAGCTATGGCTGCAGTAATGTTAATAATATAATAACTGTTAAATAAAAAAGAGAGTATATAAAATGAAAAACATAATAATAATAGCATTTGTGCTCGGCATTTCAGTCAGCAAAATTTTCACACAGCACGATCATAACAAAATGGATCACAGCAAAATGAACCATAACGATTCTAACATGGTTATGGATTCAACTATAAACGCAGATACAAACAAAACGCAGCACAAGCATAATCATAATATGAATGAAAATAATATCAATGAGAACAAGAATAATGAACACAGCACACACAATATGGAGTCTGATATCCCCATGTCTCATTCGTATTCACTCAGCCTGCCTATGAACCGCAACGGTTCAGGTACGGGATGGCTGCCGGATGAGTCACTAATGAACGGCTACATGCTTCATTCAGGTAAATGGATGCTGATGTTCCACGGCAGCGTATTCCTCAGGTACACTTCAACTGATATCACAAAAGAAGGCACAAAAGGCTTAAGCAAATGGGATGCCCCGAACTGGTTTATGGGCATGGCGCAGCGTAAGGTCGGCTCAAACGGTTTGCTGAAGTTCGGACTGATGCTCTCGCTTGACCGCCTGACAGAAGGCGGTGATGGATATCCGCTGCTCTATCAGTCTGGGGAAACATGGGAAGGAAAACCGCTTGTTAACAGGCAGCATCCGCATGATCTTTTTGCGGAGCTAAGCGTTGGTTATACACAGAGATTAAGCAAGGATATTGATATCACAGGCTATTTTGGTTATCCGGGCGAACCGGCACTTGGACCGGTAGCTTTCATGCACAGGGTATCAAGCTCAAACAATCCCGATGCGCCGCTTTCACATCATTGGCAGGATGCATCACATATTACTTTCGGTGTTGGTACATTAGGGCTGCGTTATAAAATACTCAGACTGGAAGGCTCCATTTTTACCGGCAGTGAGCCTGATGAGGAACGCTGGGGATTTGATAAAATGAATATGAACTCATACAGCTACCGTTTATCTGTAAACCCGACAAAGAATTTTGCACTGCAGTTCTCTCAAGGATTCATCAAATCACCTGAAGCCCTTGAACCCGGTGTTGATGTTACAAGAACTACAGCATCGGTAATTCACAGTCACAACTTTTCATCAACACGTAATATCAATACAACATTCGCTTGGGGATATAATGACAAAGGCCATGGACATACAGAGCATTCATTTTTACTGGAGAGTAATCTTCAGCTAAATAAGCTTGCTGTTTACGGAAGGTATGAATTTGTACAGAAGGATCCGGATGAGCTTGCACTTGAGGGATTTGAACACGATACAAAATTCAATATAAACGCAATTACGCTAGGTACAAACTACAGAATATTCCAATTTTCAAACACCAACGTATCGCTGGGAATCCAGGGAAGCATGTACTTTACACCAAAGGAATTACAGTCAATTTACGGTAAGAATCCGCTTTCAGCACAGATATACATTAAACTCAATCCCGCAGATATGTAATATTAAAATCAGCTCCCCTCCTTTTTTAAGGAGGGGAAACATAAAACAACCAGAGGTTGTTTTATGCGGGGTGGTTTCACAATAAAATTTTTTTAAACTATTCATAATCATGAAAGTAAAAGCAGAAATCCATCATCACACACAAACAAATGAAAGCCCGGGGACATTCAAACTTGCCTTCAGCGCTACACTGCACTGTTTAATTGGCTGCGGACTCGGTGAAGTAGCCGGAATGGTAATAGGAACAATGACTGATATGAGCAACCACTCAACTATGATACTGGCAATAATACTTGGATTTGTTGGCGGCTTCGGATTAGGGGTAGTTCCCTTAAAAAAAGCAGGCTACACATGGAAAGCTGCATTTAAACAGGTATTGGTTGCAGAAGGATTAAGCATTGCAGTAATGGAAACATTTGAAGTACTTGTACAGGTTTATACTCCGGGTGTTATGGAGGCAGGTCTGGCCGATGGAATTTTCTGGTTTGGAATGCTCCTTGGTTTAGTTGCAGGATTCATAGCTGCCTTCCCGGTTAACTATATTTTCATCAAAAAAGGCTACCGCCATCAGCATTAATATACCAAATCCATCCCCTGAAACGATTCGTATATAATAGTGGTTATTAATTTATATCACTAAGAAAGGCTGTATAATGTTTAAAAATAAAGCAATATTTTTGCTTTTTGCGGTTATGATGCTGGTTACAGCATCAGTTTCGGGATGCTCTGTATTTGGCGGCAAAAATGAAAAAGTATCAATGAATTCAGATGAAAATAAAACAATAAGCGGAGAAAAAATGACAGCGGCAGATAAAAGAGACACAACAAAATATGAATCAGCAGTACTTGCAGGCGGATGTTTCTGGTGTATTGAAACAATATTCCAGGATCTAAAAGGTGTTGAAAAAGTTGAATCAGGCTATTCAGGCGGCGCAACAAGTAACCCGACATACAAAGAGGTTTGCAAAGGCAATACGGGTCACGCTGAAGTTGTTAGGATAACCTTCGACCCGGCGGTAATATCGTTTGAGCAGCTGCTGACGGTTTTTTTCCATATCCACAATCCAACAACCCTGAACAGGCAGGGCGCAGATGCCGGTACACAGTACCGCTCAGCGATATTTTATATGAACGATGCGCAAAAAACCTCCGCAGAAAAAGTGATAGCTGATGTTACATCATCAAAGTTGTGGGATGACCCTATTGTTACGGAAGTAACTTCTTTTGATAAATTCTACAAAGCGGAAGATTACCACCAGGATTATTACAATAATAATCCCAACCAGGGGTATTGTTCAGTGGTTATAGCACCCAAAGTGAAGAAGTTCTATAAAGAATTCCCGCAGCTTTTAAAAGATAACGTGAAGTAACCTGCAGTCAGAAATATTTTAAAATTAAAAAAGGCGATCTCATTGATCGCCTTTTTTGTTTACGACGTCATATTAACCTGTATAACTGGTGTACCGGTAATATATTGATATTTGGTTTTTGCTATTTGTTCTTTGATAGTCTATTTTTGTAAAACTAAACAATATCTGCAATGAGCTGGATCTACCTCATCATAGCGGGCATATTTGAAATATGCTTCGCAATTTCGCTTAAATACTCCGAAAGTTTTTCTAAACCACTCCCCTCAGTGCTTTTCATAGTATTTACAGTGCTCAGTTATATTTTTCTTGATAAAGCGCTTGGAACAATTCCTTTAGGTACGGCGTATGCTATATGGACAGGCATCGGTGCCGCAGGCATTGCATTAATAGGTGTTTTTTATCTTGGTGAGCCCGCCGGCTTCTGGAGAATATTTTTCATATTTACTCTCATCAGTTCAATAATTGGCTTAAAATTTGTTTCAAATAACTAGATAATTATGCTCAAAGCCGTATTAATACTTTTTATACTTGCATCAATTAACCGGGTAACCGCACAAAATAATATTGATGAACATAATTCATTGTTTGAGACACCGGAACTCAAACTTAAGGGTATTCAGAATGAAGCTTCATTAAATCACGAT
>JAUQWQ010000061.1 GCA_030835085.1 Ignavibacteria bacterium
TCAAGCTCTTCGACTGAAGGCTGCTTAAAGCTGGTTACATTACATCCCTGGGGATTAACACCCGTCATTACATGTTTTATCGTGCCGTCTTTGCCGGCTGCATCCATTGCCTGGATTACCACCAGCAGTGAGTACTTATTCATGGCATAAAGCATATCCTGCAGCTCCGCAAGCCTTGCAACATCCTTGGCAAGCATTTCAGCTGCATCTTCTTTATCCTTAAAATTTGCGGTATAACGAGTATCAAAATTAGTTAGATCAACCTTTTTGCCCGGTTTTACCAGCAGGTTTTCATCTTTCCTGAAATTATTATCTGTGGAATTACTGCCCATAAAATTTGTATATTTAATTCCTCAAATATAACACTATTTATAAAATTTATCGTAGTATTCCTTAATTTTCCCCGCGGCAAACCTGCCTTCTTTATGTATACGGATAATGTAATCCCTGAACACTTCACCCTTTGAGTTATAATTATCCGCTTTCATTATCTGATACAGCGCTATTGCCAAAACATGTATTCCTTCATCGCTTTCCTGCCACCTTTTCTTTGCATCGTTTGATACACCCAGGTTTTCGTTTATCAGCTGGTCAAGTGTCTGAACACAATCCTCTTCAAACAGCCCGTCAAGAGTGTTGTATCCCAGTGATTTATTATGATTATTCACCTTATCCATTACAAACTCATCTTTGCTGAAAGATTCAATAACTCCCCGTAATTCTGCATCATTTTTGTAATCATACGGCGGGTGCATCATCTCATGCGCTGAAGTACGTATAGTTATCTCAAATGGCCATTGTATTGATGTTAGAAAACGCATTCCCGTTATTTTTATGCCGTGCGGCCTGTTGTAATACAGCATGTAGACTGTAATGGTATCCGATGGCAGCTTAAAGCCCAGCATTTTTTCGTTCTGTGCAATCACATCGTACTTATCCAGTCCCTGTTTTTCTGCTTCAATTCTTTTAACAATTTTCGGTTTGATGTTCTCACTCCAGTATTCTTTAAATCCGTTTTCTTTCAGGAACCGGAATATAGTGAGAAGTTCTTCTTTGACCGAAAGAAAAATTTCCCAGCTCTCGTCATCATAGTACGGAGTTTTTTCAAAATTCGCTTTCAATTGTGAGGGATCATTAACTGCCGCTATCAGGTCATCAAGCTCCTCACCTTCAATTGCAGAAAAATACAGGCACAACCACGCCGAAATGATAATTTCGTTATCCTGCTTAAGCTTTTTATGCAGGGATGTAACAGCATTTTGTACATTTACGGGCATTTTATTTTCATAAGGATTCGGTTCATTCGGATAATGCTCTTTATAATACGGTTCTGCCGTTAGTATATTCATAAAGCAGCACATATCATACTTGAATGATGGTTCAATTTTCCAGTTTGTCATAGATCTTTCGTTTGATAAAATAGTTTGAGAGGAAAAAACAAATAGTAACACAATAAACAAAACTTTTGATTTAATTTTAAATGGCATTTTAGTTTTTTAATTTCAAAATACCAGGCGAGGGTAAAGAAAGTATAGAATATTTTTAACGTGCCGGAATAAGAGTTATAATTAATACAGAACCAGGTCCTGATACTGCTGTGGGGTTAGCCCTTTAAATTTCTTAAAAATGCGTGAAAAATGGCTCTGGTCAGCAAAGCCACAATTGTAGCTAACTTCCGCAAGTGAGTATTTGCCTGCGGCGAGATACTCGTCTGCTTTTTCAACCTTCAGCCTCCTTACATATTCGCCCATTGTACAGTGGAAATATCTGCGAAAATCCCTTGAAATATGAGCAGGATGCACTCCGGTTTCATTTGCAAGAAATGTCAGATCAAGCCTTGACGGTTCCTCAAAACGCAGTATCTCCTCGGTTTTCTTCACCCATTCAGGCTTATTCCGGGAAATGAAATTACCTGCTGCAAGTACTGAATTAAATGCTTCCAAAATCCCTGTTTCAAATGCAAGTGCAGTAACATTATCGTTAATCAGATACTCACTATATAGCTTCGAAAATATCAGCTTAATTTGAAAATTATTTCTGCTGATATTTTTTTCGATTGATGCAGAGTTCAGTTCATACTTTTCAAACCAATCCTGCCCTATTTCGGCATTCAATATCCTGTTCTTATTGGCAAAGGATGAATTGGAATGCTTCTCGTCAATACGGTGCAGCACTACTGAGCCGGGAAGACATCTTTTGGTTTCATGGCGGGTTGATTCAATGTAGCTGCCTTCAATTACATAGGCTATGTACAGATTTTCATGGGCATGCGGAGCAAATTCATGATCATTATTATATAATGTATCGGTGATTAGAATTCCGTTGTAATCTACTGATCGTTCTGTGTGTCCTAAATAATTTCCGCTTTTCAGAACTACGGACATAAATATTGTGAATTAATTGATTCTTTATACATTTTACACAAATATAGTATTAATTCCGGTATATATTCAATAAATTCTTTCTGTTCACATTTATGCTTTCTGAACATCTTATTTAAAATAATCTTCAATATAGAATTTCCGGGACATGTATTTTTCACGCCAGCCGGGATTATTCCTTTCAAGTATAATGCCTTCCAGCGCTCCCAGGTAATAGAAGCATACTCTTTTTGCTTTTCCCGGGTCAAGAGCCTTTGAATTCTCTTTTATATTATCCAGTAATTTTTGATATTGTTCAGAGTAAGAAATATAATCGGTCAAAAGCTTTATTTCCGGATCCCGGGTCTCATAACTTTCCTCAGCCATGAGCTCCAGAAATTTCAATTCCGTATGCTTTGCCAAACCTTCCTGCCATATCTGGAATGAAAAATACCTGTAATCCTTTTCGCTTAACAGGTTTTTGTATTTATTTCTTTCTGTGCTATATTTTTCAAAGTACACTCTGAAATTTGCATCGCTGCTGAACGCTGCATCATATGCCGCATTAGTCAATTGCCTGTATTGTTCCGTGATTTCAGGGTTCTCATAGGGAAACGGGTAATTCAGCATCCACATTCCGGTTGAATCACCCCCGGAAAGATCGAGCTCACTTACACTTTTATTATAGTCTGCATCAGAATACTGATATTGATGAAAGTGCTCATGCAATAATGTGATGATCCATGAAATACTGCTCCTTCCGGTATTTTCTGTATTACCAACTACTACAGTACTGATATTATTTACTGCAGGGAAAGTTGCCAGCAAATTCTTTTGAAATACCCTTTTCCTGCTGAATATTTCGGTATTCAACAATGGGTCATAACCTGTACTCTTAAAATCAGAAGACGGTTTAGAATGACCAATAAGATATTCAGCGCTATCGGTAATAAACAAAACAGGGAACGGAATACTTTCCCATCCCTGCCATATTTTGCCGCCGAACTTTTCGCTTAATAAGTACGCTTCTTTGATCCTTATCTTATCAGCTGTCCTGAGATCAGAATTGTTTTCCTGTGAAATCGCCTCAAATGATAATGATAAAAATGAGAGCAGTATTATAATTGCATATTTCATATTTCTGAGATTATATTTGTTTTATATCAAATATAATCAGAATTGTTCGGTATCATTTATATGATATTGCTTTTTTTGTTCACTAAGTCTGAACTCCCGCATTGTAATTCCTGTCCTTTTCCTGAATTCAAAAGATAAGTGAGAGAGATTCTTGAAACCAAGCCCGTAGCTGATATCCGTAATTGAAAGATCTGTTTCCTTCAGTAATTCTTTGGCTTTTAAAACACGCCTTATTGAAAGGTATTCAAGCGGAGTTACATTGTAAATATTCTTGAAAAGTCTTAGGTAGTGATATTTTGATAGATTAGCCGAAACAGCAAGTTTCTCAAGGGTTATTTCTCCGTTCAAGGAATCATTCATAAATTCTACTGAGCGGAGAATCCTTCTGAAGTTTTCATTTCTGGTTGAGTGTTTCCTGAAATTCAGATTGTTTATCTTCCGGATATTTTCATATTTGATCTGTTTTAAGCGATCCGAAAAATTACATTCAAGCTGCTTTTGATACAAAGTATCATCTTTGAATTTGTCGTAATTCCTTATAAAAAAGTCTGATACATTACTCAGGAAAGATTCATTTTGCAGTATTTTGTTTTCCGGGATCAGTCCCTGTGACCTGCTTCCCAGAAGCAAAAGCAGAATACCTGAATTATCCCTGCCGTTATGATTAATAAGAAATTCTTCGTTTTCTTCAACAAATAAAACTGAGTTGTTCTGTAAAGTGTAACTTTTACTTTTTGTTTCTACATAAACTGCTCCGGCTGAAGGGTTAACTACTACTGTAGCGGGCAGGTAGTCTTTTCCAAGAGTAAAGTTGTGTGTGCAGGTTTGTGTTTTGTATTTAACGCTTACATTCCTGGCCGTTATTTTGCTTACAGCGGGAAGTGATAGCGTAAGAAAAAGGCTGTTTTCTATTCCGGTTAACACTAAACTGAATTATTTCCTTTCAAGCAGGGCTAATCTTATACCAAGTCCGATAAACACACTTGCAGTGATCCATTTGAATACCGAAGAATTGTTCAGCTTAAGCTTGATAAATTTACCAAGCCTGCCTGCTGAAAGGGCGACAAGAATATTTACTATTGTTCCGTTAAAATTAAAAAGTAATCCTAACAATATAAGCTGCAATGTAATGTTACCTTCCGGATTCACAAACTGAGGCAGGAATGCAAGAAAAAATAATGCGACTTTGGGATTAAAAATATTGGTAAGCATAGCCTGCAAAAAAACCGAATGCATTTTTACAGGTTTTTTATCTTCATCCAGTTTTAATGATTGTTTACTGAGCAGCATTTTCAGACCCAGATATACCAAATATGCCGCGCCGGTATATTTGATTATTTCATAAGCGGCGGGAACCGCCATAAGCAGGGCTGAGAGTCCAAGCGCAACAGCCAGTGTATGAAACACACTGCCTGCGGCAATTCCGAGTGATGATATTACCCCTGAACGGGTACTTTCCGTGACGCTACGAGTTATTACGAACATCATATCCGGACCCGGTGTGATGTTCAGTGTCAATCCCGCTATTACAAAAAATATTATGTTATTCAACTCCGGCATTACTATCCTCCCAAAGTTTTAAGACGTTCAAGCTTTTCTTTATCATTTTCCATAACCCAGCTATCTTTGGATAGCTGTTCGTACGCTCTTTTGAAATACGGCTTGGCCTCCTCTGCCCTGTCGAGAGCATGCAGACACTCCGCAATTTCTTCGGAGTTGTAGCCATCTTCACATGAATACATTTCGCTTTCCTTACCGCGCAAATCCATTTGCATTTTAAGAGCTTCTTCGGTGCGCCCAAGTGACCTTAAACATCTTGCCACCGACCATTTCGCAATATATAACTGCATACCCGATTTTCTTTCTGTATGCCAAACAACATTACGTTCAAAAAGCTCAAGGGCTTTATCATACTCACCCATATCGTGATAGGTCCACCCCGTATTGTTATACAGCGCGCCTAGCCAGCCTTTTGCTTTTTCGTCCTCGGTATCTTCCGCCATCTGAATAGCAAGCTCATTCCATTTAAGTGATTCTTCATCCTTATCAACTATACCAAGCATATGCACCGCGTCAATTGCGAGATTATCTTCCTCATACTTATCTGCCTGCATGTACGCGGCAAGAAAAAGCTCACGGGCTTTATCATAAACTTTCGATGAATTGTATGTCCTTCCCCGCTCAAGCATAAATCTTATCCTTGGAACGATATGCTCAGGCTTAAGCTGCTTCATGGCTTTATCAAGTATTTCATGAGCTTCGTCAAACTTCCTTTGCAGGCTTTGCGTGCGCGCAAGCTGGGTTAAGAGCTCAATGTAATAGCCGGTATCTTTTCCCTTTTCAGCCTTGGGGAGGAGTTCCCTGAACTTAGCTTCAGTTCCAGCGGGGTCATTGTAATCCCACAGTTTATCAAAATCACGTTGTTCAGCCATTAATTATTTTATCGCTCCTTCTTTGCCTATAATTCTTCTTAGTATTCCAGTTTGTCCCGTATGGTATGATTCATGAAACGCAAGAAACGTTACCATTCTGTATTTTTCGTTATCATCCCGCAGGTCAATTTCTTTCAGCTTGTCTTCAATCATCTTCTGACCCTCGTTATACATATCAAGCAGCCTTTTGAACTCAACCAGTTCACCCGGATCAACATTTTCCGCTCCGCGATGATACATTTTCATTTCATCGCCGCAAAGCTTATCAAGCCCGATTAATTCCCTGATATCATCACGGCTGACAATGATATGCCCCAGTATCCAGTTAATGGAATTACCCCCTTGCGCGGGTGTAACCAGACTTTCTGCATGTGTAATATCTTTTAAGTTTCGGTTAAGGACCATATGAGAGGACTTTAAAACAATTAAAGTTTCGTAGTTATGCATTAAATATTAAATAAGTTACCTTAAGTTTGAAAATAATTTTTCTATTGTATATTTTGCCCAGCCGTGATGAGCTATTTCGCTGTCTTCGGGTAATGCGAACCTATCAAACCATTTGTATTCGCTTATTTCGCCCGTGGGCATTATCTCCGGCAGCGCATCGACCTTTTGCCAGTAATGGAATATTAAATGCCATGAGCCATCATTGCCAACAAATGATTCAATAAAGCTAAGGCTTAAATTAGCCGTTATATAGCTCATTTGCTCATTCAGTATCCGCCTTGCGGCATCCGAAGGATGCTCATTGAATTTCACCAGATCATCCGGGATAAACCATCCTTTTTGATGGTCGTATTTGTTTGCGTCTTTGTATTTGCAGAGCAGCACCTTATTGTTATGAATAAGCGCAATATCTGCAACCAATTTTACTTTTTTATCGTCTGTTGTTATCATAATCTGTAAAATTACGGCTAAGTTTTTGAAGTTGCAACGGAGAAGGAAGTTATTTCATAACCCCCGTCTAAGATTATTCAAAATCTCAAGTTGAAAAATTAATCTTGATTAAAGGTTTTCTTGATTTTCGTCCCCCCTTTGATAAAGGGGGGAGAATTTCTTCGAATATCCATCAAACCGAAATTAATCGATAAACAAAATTCTTATTATATCTGAGATGGGGGTTTGCTTTGCTCAATGCATTCATTTTTGGTCTTGCAAGCAACTTCGACAACTTGTAATAAATCTTTCAAAAGAGAAAATTATTCGTTAATTTTGGGCTCTAACAATTCTAAAATGGAGGCTACGCTTTGACGCAGCTTTTCAATAAGATTTCAGGTAGAGAAAAACGAAGGAAGTTAAGGAATAATTCTACCATAGCAGAAATTTACCTTTGGACTCAAATAAGAAATAAAAAACTAGGCTATCGTTTTCTAAGACAATATGGGGTCGGGAAATATGTTATTGATTTCTATTCCCCACGGCTTAAACTGGCCATAGAGGTAGACGGAGTAACTCATTTAACAAAAGAAGAATTAGAATATGATGAAAGAAGACAGTCTGAGATAGAGCAAGTTGGCATACAATTTATCAGATTTACAAATTTAGAGGTCTATTATGATATTGAAAATGTGATTGAAAGGCTCTCTGACAGGATAAAAATTATTAACGCAGGATAAACTCTCCTTTTTCTTCAAAACCCCCATCTGAGATTCTTCCAAATCTCAAGTTGAAGGACTAATCTTGAATAAACAGATTACTTAGATTTCGTCCCCCCTTTAATAAAGGGGGGACTATTTTCTGAATTATTTATTAATTGCAGATTGAATGACTAAGTCGGAAACTGATCAAATCTTAGATGGGGGTTTTGCCTTAAAACAAAAGCGGGCTGTTAACCCGCTTAATAATATTCTCAAACCCCCATTATCAATATAGCTGTACTTCACATTAGAGTTTAATTTACAATGAACTGTTTTCTTAGATTTCGTCCCCCCTTTAATAAAGGGGGGACTATTTTTTAAATTGTTTATTAATTGCAAATTGAATGACTAAGTCGGAAACTGATCAAATCTTAGATGGGGGTTTTTCTTCAAAACAAAAGCGGGCTGTTAACCCGCTTTTAGATTATAAATTAAATGTTAAATCAAAAAAACTATTTTATCAATATCATCTTCCTTGTTTGTGTAAACTGCGATGCTGATATTTTGTAAAAATAAATACCGCTTGCAAGCTGTGAGGCGTCAAATGAGAGTTCCCACCGACCTGCGGCATAATCTGTATTCAGCAATTCCTTAACCAGCTCACCGTTTATACTATAGACTTCAACCTTCAGGCTGCTGTTTCCGCTTACGCGCGGCAGATCGAATTTTATCTTCGTTACCGGGTTAAACGGGTTCGGGAAGTTCTGGTATAAATTAAACCTTTCCGGAATTTCGCTTGTGTTAACCGTACCTGTAATGGTGGTGGTCACAAAGAACCTTATCAATGAAAAAGGTCCGTTACCCATTCCGTTAACTCCGCGGACTCTCCAGAAATAAGTTGTCAGTTCAAGCAGTTCAGTTGTATCGGGAACCTGAAGTTCGGTAACCGTTAACATACTGTCAGACCTCGTCAAATTAAGGAAATTAGCATCCCGCGCAACCTGTATTGTGTAGAAATACGGCCATCCTGTTGGCCCCCATGTAAATAGCGGTGTAAGTGATACATTATTTTCAGCCTCAAGCGGTGTAATAAGCTCAGGTACTGATGGTAACAAGCCCCACCTTGCGACATTGATGTTAGAGAAAAGTCCGCTTGCAATAGTAACACCGCGCCATCCCATTACGTCATTCACCCTTGAGGTAGTTGTGCCTAAGCCGCCTCCAAACGGGGCAAAAGATGATGGTCCGCCGCAAGCTACAATATTATTTGCATTTGTACCGTTTGCATTTGTAAATGTACCGCCTATTACCAATAAACCATCACCGAAAGCTTCAAAAGTCCTGATGGTTCCGTTCATTCCTGTTCCTATAGGTGACCATGAAGTGTCGTTCCATATAGCTATACGGTTAACACTATCACCTTCTATAGTAAGGAAATCACCGCCAGCATACAAAACTCCCTGGAAGCGGCTGATAGCGTAAACATTCCCGCTGTCTATCCCCGCGCCAAGCGGAGTGTATACTGATGAATCAAGATCGAACCTTACAATTCTGTTTACGGTATCAGTTCCGCTCATAGTAAATGCACCGCCAATAAATAAGCCGCTGCCTACCCTCTCAAAAGCGTATACATTATCATTTACTCCAACTCCCAATGGTGACCAGGTGGAGTCTTCCCATTTTGCCAAATGACTCGAGCTATCGCCGCCGGCTAAAGTAAACTTTCCGCCGATTATTAAAGCTCCGGCAACTGTATCTGCTGCGAAAATTGTATTATTTGTACCAAGTCCAACGGGTGACCACGAAGTACCATTCCACTGGGCTATATTGCTGCAGGGGACTCCCCCTGCGGAATCAAACGCGCCGACTGCTATTAATTTATTGTTATATACTGCAAGCGAATATACAGTATCGTTCAATCCTCTTCCCAGGGTATCCCATTTAGTTCCGTTGTACCTTGCAATGTTCCTGCCCGGTGTTGTAAAAAGTCCGGCGGCTATCAACTGCCCGTTAAATTCAACCAGTGAATTAACCTGACCGTTTGTACCCGGAGTTACAGCACCCCATGACGGGAATTGAGCATAAATATTATTAATTGAGCATAAGGAAAACACTATTACTGCTAAAAACGTAAATCTTTTTGTATTAAGTTTCACGATTTACCTCCTTTTTGAATTTACTTAATATATAGAATAAATTTAGTTTTAACAACTAAATAAATATGATTTTAGTTAGCGAAATCACGTGAAAGTGGCAGTAAAGTGACGATTTTTCAGGTAAAATTTGGCGCGGTTCCTAAAAAAAATGTCCGTTCAATGAACGGACACTAAAGTGTTTAACTTTGTGTCATTACATGAAAAAAGAAAAAGGGACGCTTATGCGTCCCTGCTTTTAAACTGCCTTTGAATTGTCTCTTTGAAGCAAGCAAGAGATTCCCGCCTCCGCGGGAATGCTTAAAAAATTATTTATAATCCACTCTGAAGGACGGTATCCCCGTTATATCCTCACCAATTATCAATGTATGCATTTCATGTGTGCCTTCGTAGGTCTTTACTGATTCCAGATTATTCGCATGACGCATTACAGGATATTCATCAAGTATTCCATTTGCACCGAGGACTTCTCTAGCCATACGACATATTGTCAACGCTATTTCGCAGTTATTGCGCTTAGCCATGCTGATGTGTGTATGCTTGATTGTTCCGTCATCTTTCATTCTGCCTAAACGGTAAACCATTAATTGACCCTTTGTAATTTCATTCAGCATCCATACAAGCTTTTCCTGTGTCATCTGGTAAGCGGCAATGGGTTTATCAAACTGAATGCGCGAGAGTGAATATTCTAATGCTGTTGCGTAACACTCCATTGCGGAGCCGAGTACACCCCATGCAATGCCATACCTTGCCTGGTTAAGGCAGCCTAAAGGACCCTTGAGTCCTTTTACACCGGGTAATAGGTTAGCATCAGGAACAAACACATCCTGCAGGGTAATTTCACCGGTGATAGATGCGCGCAGCGAGAGTTTACCGTGTGTTTCAGGAGTTTCAAATCCTTTAAATCCGCGCTCAACTAAAAATCCGTGCACAACGCCATCAAGCTTTGCCCATACAACTGCTATATCAGCAATTGGTGAATTTGTTATCCACATCTTCGCACCGTTAAGGATGTAGCCGCCATCAACTTTCTTTGCGTTGGTTATCATACCGCCGGGATTTGAGCCGAAATCAGGCTCAGTCAGACCGAAGCAGCCAATCTTTTCAGCTTTTGCAAGTGATGGTAACCATTTTTTCTTCTGCTCTTCACTTCCGTATGCGTAAATTGGGTACATAACCAGTCCAGATTGAACCGAAGCGAAGCTTCTTAAACCGGAATCTCCCCTTTCAAGCTCAGTCATCATTAATCCGTAAGCAACATTGTTCACTTCCATTCCGCCGTATTCAGCAGGCAGGGTCGGACCGAAAAATCCAAGCTCCGCCATTTTGGGAATTAAATCCCTGGGGAATGTCATAGCCTGGTTATGTTTTTCTATAACCGGTATGACTTCGTTTGTGACGAAGTCACGGGTTGTATCGCGGATCATTCTTTCTTCTTCAGAAAGAAGCGCATCTATATTGAAATAATCTACACCTTTATAATTTGTTGACATGATATCTCAAGTTATCCGCAAATGTTAAGCTGATTCTGCGGACAATTCCTTTCTATTCTTTTTTAATTTTCCTCTGGGCGGCTGTTTTTCGGAACTCAGTCCGCTCAATATTTTCTTTAAATGTTTGCTGTTACCTTTAATTTTAAGCTTTATGAACTTTGTTAAGTATTTGGTTGAAACTATATCAGCTTCTTCGTGAAGCATGTTGATAATTTTATATGCATCCGGATCGTTTGCCGGAATTTTTATCTCAACTTCCTCAATTTCATTTTTCATCTCATCAATAATCTTATCAAACAGGCTGCCCATATTAATGCCTTTAAAAGCTGAAATGAATACAGAATCGGGATATCTTTGTTTTAATGCAGAAATGAGCTCCTGCTTATTATCATCTACCAGCTTATCAACTTTGTTGAATACCATTATTACCTGTTTTGAATCCGCCCCGAGATCTTTGAGGGTTTCTTCAACCACGGTTATCTGGTCTTCATAGCTTTCACTTGAAAGATCAATTACATGAAGCAGAATATCCGCTTCAACAACTTCGGCAAGCGTGCTTTTAAATGATTCGATAAGGTCATGCGGCAGGTTACGTATAAATCCAACTGTATCGCTAATCAGCACAGGCTGCGGAAGTTTCTCACCGTTAATTTCTTTAAGCACCTTTGTTGATGTATCAAGCGTAGCGAATAATTTATTTTCAACATACACACCTGCGTTTGTAAGCAGGTTAAGCAGGGTTGATTTGCCTACGTTGGTGTAGCCAACAAGCGCTATGCGCGAAAATCCGCCGCGCTGCTGGCGCTGAGTCTTACGCTGCTCTTCGATCTTTTTAAGCTTTTCCTTAAGCAAAGAAATACGCGTACCTATAAGCCTTCTATCGGTCTCGATCTGTGTTTCACCCGGACCCTTTGTGCCGATTCCACCGTATTGTTTGGATAAATGTGTCCAAGCTCTCGTCAGTCTAGCCTGAAGGTACTGCAATTGCGCAAGCTCGACCTGTGTCTTAGCCTCAGATGTTTTGGCATTGGAAGCGAATATATCAAGTATCAGCGCAGGTTTATCAAGAACCTTGCATTTGATTATCTTTTCAAGATTCCTTATCTGTGTCGGTGAAAGCGAATTTTCGAAAATGACAAGATCAATTTTATCATCTTCCACTTTCTTCGCAATTTCCTGTGCTTTACCTTTGCCGATAAATAATGATTTATCGATCTTGTCGCGCTCCTGGTAAAACTTATCAACTACAGCGGCTCCCGCCGTTTGAGTCAAGAACTCAAGCTCATCGAGGTGCTCTTTGAAAATTTTCTGCTTTACTGTTTTTGCCGTTGTTGATTTGGGAATTGTTGTGCAGACAAGTATCGCTTTTTCTTCTTCTTTTTTTGTTGTGTGTAGTTTACTCAAATAAACCTAAAAACCTTTTCTTTAAAATTAATAAATTAAGAGCTTCTTTGTATCAGGATCAAAGTAAAAGAACTTCGCGGGCGCATTATATGGCGCGGTGCGTGAATCCTTTTCATCTGATGCTGAAAAATAAAACTTAACATTATCAGTTCTTACATCAAACGGAACCGTTGCTGTATACTTGCCGGAATTATTCTCACCTGATTTTTCAGTCAGTACCATTTGCCGCTCTGTGAATTCGCCGCCATTCATTGAATAAAACATCTTTACTGATTCAGGTACAACTGTATTGTTAGATAGCACGCTGATAGATATACTCTGGTTATCACCAACTTCTGTAATTTCAGGTTTGTTGCTGATAATCAGGCCGTAATATAATGCTGCGTTATAGGCGTTTATCAAACCCCAGCCGTATACATTGCCGGGTGAATCCTTTTTATTGGCTGTCATTTTTAATGCTTCCAATACCTGCAATGGAGTAAGCTCAGGGTGAACCGAAAGTATCAGCGCGCATACTCCTGCGGTTAAGGGACCCGAAAACGATGTACCGCTAACGTATGAATAACCCGCTGTATCATAAGTAAATGAATAAGACGCTGCCGCATAAACATCAACGCCCATTGCTACAATATCAGGCTTAATTCTTCCGTCACTTGTCGGACCGTTTGAACTGAAATACGCAATTCTTCCTGCGCTATCAACCGCGCCGACAGCAATAACATTTTCGCCATCCGGCGGTGAAACGATACTCGGCGGTGTTGTCTGGCTTTCATTTCCCATTGAGTTCACCACTACCACACCTAGCTTTGATGCAAGATCAGCTGCCCTTACAATAACTGTAGTCTTGCCGTTCATATCTTTGTAAGTATACTGATTATTAGGCAGATCGAACGGTTTATAGATCAATGAACTTGAAATAACTTCAACACCCTGTGATTCCATCCATTCAACACCTTCAAGCCAGAAATCTTCCTCAACGGGAGTTTCGCTTGCCCCTGCTTCCGTCTTGCTTAAATAAAACTCAACATCAAACGCGGGACCTATTATTTGCCCGGGGAAGTATCCCCCTAAGGTTGACATAGTTGAAGTACCATGACCATCCTGGTCATAGCTATCTCCCGGCATCTGGTTTGGCTGGGTTTGGTATTGAACTGAATCATCCTTGAATATCCAGTCATACTCCCCTTTTACATTCCTTGTCATAAGCGCTTCGTGTCTGCGCCAGTTGAATCCATCATCACACATACCCACGGTTACTCCGTAACCGGTTACACCAAAATCGTGCAGCTTAGGCACATTTATCTGTTCATTCTGCCAGTATGAGTAGCCATAATCCAGTTTAGTTTTAGCTGAATAATATCTATCCTGTTCATTAATTGTCTTACCACTTGGTGTTACCTTTACGAATTCCAAAAATCCAACGCCTTCTATTTTTTCAACAAACGGAAGCTTTTTAATCTCATCAAGCTTATCTTTTTTTGCCTTAATGCTTACGCCGTTGAACCATTTTGATACTGCATGCGGTGTTAAGCCAAGCTTTACAACCGCATCAATGTACTCCTGCTTTACGGGAATATCGTTATAGTTCACAACAAGCTCAGGGGCAAGCACCTTTGACCTGCGCCAAAGCGCTTTTTCGGTAAGCTCAGCCTTTGCAATGTTGTAGCCTTCGCTTCCGGGTGCCAGAATATCGCCCGGTTTATAATTGCCCTTATCCTTAAAAAATATCCAGTAACGGTACTCCGTTGTTTCGGGATTCAGCTTTTGTGAAAACAGCTCTCCTGTAAACTGGAATGAAAAGATCAACAAAAGGACTATATGTAATTTACGCAATAAAAATGCTCCTGTATAATTTAACTTACTTTTTTACTTTTTTCAGCCTGCTCTCGCAGGCATGTCGGATAAATACCCTACATCACATAACCAATATACACAGACAAGAATGTCTGTGCTACTATTTCGATTTAAACTGACTGCTCATCAGCATGATAAGAACTTCTAACCAATGGACCCGATTCAACATGACGGAATCCCATTTCTTTACCTTTAAGCTTGTACTCCTTAAAAATATCGGGATGTACATATCGCTGAACAGGCAAATGGCTTTTTGTGGGTCTGAGATACTGCCCGATTGTTACAATATCACAATTAACTGATTTCAGATCTTTCATTAAGTCATACACTTCTTCATCAGTTTCACCGAGCCCAACCATAAATCCGCTCTTTGTTATCAGCCCTTTTTCTTTACCAATTTTCAGCAGCTCAAGAGTTCTTTCATAAACCGCCTGGGGTCTTACGAAATGATACATCCTTGGTACTGTTTCAATGTTATGATTTAATATATCGGGCCTCGCATCAATAACAAGCTGCAGCGCTTCCCAGTTACCGCGGAAATCCGGAATAAGAACCTCTACTTTACAATCCGGAGATAGTTCGCGGATCTGATTAATCGTCATAGCAAATATATCAGCGCCGCCCATTTTCTGGTCATCTCTATCAACTGATGTTATGACCGCATGTTTAAGGCCAAGCTCTTTAACTGATTCAGCCACCCTGCGCGGCTCATCGTAATCAAGCGCATCGGGTTTGCCCAGCTTCACTGAGCAGAATCCGCACGAGCGTGTACAGACCTCGCCAAGTATCATAAATGTAGCTGTCTTCCGGTGCCAACACTCCGCCATATTGGGGCAGCGTGCGTCTTCGCAAACAGTATTCAGTTTCTTTTTACTTACCAGCTCTTTCAGGTAAGTAAAATTCTCACCCGTCGGAAGCTTAACCTTCAGCCAGTCAGGCCTGCGGTTATTTTCAATATCGGGATTTTCAACTGAATGCTTCTTCTGGTGGGTGTTTATATATTTTATTTGAACTAATTCTGACATTATATTTTTTTCTTGTAGTAGCACAGGCATTCCTGCCTGTGTATTCTAAATACAGCACAGACAAGAATGTCTGTGCTACTGCTTAAAAAGTTTAATTTACACCATAAATCTTTTTGTAAACAATATTTCCAATTATGGGATATTTCTTCATTCCGCCTTTATATGATGAAACTGCGTTAATTATCGCAAGCGCAACACAGCCGAATATAAATCCCATAACAACTGCACCCAATGCAAGTACTACAATTACCTGTAACGCGCCAACATCAGGCGGACTGTTTTGTCCCGGTTTAATGAGTCCCGCTGCCATACCAACAACTGCAGCAAATATCACAAGGAAAACCAAAACTACTGTATATGCAATATGAAAGAACAATGCCTGCAGTGAATGGAACGAAACAAACTTCGATTTATCTTTATTGATAGCCCAGAAAATAAGCGGCACCCAAAGACTTACGAAGAACATTGATAGATGAGCGAACATGGCAAGAAGCTTTTCATTCTGCGTTACATTGCCCTGCTGTGTTAAATTACCCTGCTGTGTTAAAAAACCCTGTTCAGTTTGCCGGTCCATATACCTTTGCATAAACTTTATTGCCAATTATGGGATACTTAACCAGCTTGCCCTGGTATGATTTTATTCCCATATAAACCGAGTACCCGATTGAACCGAAAATTATCGCGAAAAGCAGTATATAAAAACCTATCATCGCTATAATAAAGAACACTGGCATTTCTTTGCTTCCGGTTGCTCCCGCAAAAGCACCCATACCAACACCGCCAATTACGGCTATGATAACAAAACCGAAGATAAACACCAGCAGTATGGCAATGTATGCAATGTGGAACCACAATGCCTGCAGCGCGTGGAAGGTCACGAATTTTGATTTATCCCTGTTGGTTGCCCAGAAGATTATCGGTAAAACTATACCCCCTAAAAATAAGGAAAGATGAGAAAAAAGCGCCAGCATTTTCTCATCTCCCTGTATTATATTTTGATCAGGGGGAGTTCCGAATGAATTTGTCATAAATATTATATTTTTATTTTATTCAAACCAAAGCCCCACAAATCTCAAGACCGATACGTACTTCTGTAACTGATGTTGTGTTTAGACTGTATAATTTTCGAGGTATTCAACTACCTTCATTACGAATTTACCGCCTAAAGCGCCATCTATCAGCCTGTGATCGAACGAGAGCGTTAAATACATCATAGGCTTAATTACAATTGCGTCGCCTTCTGATGTTTCAACTACTACGGGGCGTTTCTTTATCGCGCCTGTACCTAAAATTGCAACCTGCGGCTGGTTTATTATCGGGGTTCCGATAATGTTTCCAAACACGCCGTAATTGGTGATAGTGAATGTTCCGTCCTGAATTTCATCAAGTGTTAATTTTTTAACTCTTGCGCGTTTAGCCAGGTCGGTCATTTCTCTTGCGATACCGGTCAGATTCTTCGAATCCGCGTTCTTTATCACGGGAACGATAAGTCCGCCGTTATCCATCGCAACAGCTATCCCTAAATTAATAAAACTCTTAACTAAGATATTTGTTCCGTCAATTGATGCGTTTACCAGCGGGAAATCCTTTAAAGCCTTAACAACGGCTTCGCAGATAAACGGCATATAGCTTAATTTAAATCCTTCACGTTTCAGGAATTCATCACCAAGTACCTTGCGGGCTCTGTCTACAGCGCTCATATCGCACTCAGCAATTGCAGCAACGTGGGGTGAGGTCTGTATGCTCATTATCATATGTTCAGCCATTTTGGACTGAAGCGTATCCATCGGCACAACATCAACGCCCGGCATGTTATACAGATTCGTTAAGTCAACTGATTTATGTATTTCCGGAGCTTTATATTCAGCCTGTTTTCTTTCAACCGTAACAGCTTTAGCTGTTGAAGGGGTCGTTGTTCCGCCCTGTGTTGCTTTTGGAGCTTCAGGCTTTGTTACTTTGCCTGCTTTTCTGTCTTCAACATATCCAAGTATATCCTGTTTCCTTACCCTGCCGCCGTTGCCTGTGCCTTTAATTCCTGATAGCTCATCCATCGAAACACCTTCTTTTGAAGCGATGTTAAGCACGAGCGGTGAGTAGAAACCTGAGCCTGAACCTGATTTGGTTTCGGTTTTGGTTTCAGCCGCGGGGGCCTGCACTGTTTCTTTCACAGGTTCCGGAGCCTTTTCAACTGCTTTAGGTTCTTCTTTAACTTCAGCTTTTGTTACACCTGATTTTACATTGGCATTAGCCGCGTCGGTTTCAATTCTTGCAACTACATCACCCACGTTTGCGGTATCACCTTCTGCAAAGAGCACTTCAACAAGTATTCCGCCTTCGGCTGATGGTACTTCTGTATCAACTTTATCCGTGGATATTTCAAACAATGTCTCATCCCTGTCAATTTTATCGCCCGGCTGTTTAAACCATTTAAGAATTCTGCCATCCATTATTGATTCGCCCATTTTGGGCATTACAATATCAACTACTGCCATTATAAATCTCCGTGATTATTTAAATTTTTTAACGAATTTAACAAAAATAGCGAAAATTTAAAGAAGTTGCAATTCAATGATTTATGTCGCTTTTTGCTATCTCATTCCCGCGAAAGCGGGAATCCACATTTCACATTAACAACTATTTTCAATGCCCGAAAATTTACATTATATCATAAAAATATAGAAACTTTATATACTTTATAGCTATTAAACTAAGTAATCTATCCACCAAGAGCAGTTTTCAATTGAAAAAAACATTAATACTTACACTTTTCGCCTTAAGTTCGCTTAACTCCTCAGTTTTCACTCAGGATAGCACTGATTATCAGAAGATGTACACTTCCTGGGCTATGATGCAGATAATTCCCTCACCTGTCATATTTCAGGATTCAGATGGCAAAAATTCAAAAGTACAATTCGGGCTCAGATGGCAGCTTATTCCCTTAAACATTTCATTCAGATCAAATAAATACACTACTCCCCTGCAATTCTTTAAGATCAATCCCGTTCGCAGGTTCACAGGTTCAATGGATATTTTCGTTCAGCCGGAGTGGACAGTAACCGGATTCAAATACTCAGGGCTATCCAGATTCGGTTTAAGCGCAGGCAGCAGGATTATTCTTCCCATTAAAGGTGATGGCGAGAAGATTTCATTTTCTGTTGGCGGAAAGTATACACACAGAAATGATGATTTAACCGGAAAGAACGGCTACTGGTCAGCCGAAGGCGGTTTGTACTTTTTGTTTGGATTCGTGGGTCTCCAGTTCAGTTACAATTTTGATGAAAGAAGCAGGTATAATATCGGCTTTTATTTAAAATACTTTTAGTCTATATGATGAAACGCTCAGCTATATTTTTATTTATATTATTTACCGTAACTATCATAGGATGCTGGCCTGTAAGGGTCGGGATGAAAAGTATTGGTGATTCAATTTTCGGGGAGCCTGAAAAGGTTAAGAACAAGATAAAAGATCCCGTAAAAGATAACGTCAGACTCTCAGCATTATGGGTCGGCCACTCAACAGTATTATTACAGATTGAAGACAAAGTAATTTTGGTTGACCCCGTTTTTGAGGATGTAATATCAGGCGTGGTTCTGCGCAAGGTCGAAGCCGGTTTGAACATCAAAGATATCCCAAAACTTGATATAGTTGCTGTATCGCATGCGCATATGGACCATATGAGCCTTGGCAGTCTGAATGACCTGGATAAACGTTTCCCGAAAGCTAAATTATTCATACCCTACGGGTCGGAGGAATACCTGCCATCGTATGATATGGAAATGATACGGCTTAAGACGGCTAATTCAAAAGAGCTGGGTTATATTGGTGAATCACGGGAAATTGACGGGGTAAAGATTACCGCTGTATTCGCTCAGCATCAGGGCGGCCGGTACGGAATGGACAGCTACACATGGAAGGTCCCGGGATGTACAGGTTACATCATCGAATATAAAGGCATAACCGTCTTTTACGGCGGTGATACAACTTATGACGAGTTTGCTTATAAATATCTTGGGACACAATATAAAATAGATCTCGCTTTGATACCTGTGGGACCCTGCCGTGACTGCGAAACTGACGGCAGTTATTATCATTTGGCATCACTTGGCGCGCTGAAAGTATTTGATGAGCTGAAAGCTGATTACATGATACCAGTCCATTACGGCGCGCTGGAATATTTTGATGACCCTAATATTCCCGTGTATGTACTCAAAGATCTTGCCGAAAGATACGGTACAAATTCAGCAACGGGACTCGCAATATCTAAGCCATATTCAGAAGGTCTGAAGATACTGAATGAAGGTGAGCAGTATGTATTTCAGTATAAATAATATGATGAACTCGTTTTCATTGTAGATTTTTCGAACAAGGGGCTGCAGCCCATTTGTTTTTGTTCTTTACTGGCACGAACAATTCCCGGGACTTTCGAACAAGGGGTTGCTACCCCTTTTTCTTGATAAATATCATTTCTACCCTTAAAAGGTGAAGAAACACAAGAGTTTAAATGTTAATTTACATTACTTGTACAATTGAATAACAGCTTTCAACAGGGGGAATAGCATATGTTACTCAACAAATTTACCTGCACTTCGGTTTTTCTTTTAATTACTGTTAATTTGGTTTTAATTTCACAGCCTGCAAACTGGGTCTCAAAAGGTATTGGCGGAGGCGGCGCATTATTTTCACCTTCATTCAACCCAAATAATGCTAACGAAATATTTGTTGGCTGCGATATGAGCGAACTTTTCCGTTCATCTAATGCTGGAGTATCATGGCAGCCTGTGAATTTTGCGCAGATGCAGGGCGGAAGTAATTCAAAAGTACAGTTCAATGTTGTTAATCCCCAGCTTTTATACTGCATCAATCACAGGAACGATGTTTCAACTCCTTCAAGGTCAACAGATGGCGGCATAACGTGGGGTAATCTCGTTTCTGATCCGACAAACGGCGAAGCACTTTCTCTTTACTCCGATCTTTACAATCCAAATAATATTATTATCACCGATTACTCACAATTATGGTTCTCCAATAATGGCGGTACTTCATTTACTCTGAAATACACAAGCGGTTCAGGCAGCGGCTGTCATGTTGCGGGTGTGTTCTTTGATTCCACAAGAATTTTTGTTGGCACAAACGACGGGCTGCTGGTTTCAACCAACAGCGGGAGTACGTTTACAATGAATACTCTCACCGGAATACCGCCTGCCAATGGTTTGCTTTCATTTGCCGGTGCCAAACAAGGCGGAGTTACCAGATTTTTCGCAGTCACAGCGGATAGAAATGATATTTATGCAGGCATTCCGGGCAGCGATTACTGGGATATTTCGCGCGGCGTGTATTCAATTGATTTCGGTCAGCCTTCATGGTCTCTGAAAATGACAGGTATAACTCAGGGTACTGACTTCCCCTTCTTTGTTTCTATGGCTGTAAATAATATTAATACAATTTACGTTTCGGGAAGTAATAATTCAGGCTACCCAACTGTGTTCAAAAGCACAAATGCGGGTACCAGCTGGGTACAGACGATAATTACGACTAACAATCAGAATATCGTTACAGGATGGCAAGGCACCGGCGGCGATAGAGGCTGGGGCTATGGCGAGTGCGCCATGGGTTTTACGGTCTCCCCTCTTGATGTTAACAGGCTCGCAATATCCGATTTTGGTTTTGTTCATGTAAGCACTAACGGTGCAGCCACATGGCAGCAGGCATATGTTACGCAGGCTACACAGAATCCGATTAACACCGTAATTACACCCGGCAAAAGTTATGAAGGCAACGGGTTAGAAAATACTTCCTGCTGGTGGTTAACGTGGGGAGATGCCAATAATATGTTCGCCTCATTTTCTGATATACGCGGAGTGCGCTCAACCAATGCGGGAGCGTTATGGTCATTTAATTACAGCGGTCATACACAGAATACAATGTATCATACCATTAAGCATACAAACGGAATGATGTACGGCGCATCATCCAATATACATGATATGTATCAAAGCACTTATTTACAGGATTCACGGATCGACGCGGGGCTTGGAATGGTTTTAATGTCCTCTAATAACGGCGCAGCGTGGCAAACCATGCATAATTTCAATCACCCCGTAATTTGGCTTTCACTTGATCCGACAAATGCAAACAGAATGTACGCAAGTGTTATCCACAGCACGCAGGGCGGTATATTTATTTCAAATGATATACAGAACGGCGTCGCATCTACATGGACCCGTGTATCGCTTCCGCCGCGGACAGAGGGTCACCCTTTTAACGTAAAAGTACTCAATGATGGCACACTCATCTGCACATACTCAGGCAGAAGAACAGCCGGGGGAGTTTTTACGGCAAGTTCAGGTGTATTTGTAAGTACAAACCAGGGCGCAACGTGGATTGACAGAAGTCACACGGGAATGCATTACTGGACAAAAGATATTGTAGTTTATCCGCATGATGCTTCGCAGAATACATGGTATGTTGGAGTATTCAGCGGCTGGGGCGGTCCACCCAACGGTTTGGGCGGCTTGTACAGAACAACAAACCGCGGAGTGAACTGGGTTAGAGTGAACAGTACCGATAGAGTTACATCGGTTACTTTCAGTCCCGTGAACGCTGATATTGCTTTTATGACAAGCGAAATTAACGGACTTTTTTACAGCACCAATGTATCTGCGGCGAATCCGGTATTCAGTTCAGTTACAACATACAGTTTCCGCCAGCCTGAACGGGTTTTTTATAATCCCTTTAACGCAAATGAAATATGGGTTACAAGTTTTGGCAACGGGTTAAGGATGGGAAATACGACGATAGGGATAATTTCACAGAACAATGAAATCCCTGAACAATTTTTACTTCATCAAAACTATCCAAATCCGTTTAACCCCGAAACGATCATAAAGCTCGCATTGCCTGATAACGGTAATGTAAAAATTGTTTTGTATGACATGCTGGGTCGTGAAGTGAAAATTCTGCGCGATGAGTTTATGACGGCGGGAAATTATGATATAAGTTTTAACGGCAGTGATCTGCCAAGCGGCACGTATATTTGTAAAGCTGTGAGTGAAGGAAAAAGTTCAGTTATAAAAATTGTACTCGTGAAGTAATCCGGCATATAAGAACAAGGGGCTACAGCCCCTTGTTCATGAAGAGCTGCATTATTGCAACAAAAAAAGCCGTCTCAAGAGACGGCTTTTAGTTAACAAAATATTTTGATCAGATTTAATCCCTGTCTTTTGCGAAATCAATTGCTACTTTATTACCTTTGATGGTATTATTGTGCATTGATTCTACAACAGTATCAGCTACTTTTTTATCAACCTCTACAAATGTAAATTTATCATACATATCAATTGCGCCAATCTGGCTGCCTGAAATGCCTGATTCGCCCGCAATAGCACCAAGTATATCACCTGCGCCTACTTTGGATTTTTTACCAACGTTTACAAAGAGTCTGACCATATTAGCGTTACTGCCTGATTTCTTAAAATCACCTTTGCGTTTATCTTTGCCAAATGAACGGTCACGGTCCTTACCATATGATCTATCCTTGCCGTATGACTTATCGCCGCCATAGGATTTTTCGCCTCCATAAGATTTCTCGCCGCCATAAGACCTTTCGCTGCCATATGACTTTTCATTGCCATATGATCTATCATTGCCGTATGATCTTTCACGCCTGTCTCCTCTATCGCCGCCGCGGTCTCTATCTCTGCCGCGTTTTCTATCGCCGCCTTTTCTGTCTCTTCTGCCGTCTGATGAACTGTCATACTCTTTAATAGCCGGCAGATCGTTCTTTTCAACTTCGGTGCTTTTGATAAGCATCTTTATCAGTCCGCCTGCGATCTCATATGATGTGAAATCTTCAGCTACAAGCTTTTCGATATATGTATCGTACTTTTTAAGGTCAGAGCCATCACCGATAGCTTTTTTAATTTCTTCAAGGAATGATGATGTACGCAAAGTTGCGACATCTTCAGAGCTTGGAGCGTCTTTTCTTAATATCTTTGTTTTGGTATATCTTTCAATATCTTTTATTTTGTGGAATTCTTTACCAACTACAAATGTATGCGACTGTCCGTTCCTTCCGGCGCGGGCAGTTCTGCCTATCCTGTGTACATAATATTCCTCATCCTGGGGCATATCGTAATTGAATACAGCATCGATATCATCGACATCAATACCGCGCGCGGCAACATCTGTTGCCACAAGCAGGTCAAGCTTACCTGAGCGGAATTTATCCATAACCCTGTCACGCTGGCTCTGCTTTAAGTCGCCATGCAATGCTTCGCCAGAATATCCCCTTGCCTTTAAATGCGCAACCAAACCATCAACCGTGCGTTTTGTGTTACAGAACACAAGCGAAAGTGTAGGATTGTTAACATCAATAAGCCTGGTTAATACTTCAAGCTTCATGTTGGGTTTTAATTCATAGTAGAACTGCTGAATGTTAGGTACGGTAAGCTCTTTATGAACAACCTTAACATGTTCAGGTTTATTCAGGTACTTCTTCGAAAGCTCAAGTATCGCCTTCGGCATTGTAGCCGAAAAGAATATTGTCTGTCTTTCTTTTGGTACCTGTTTTAATATCGATTCAATATCATCACGGAAACCCATATTGAGCATTTCATCAGCTTCATCAAGAACAACTGTGTGCACGTTATCAAATTTTATAGTTTTGCGCTCAAGGTGATCCATCAGCCTGCCGGGAGTTGCAATGATTATCTGCACGCCTTTTCTTAAGGTCATTAACTGACGCTCTATTGACTGTCCCCCGTAAACCGGAAGAACCTTGATGCCTTTTTTATATTTCAAGAGGTCGCTGAATCCTTCAGCTACCTGGATGGCAAGCTCGCGGGTTGGGCAGAGAACAATTGCCTGTGTATGTTTTGAAGCCGGGTCCATTTTTTCTATAACGGGAATGCCGAACGCGGCAGTTTTGCCAGTTCCGGTCTGCGCCTGTCCTATCAGATCCCTGCCTTCGAGCAGGAAAGGAATGGCTTGTGACTGAATGGGCGTAGCTTCTTCAAAGCCAAGATCAGCAACGGCTTTGGTCACCTCTTTGGAGAGGTTTAAATCTTCGAATTTTAATGTTTCCAATTTTAAATAATTAGTTTAATCCCCCTCGATTTTAGGGAATTTGAATTGTTTCGCAAATATTACGACTGATAAATAGAAGTTTAACTGAGGAATATCTCACGGTTTGCCGTACTCACGGCACGATTTAATACTACAAATATACGGATAATTTATGAGAGATGCTTTTGATTAGCCATTCCCGCGAAGGCGGGAATCTCAAATTACAAAAAACAAATGAGTCTCAATTTCCAATAGTATAAGTGGTGCATTTATGAAAATTCGTGATATAAAACAAAAGACTGCCACAAAGGCACTAAGTCTCAAAGAAAAGCATTCAAAAATAGTTGTTGGTCAACTTCCTCCGCTAAAGCAGATTTAGTCACGTAAGTCCAGCAACTGGGTAATATTAAAGAGACGTCCCACCGGGACGTCTCTGCACGAAAATGTTTTTACCTTTGTTTGCTTAAACTTACTTCTTATTATAATTTATCGTCTGTGTCATTGTCATATCTTTTCCGTCGGCGCCTTTCATAGTCATTGTGACCTTATGCGTCATTTTGTTTCCGTTAATCTCAATTTCACGTACATCGGTTCCCATATCTGATTTGCCGTTCACGGTTATTTTATTGCCTTTTGCAGTACCTGAATAAGTACCAACCTGTCCCCAATCATCAAATGACCAGCCGGTTAATGAGCCATCGGCACTTATTTTCATTACAATGTGACCTTTGAATGTTACACCTTTATCATCAGCGCCTTCCAGGTCAATGTACATGAACTGCCCGTTCAATGCCATGTAATGATTAGCCGATTCGTTCCATTTTGAGCCCATCATATCATAGGGCTCAGCTTCCCATTTACCCAGAAGCATATTTACGGTTTCATTACTTACCGGGTCGGGTTTTTTCATATCCTGCGCATAAAGATATGATGATAAAACAAAAAATAACGCTGCTATGAAAAACAGTTTGGATGAATTGTGAGCCTTCATAAAACTACCTCCTTAAAAGATATTAATTTATAAAATGACAATTGATTATAATGAATTGATATTTGTTATCTGCTTTTTGCTAACTGCTATTTGGTATTTGTTATCTGTTATTTGTTCATTGTTAATTGTTAAACACTTTCCGTTTCACTGATCTTATCCAGCGCGACGGTTGTTCTGCCGTCCTCATCAAAGCCGTACACATTCGCAAATTTCGCGTTCCATAAAATTTCATTATGCCTGTATGATGAACGCGAATGAACATTTGACATGAAAGTATCATCATAACCCTGGAGAAGTATCAAAAACTCCGCATGGCCTTTTGTAAGGTCATTCTTAGTTAAGCCGTACAATGGACTATCGCTATCAATTACATGATTAACTGTCCAGATAAGCGAAAAGAAATTTATTTTACTGAACTCAAGCTTCAGGTTGTAATACTTCCTGTTGGGTGAATTTGCATTTTCATCACGCAGTATACTGAACATCACCCTTACTTCGACATCTATCAGTTCTGATTTCTGTTCATTAGCTATCCTGAACTGGAATGCCGTTACATCTTTGAATGAAGTTATAACAGCATTCTTGCTGTACAGCACCTTGGAAACAGGCTTTGAAAATCTGCCGTAGAATAAACCTGTAGCAATTGCAAGACACATCAATCCAACAAGTGATTCAAACGATGCTATTGAGCTTGTCCATACGCCAACGGGACTTATTCGCCCGTATCCCACGGTGGTAAATGACTGCGCGCTGAAGAAGAACGATTCCAGGAATTTATCAATCTCATTATTTGCGATTACACCAAGCAAATGAGTATCAACTCCAAGCAGGTAATACACAATTGCAAACAGCAGGTTAAGCGTTACATACCCGCTGAATATTATGAGCGAGAATTTGAACCACGAGACACCGACCAGGTAATGATAAAAATTAAAAGTCTCCCAAAACGGCAGCCCGGTACGTCTGCTGTTGAAAGTACCATCCTTATTCAGCAGTCTT